>NZ_JBBODE010000002.1:644741-967112 GCF_038002765.1 Peribacillus sp. FSL H8-0477 | reverse complement strand
TAAGAACATAATTACACCAACAGCTGAAGCGATGCCTAACTGATTATATTTAAACGCATTATTATACAAGTAGTACATCATCGTACTCGATGAATTATTGGGTCCGCCGCCAGTTAATAACTGGATAACAACAAATATTTTTAAGACAGCGATGATATTCATAATGATGATATAGGTTGTGGTTGGTTTGACCAGCGGAACAAGTATTTTAAAAATTACCGTCGTTCTGCTCGCTCCATCCATTTCAGCTGCCTCAAATAAATCTTTAGGAACTCCGATCATGGAGGCAATATAAAGAATAATTGCCTGTCCTACATTAATGGCAAACGTTATAAAAATGATGACCGGTAAAACGGTATTTTTGTTTCCTAGTAAATTGATAGAGGACATGTCCATTTCTCTAGCTAAATGCGGAATAAGTCCATTACTAGGATTTAATAAGAAACTCCATACCATTGTCATAACAACCATTGAGACCATGACAGGTATATAATAACTTCCCCTGATCAGCGAAACATACTTTGCGTTTTTATCAAAAATTGCTGACGCAACGAAAAGGGCAAAAAATACTGTTAATGCCACAATAAAGATAACAAAGATCACGGTGTTCATTGTTGACTTCACAAATACAGGATCTTTAATTAATGTCATATAGTTTGTGAATCCTATAAACGTTTCTCCTGTATAACTAATCTTAAATAAACTCAATCTTATTCCTTCAAACACGGGATAAACGATAAATACTAAAAAGAGTAAAAGCTGTGGCAATATAAAGAGATAACCGGTTATATTTTCTCTAACCCTATCCGTTTTCATTAGCAACTTTCCTTTCTATGTGCTTACACAATGAATTTCATAAAGGAAATTACTTGATAATTGAATCTGCTGTAGCATCTTCAATTATTTTATTCCCGTTCTTTTGATAATCCTTTAATACGTCTGCAGGCTTCTTTTCACCTGTATAAAGAGCTTGAAGTTCTGGATATAACACTTGTCTAACTTGATTGTATCCAGCTACATTTCCCGTGAAATTAAAGACGTATTGTGCATTCGCTTCATAGGCCTCAAATAAAGGATGTTTTGACTTAAATTCTTCCACAACAGATGTTCTAACCGGCACAGCGTTTTTAGATGCTTTAACTAGTTCTTTATCTGTAGAGAAAAATTTCACAAAGTCTTTAGCGACTTTCGTTTTAATTTCATCATCTGATTTAAAGACAGATGCACCGGTAACATAAGTAAATGTTAATGGATCGCCGCTTTCTGATGGGATATTAGCAAGTCTCATATCGAACTTAGGTGATTTTCCACTTTCCATATCCGTCTTTGCATTTGAATACAATACAGAATTAGTAAAGTTTATAGCAAGCTGTTGGTTTTGGAACATAGCGTTTGTATCATTTGAAGAAACTGACTCAGCGCCTGGGTTAGTTAACCCCTCATCGTATATTTCTTTTAGCCAAGTTGTTGCTTTAGCTCCTGCTTGATCATTAACCACGATTTTTCCTTTTTCATCGAAGAAAGGATTCCCAAACATTCTAAGATACGATAGATTCCACGTATCAGCTTGATTATTTAAGGCAAATAGCCCCATAGGATACGCATTAGAATACGTCTTCTTCGGCAAATCCGCTTTGATTTTTCTAAGAATGGTTTCATATTCTGCTAACGTCCATGTTTTAATTTCATTTTCATCACCAATAAACTCGTCAAGGCCTGCAGCCTTAAACATATCTGCGTTGTAAGCTAAGGTACCTGGGTTTTGTGAGAAAGGATAAAAATAGATGTTTTCTCCAAACTTCACGTTTTCCCAAATACTCTCTGGAATATCTTCTTTTGAGGCATCATCTACTAGATCGTCCAATGGTTCAAGAGCCCCTCTATGAGCATAATCACCCATAGCGAATACGCTTTCAAAAAAGACATTAGGAGGAGTGCCGCCATTTAAATTAACATTCAGAAGTTCATCCCGTTGATCTCCAGCAATTACCTGGGTATTTACTTTCACATCATAATCTTTGTACTGAGCACTAAAGTCTTCTGCCGCTTGTTTAAAAAAGCTGTCATAATCGGCTCCTTCTTCCGAACTATCAATAACACCTTTCCATTGAGGAGTTAACCAAGCTGTAATTTCAACCGTTCCTTTACCAGAACTTTTTTCAGTTGAATCGTCCGAACAACCAGCCAATGCAACAGAAATCAGCAGTATACATGCTGTCATTAACACGCGAAATTGTTTTTTCATATACTAATCCTCCTAGATAAAGTGTTTAATCATGAATTTGTTGGAAAACAATCCGTAGTCTATTCTAAGGAGTCTTACGTTAGGTAGTAGAAAGCGTTAGCTGTATTTAGCAATTGTTTGATCAATTAAAACGCTGATTTCCTCTGCTTTTGTAAAGTCATCGCCATAAATTGGCTCCAGCGGTCCCCTTACACTTCCAATATTGATTCCTTTTAATTTCAAAACTTCCTTAATTGCAGCATACATAGAACCGTTAAGCGAACACAGCGCAATAATAATGTCATTAATATCTGTTTGAATGTTTCGTGCTTGATCAAAGTTACCGTTAGTGACAAACTCTTCAGCTTTCAGAAAAAGTTCAGGCATCGCTCCATATGTACCGCCAATTCCACTATCGGCTCCGATTAATCGTCCTGCTACGTATTGTTCATCTGGTCCATTAAAGACTAGAATCTTATTTTCTCCTGCCTTTTTAAATCGTTCAATATCCATAACCGGCATTGAGGAATTCTTGACACCAATCACTTTTGGATTCTGAATTAATTGATTAAATAGCTTGATAGAAAGTGCATATCCTGTTGTTTGCGGAATGTTGTAAATGATGAATGGCAGCTCCGTTGAATCAATGATGTCTGACCAGTACTTATAAATAGAACTCTCTGGAAGTTGAAAATAAATGGGAGGAATGGCTGATAGAGAATCATATCCCAACTCTTCTGCATATTTTGCTAAAATGATACTCTCTCTCGTAGATGGTGCACCAACATGAGCAATTAAAGTAAGCTTTCCTTTAAGGGCATCTGCAACATATTTCAACGTAGCCTTTCGTTCTGTAAGATTTTGATAAATACACTCTCCAGAACTTCCACCAACATAAAGACCTTTGACTCCTTTTTGATATAAGTGCTCACATAGACTCTTTGTTCTCTCTTCAGAAACTTCACCTTCATCATCGTAGCAAGCATAAAATGCTGGAAAAATACCTTTGAATTTTTCTATCAATTTATTCCCTCCAATTAACCGGTGTCTAAATCACCTAATTTTCAGTAATCTTAGCATGTAATATAATTTATGTAAATAATTTTCTTTATTTATTCTATTTTGGAAATTATTTTCACTATTTTTTAACAATAACCTATGTAAATCAGCCTATTGGTTGATCTAATGCCCTCTTACACGCCAAAAACGCAAACCCTTTATATAAAAGGACTTGCGCTTTTTATTTAGATACAGGAAATACTATTAATCTATTTCCCAATTTACATCAATTTTTCCTTTCAATTCATCCCCAGTTACGATGATTTTGTATACACCTGGTTGGGCCGCATTAAATTCAATTGCTTGTGTACCTTCTTCCTCAGATTCCTCTAACTCTTTTATCCCTACATACTCTTCGTTATGATCTAAAATATGATACCCATACCCGCCTTCATCTATTTGAGTAAAGGAGAGATAACTCGTTACCTTCTCCCCCTTTTTTAAAGATAGCAGAATCTCATGTTTACCATTAAAATGCTCAAACTCTGCGGAGAATGATGAATTAGTTTCTTCTACCGTCCAGCCCTTCTTACTAGTAAAATCATACAACCTAACACTTAACAATAGCGGGAAAACCAAAAGAATAACCCATAAAAACTTCTTTTTCCTTTGAAAGAGATAACTGCTAAAGGCATAAATAAACGCACATAATGAACCAACGGCTCCAGCGATCACAGAAAAAAAACTAATTCCCATAAAAGGAAAAAACACAATGAAACCTGCTAAACAGTGTAGAAGCACACCAGTTTGGACAGTGAACGCTATCCATCTATACCTAATCAAATCGATTAGCAGAGTCGTCACTAATGCATATCCGCAAATCAATCCCCAAATCTTTAAATTCGAAAGATACTCTGTAAACTCATACAAATCGAATTCAGTGGCCAACAACAAATAACTGCACATAAGAAATAGTAACAGACCAAGTGCTGCTAATTTATTGACCATGTACTCTACCACGTTCGGAGAAACGAATTTTTTATTCATACATCCTCCAAGTTAGATTTTCTTGATTAAGGTATTTTAACATAAAAAAACCCATTAAAAAGGGAACCGATACTTTATGAGTACCGGCCTTAGTAATGCTATTTACGAAGAGACTCTCTTAAGAATTCCTCTAAATACGAAACATCTGTAATTTTCTTATTACATTCGCTGCTATCTGCACAAATAAGATTACCGATAGACTTATAATAATCTGGGTTATTTAGCTTTCTCGCTTTTGTTATGGTAGAAAAATGAGTGACTTCTCCGTGGCAATGGCAAATGGAGCAAATATTTTTCTTTGATGATGGAGAAAAGGAACATTCAATACCGACAACCTGTTCATCTAGCTCATAAATTATATACTTTTTATTTGACCTGCTATCCATCCAGCTTAAATAAGTTGTGCTTGTTAAGTCTACAGTAGATAAATCAGGAAGTTTTAATTTTTTACTTTTTGGAAATAGCTTTTTAAGTTGTTGGTCGGTAATGGTTGGGAAAGGAAGAACATAGTCCTTCAGTTTCTCTAGAGCTTGATCGTATGCTTCAACTGTTTTAAAAGTAGAAAAATCCAATCTACTTTTTTGCTCTTCTGTCATGTTGGGAACACAATTGAGGATTTTATCATTTGAAATCTCATAAACGGAGGTTAACACATCAGCAGGTAAATGCTGTTTAGTACTATCTTTAATCCAAGCAACTTGTTTCTTGATAAAGTTAAGCTGCTCATTTTTAATAAATCTCTCGTTCATCCGTATCGCTCCTAAATTGATGCTTTGTTTTGGTACACTTATTTTAATAGAAAACATGCAGTTCTACTAGGGCTAAAACCATTTAGAAACGTTGTATACATAAAATAATCCTGCAAATCGTACATTTGCAGGGGAAGATCAATACTTAGAATAGATAATACTTTCAACGGAAAGATTCTAAAATGAGCTTTTCAGGCAGTACTTTCTGTGCGTTTGTATACTTCAATTTTGCTCGCTCCTTATTTTGAATTGGAATAAGGGAGCAAAGCAAATTGGTTAGAAAAGTTATAGCGATAAAGTTAACCTTTTCGCCCCATGCAAAGTATCGCTTTTCTTACTACTGGCTTTGCATGAGTGTGAGAAGTATCAGACAATCGTCTACGATTCTCCAACTATAAGCACCTCCTTTAAATGAATTTCACTGAACCATACGTATCTTTATATATCGAATAAATACTTTGTATGGTATTTCAGCATGATCATAAAGGGAATTCATACCCTACATACGTAGCCATTTTCTCAAATCCTACCTTTTCTGCAATGGCAATTGAAGGCTTATTACTTTCCATACAGTCCCAATATGGAAGCTGGTTATTCTGCAAACAGTCTTTAACAAACTGATGAGCAATCTTTTGAGCTAATTTTTCCCCTTGGTGCGCTTCTACTGTTTCTATAGCGATCCCATGAACTCTCCCCGCCACAAATCCAGAGAAACAAATACTAACCACTTCATGTCTGTAAACAACGCAGTAGCCGCATCCTTCCTCTAAAAATTTTTCAGGTGAGGACCAAAACTCAAGGATCTTTGCATGTAAAAAATCAAGATTGATTGTACCTTTATTTTCAACTAAAGTTTCGTCTATTTTTACTACTTCATATCCTTCTTTAAGTATTGGCTCACAGTTACTTCTATACTTTTCTGTTATCAACAAATAAATTCTTTGGTTCCAAGTCCCTAAACAGCGATGTTCAAATACTTCTTCGATTATTTCATTCCACTTATTGTGATTCCCAATAGCTTCAAAACAATCCAAATGAACTTTTTTTGCCTCTTGAGTGATGATAGAATCAATGAAATGATTGATATAAGTATTAAAGCTCTCATTATCCTCATTTCCAATAAAAAGGAAGCCATCATTATTCCCTAACCATATTAGTCCAGTTTCAGGCTGCAGCCGATCATCTACAAATATCCTTCCAGGGTTCATTCCTTCAACTATGGCTGCTGCTTCTAATTGCCCCTCTGGATGAAGCAACCCTCTGCATTTTCTAAATTCACTTTTATCCAACTCAACAATCATAATTTCCCCACCTAATTCACCTATTTTTAATCCGGTCGTTAGCACCTGTCTTCTGCTATTATAATGGTAATTACAGGGAATAAAAATCATTATCAGGCACTTTCAAGACAAAAAAAAGCCCAAACCCTTGAAGCAACAGGATTTAGACTTTTTAAACAGAAGACCTTAAGGAAATCGCATTTATGATTTGCTCAATACTATTCATCAAGAACGCCAGTCATTTTTTTCTGCTGGTTATACCATTTCCGAACCTTTTCCACTAACCAAAAGGGCACAGGCTGTCCATCTATTAAATGGTAATATTGTGTATGACCTTTTTTAAGCATCTCCCAACGAAAATCGTTCCCTGGCTTGGTGTACTCAGAAACATCAAGGACTATTGCTCTTCCATTTTGGAGTAGGATGTTTTTCAAATGGATATCACGTGGGTTAAGTCCCTTTTTTTGAATGTACGCTCTTGCTTCCTCTACGTCATTTATAATCTGTTTTGGAATGTGAATACCTTGTAAAAGGCAGTCACAGAGTGTTTTTCCTTCTTCGTAGCTTAAAACCAAATAATCGTCGTATGATGCAAAACATTTCGGGAAAAAAGGCGAGTCTCCCAATCTATCATAAACACTTGCTTCAATTTTGACTTTGAATACTTTATCTTTAGCATATTTTTTAAATGCAAAAGCTGGGGCATAAGGAGATTGAAAAACAGCCGCATCTGTTCCCATCCCAATACACTTCATATTATCCGTTTCACCGCTTATGGTTACAGACTCGTTATTTGGATTTGAAAAAACAGTAATTTTGGAAATAGACTCCATAGCTATCTCCCAGTCATTTTTCATAGCTTATCTCCCTTTAGTATTGAAATATTTACTCACTCCATTTTCCTTCATTTAATACTATTTATTAGCTCTTTTCAAATTTAGATTATTACATAATATATTCTAACTCATTAGAATTTTGCTTCTTTTTTAAGGCAGGCTTAATTTTTCGTTACATGTTAGATGATCTATAGAATAAGAGGAAGTTTCGGTTACAAAAAAGCCTACACAAATATGTCAGTTTGGGACCGATGTTGCCCTTCTTTTATCCCTACTTCTACTTGAATAAAGAGCCCATTGTAAAAAGTTTTTTTATGTACTATTTCCATTCCGTTCTCGTTTATCATCTGTAATGTATCTCGATTTAAACAGCAGCCATCACATACTTTTTTCCATAAAGGCGTAAGGCACTCCTGTAAGTTAGCAAGAACAACATTTTTCATTTTAACGTGTTCAAATATTAGAATCTTGCCTTCCGGTTTACAGACTCTTTTCATTTCTTGTAAAGCCGTTTCCGGATTGGGGATCGTGCAGAGTACTAACGTAGCCACCACCGTATCAAACGTATGATCATCAAAAGGCAATCGCTCAGCACTATCCTTGATAATTTGGATAGGCACTACAGACATTTCTCTTTTCTTTCTAGAACGGTCAATCATATGTTGACTAGGTTCAATGGCAGTAACTGTTGTAACCGAATGATGATAATAAGGAAAATTCACTCCAGTACCTGAACCTATTTCAAGAACTGAACCATCAGCCCGTTGAAGCAGTTCTTTTCGAACCGTTTTAAATTTCCCTTTTTCCAAAGGGCCCATAAAAAAATCATACCATTTTGGAAATATACTACTCATTGATTAAATCCTTCTTCCTATTTATTTATACGTTGTTCAAGCTTTTGATTGATATTCTACTAATTTGTTTCGTAATGCTTCATCGGTCGCATAAATATAAAGCCCTTTAATTCCCCTTTTCATTAAAATATTGATGGAATTAAGTACGATTCGTTCTTTAGCTTCATTTACATTTTTAGTTCCATCCATTCCTGTGTATGCACCAATGTCCTTATATAACGTTGTATCAATCAATAGGCAATCATTGACTGCGTCATATTGAACAGACGGTCCTAACAAAACACCTACATAGTTTAAATCAAACCCTTGAATCGTGTAAATAGATCCTGCCTCCTCAACTGTCTCCGTATTTTCTGCCCATGTATACTTGCTATCAGTGGTGTTCCAAGGTATTTTATAATCGCCATTAGCTTCACTAACATAGTAGATTTCCTTGTCTTTTTTATGTAGAAAATCAAATGTCGATACAACTCTGCTTAGACCAAATTCTTTATTTCTTTGCTTAATGGCCTCGTGCATGTCTTTTAATGATGCAAACACCTTAAATTCATAGTTTTCATCTTTCGGTAGTGGCTTCAACTGTTTCTGTTTAAATTGATTTATCCAGTTAATAATCTCATCATTTGCCTGCATACGGAACTGATTTGTGAGTTTGTATCGATCGTAGTATGCGCTTATCTTTTCAAGTTTCTTTAATGTGGAATCTCCCCAAAGACTTTTCAATTTTAAGACCTGGTCTTGGTCAAAGATAATGACAACTACCTTTGCTAATTTTAGTAGCTCCTCCAATTGGTTTTGTCCATAGAAGTTATTATAGGTATCAGGCCTTGTTAATAGTAAATGTGCTTCATCTACAAAAATGATATCAGCCTTTTTCTTGGCTTTTTGAAGCTGATTGATAAGTGAAGTAGGCTTTGCAAAATTCTTCCCTTTTAAATGTTTTACTTGCTTCGCAATACTCTTATATGTTTTGTACATTTCCTCATGGTTCACAACTAAGTAGTTTTCTGTACCATATAAATTTGAAAATTGCTCTGTTGATTGTGTTTGGATTGTATTAAATATAGAGCTTAACACAACACTTTTCCCTACTCCTGCTTCACCTTCAATTACATATAAGCTTCCGTATTCATTATGATCTTTTACTACTTGCCCTTCACAAAACTCTAATACTTTTTCTTTTAAATCAATTTGTTCGATCGAGAGTTCTTTAAATGGTGAAAGCTTGAATATATCTTTATTTTCTATTGTATGAAGCTCGTTATTTACTAACTTTTGCGCATATAATTCCGACCATATCTCTGTAAATAGCTTCTGGTCATAAAATGGTTTGTTATAATAATTATGGGTAAAATCGTTCACTGTTTTGCTTTTATTTTGTAAGGTATATTTTTCATCACCAATAAAATAATTGATGAGCTTCGTTTCTAAATGAAAGGTTGCTGAACGATTAAATTCCTCATGCTTGATTAAATTAATTTGATCTAAATTTTTCCGATCCTTATTCTTAATATGTGCTTTCATTCGATTTTTAAAAATAACAGTTTCACCTATATAAGCCTCTTTATTTCCATTTAAAATATAAATGACCGGGTAGTTTAAAAATTGTTCTTCATTATTAATTTGATTTAAGATTGTTTGATCAAATTGATAGGATACGATTTCTACTGTACTCAAATTATTCACCTGCTCTATTTCTTTCGTTATCTCACCAGTTACAATAATGGTCTCTAAAGTTCAGCCATACAATAATTATAAATTTATTGAGGGCCGGTTTCAGATGATTATTCTTAAAGTTCCCTATTTTCCTAACAAAATGTTTCTCTCGATATCATTGATTTTTTTATTTACATCTTTGACAGCAAAAAAACCAGCAGATATACGGTTCATTTCCTATCCCATACTATATAAAAATACCCTATAGGTAAACTGATTTAAGTGTTTACACATAGGGTACTGTTTAACTTTATTTTGAGAAATTAATTTTTTTATTTAACATGTATATGGTTATACCTCCTACTGCCATCGAGAAAGCTTCACCGATTGCAACTAAGGCGTATGTAGGCCAAAAAGGTAATCCGAGAACAATAGTTAGTTGACCTGCCACTGTAACCATCGAAACAGTGAAAAGGATCCCCGTTATGACGATTTTTAATGCGATGCTTTGAATATTTTTCGTTAGTGCTCGACAAAGTAAGAGGACAAGTAATGTTGCGATTCCTCCAAGCGGCACGTCAATTATCCATGTTGGCGAGTAAAAATTCGCAAGCACAACACCTAGTGTCACAGCATATACATAGCGTTTGTTGAAAAGTGCAAGGTAGTTAAACATTTCGGATAAGCGCAGCTGTACTGCACCGAAGCTAATAACCGCTAAAATCACCGTTACCACTACGTAAAGAGCTGCGACCAATGCTGTTTTCGTCAAGTCGCTAACATGCGAGCGTGACGAAGCAATCGTATTTTCCATATTCTTTTCCTCCTTTGTAAAACGACACTCATCGTTTTACTAATAACTATGACCAAAGGAGTAAGAGCTAGATTGCCCTACCGAAGTGTCATAGTGGTTACCACCGTTCATTATACCTACCTTAACTTATCTGCATCAAGCTAAATTTTCATTTTTCGGAAATCTATTTATTCATCCATCCACCATCAATTGGTATTACCGTTGCGTGCATATAGTCAGCCGCATTACTAGCTATAAATAATGTAACATTTGCAACTTCTTCTGGCATCGCCCATCTCCGCGCAGGTGTGTTATTTTCAACCCACTTAGCCATCTCGCCTGCACCTTCAAAATCTGCTGCATTCATCGGCGTTTGAATGGCACCAGGCGCTAACGCATTCACACGAATACCTTCCGTGCAATAATCATAAGAAAGTTGCTTTGTATAACCAATGACCGCATGCTTTGAAGCCGTGTAAGCTGCACCGCCGCCTCCTGAAACCAGTCCCGCAATTGAAGTCATATTGATGATGATCCCTTTTTTTCGAGCAAGCATATTTGGTAGAACTGCGTTCGTAACGATATATATACCTTTAATATTGACACTAAATATTTGATCCCATAGCGCCTCGTCGGTATCTAACGATTTAGCATAGTTGTCAAGGATACCCGCCGTATTACATAAAATGTCTATAGTTTTCTCACCAATAATATTCTTTATCAGCTCTGAGTCTGTAACACTGCCTATGTAATGCGTATAAAATTCGTGAGTAATTGTCGACTCTTGTAGATCTAATCCAATTACATGTGCACCGTTAGCTAAAAAAGCTGCCGCTTGTGCCTGACCAATGCCGGATGCAGCACCCGTAATAAAGATTGTTTTATTCTTAAACTCTTCAAATTTCATTTTGTTCTCTCCTATTTTCAAATAAAAAAGCAACTCCTAAAGATAAGAGTTGCTCTTTATTATTGTACAATTTCCCAATCCTCTGCTAATATATCGCAAATGGTTGGAGTGAATATTGTGTACCCTTCACCCGTAACATTAATAACGAGGTAAGGATTCAGCGGTGTCTCTTCAATTGTCGTTGCTGGAACATATTTCACATACAGCTCCGCCCCGCCCCAACCTTTACGTATAATTTTCTCTCCATTTTTTAAACGCGGTAAAATATCCTCAAACGGCATTCTGCATCATCCCTTATCGTTTTATTATATTATAAAGGAAAATTACTTAATTATGGGTTTTTCGGCTCAAATTAAACAGTTTTATTAGAAAGGAATGCCGTCTCAATTATCTATCGAATTGACCTTTTCCTTGAAGAAAGTCTATAATTATATTGTAATAATTTAAACAATTTAAAAGATTTTAACATAACCTGCTCTTTAAGAAGATTTAAGTAGACAGAAACTATTTTCATATGAAATGAGGCACAATTAATGGAGAATGGGGTATTAAGTGGGTTTGAAGGTTGGGCAGCCAATCCAGATCATTTAGCTATTATATTAGCACTATTGTTATTAGTGCTCATACTGGCTATAACAGTATATATTTGCAATGGTATTGCTTTAACTAGAATAGCTCGAGAACAAGGACAAAGTAAGATTGCGTGGTTTGCCTGGATCCCCATAATACTAATGGATTTCCTTTTAGGGAGATTAGCTGAAAAAGAATCTAAAGTTAAGTATCTAGCTATTATCATGTTAGTCATCTCGGCTATATCTTGGACACCGATCCCGTTCTATTTCATTATTACATACGTAGCAAACATATACGTACACTATCATATTTATAAACGGTATTCTGAAAAATATAAAATTATGATTATTGTTTATGCTTTAACCATATGTGTCACTGGTCCATTTATGCTGCTAGCTATTAGTAATAACAAAGCTAGACACAATAAACCAAGTTTATGAACATAAAAGACATTTACTACATACTTTATTTTTCTTTGCGTTGTCAATTATATGGTTGATACGATCTTTACATCATTATCATTTGATTTATACACCATCGTTTCTAACTCTCTAGGCTTATCCTTTGATCTCGTTGCTATTGACCTATTCTTTAATAAAAACAAAGAATGGAATGAACAATTTATTGTGTATTTTCATCCATGCTATTTACCTAAAAACCCCCGGAATAATTTCCGGGGGTTTTTAGGTAAATAGTGTATTATTAAACGATTTTTTGATTTGGCTCCACCTTAAATTTAGCTTTCGTTTTCCCTTTCATGCTATTTGCCATGAGTACACATATCATGCTGAAGATAAATAGGCCAAGAAAGAAGAGCCAAGCGACACGGTAGCTATCAGTGAGATCATAGATTAACCCAGAAACAATGACACCTGATGAGCCTGCTGCTACAAAGAAAACTTGTACAATCCCAAAAATGGCACCGAAATCTTTGCTTCCAAAGATATCATTTGTCATAAATGGCGGGCCTATTGTCGATATGACCACACTGAATCCAAATGCAATAGCAAATAGATAAGCGAATGCTTGTCCTTTTGCCAACAGAAGGGATATCATAGCAATCGTCATACATATTCCTACGTAGATTGCTCCTCCAGCAGTTCCGAATTTATCCAATACAGCACCTAATATTAATTTCCCCACTGTGTTTGCAAGGGAAAGGAGACCAAAAATCGTACCAGCAAAAATGGCGGGATGACCAATGTCTATTAAATAGGCGGGTATATGCATCTGTACGCCTCCTGCTACTAAAGCAAAACAAACGACACCTAATACAAAAACCCAAAACATAACGGTCTTCTTTGCTTCACCCATCGTTAAGCCGCTCTTTTCTGTCTCTATGCTCTCAGTTACCTCTATTTTATCAGCACCAAGTGGAACGAGTCCTTTTTCAGAAGGGCTTTTCTTGGCAAAAAGTAAAACAAATGGGAGTGTTAAGACAATAAGAAGAACCCCTGCTATAACATAAGCCGTTCTCCAACCATAGTTTGTGATAATTGTAGTTAGGACTGGACTAAGTACGGCAGCCCCTAATCCTGATCCAGCAAAGGCAAAACCCATCGCCTTCCCCTTTTTCTCATAAAACCAATTCGTTACCATAATGGAAATAGGGATATTTGAAAAACCGGCTACACAGATCCCAATCATAAATCCGACAATACAAAAGTATAAAGCTGAACTGGCTAATGAGTACGACATAAATCCCACTCCTGCCGCTACTACACAAATGGACATAATCAGCCTCATATTCCCTTTTGCCAGAAGTCTTCCCATGAACGGGGAAGCTACTGCCACGCCTAGACCAGAGATGGAGAGGGCAATGGAAAATGTGGTCCTGCTTATCCCTAAATCTTCAGTAACTGAAACCATAAATAAGCTGTGTAAGGAATTTATGATAGAGTATGCGGCAAACATTATAAAGAAGCCACATAAGACAACATACCAACCATAAAATACGCCTTTAGCTCCTTTTTCCATAGATAACCGCCCTTCTTCTAATCCTCTCATTTCCTTCGCAGTTTAACCGATTTCGATATAACACGTTTTCTCCCGGGTAAATTCTAAAACGGAATCCACACCGTAGCCACTCCCTTTTTGGCCGCCAAAAGGCAATTCAGGACCTACTGTCCGGTATGTATTGACCCAGACATTTCCTGATTCTAATTTACGAATCATCCGATGTGCTCGGTTTAAATTCGTCGTCCAAACTCCAGCTCCCAGTCCATAAGCAGTATCGTTGGCCATGTTAATAGCTTCCTCTTCCGTATCAAACGGGATAACGGTCGCCACTGGGCCGAATACTTCCTCCTGGCAAATTCGTAGAGAATTACTGGTCACCTTGATTAATGTAGGTTCAACCCAAAATCCTTCTGCTAAATGGGGATGATCAGGTAATAAACTCTGTCCGCCATGACGGCCGCCGATGATAATTTCTCCACCTTCTTTTTTTCCTAACTCTATATAAGAACACACCTTTTCATAATGTATCGCATTAGCTATGGGACCCATCGAACTTTCTGGATGCATAGGATCTCCTAGTTTACTATGCTCGGTAATAGCTTCTTTCATTTTCATAATCATCTTGTCAAAAATCGACCTTTGAATAAGAATTCTCGATCCACCTACACATATTTGACCTGCATTTCCTGTGAAAATCCCGTTGAGTGTAACTCCTTGTGCAGCTTTTTCAAGATCCGCGTCCTCGAATATGATGTTTGGGGATTTTCCACCCAACTCAAACGTCATCGGTTTGGGATTTCGAGCTGTAGATTGGGCAATCGCGCTAGCCGTATTTCCAGACCCAGTTAAACTCACTCTACTCACGCTAGGATGGCAGACTAGTGTATTCCCTACTTCCACTCCATCTCCTGAGACAACATTTAGTGTACCAGGTGGAAGTATTTCATTAATTAATTCACCGTACCTTAATGATGAGACAGAGGCCAGCTCTGATGGTTTTAGTATGATGGTATTCCCGGCTGCAAGCGCATAAGCTGCTTTAACTGTAAATGTAAATAGAGGGGAGTTCCACGGAAGGATCCCAACGATCACCCCAAAAGGTTCCCGTAATGTATACCCAACACTTGAAGAACCCAGTTGGACCGTATCCCCCTTACTGCCCGCTGCTGTTGCTCCTGCTGCATCATACCAATAACTTGCTAAGCTAGGAATAAGTCCATAGCTCGTTTCCCTAATTACCCACCCATTATCTCTTGTTTCTAATTCAGCTAACTCTTCTCCATGTTGAACGATTAGATCACCAATTTTTCTCAAATAATCTGCACGTACTAAAGCAGATAGCGAAGACCAGCCTTCAAACGCATTGCGAGCTGCTGCAACTGCCGATTCAGCATCTTCAATTGTACTGCTAGGAATAGTGGCCCAAACCTTTCCCGTTGATGGATCGATACTATCGATTTGTTTTCCCGAAGAAGAGTGAGTTCGATTCCCATTAATAACATTTTGATAATTCCTAATTTCATTTGCTATTTTCACTATTTATCGTCACCCTTTCATAATGGGTATCCATAACTTAAACAGGAATGATGACCGCACTTTCTTCATACCATCCTAACGCGGTTGCCGCTTGTTTATAAAATTGTTCTGTACGTCCTAAATAGTTTTCATAAAATCGAGCACGTTTTACATATAGCTGACAATCCATTTCTTCTGTAAAACCAATACCTCCATGAATTTGGATATTATCAGCGGAGATGCGGATAAAGGCATCAGTTGCAAATATTCGTGCACATGCAATTGCTTGAATACGATCAGACGCATGACTTTCTAACGCCCAGTTTGCGTAATAAGCCAATGATCTTGCTGTCTCTAAATCTGTCTTCATATCTACTATTCTGTGTTTAACAGCCTGAAATCTTCCGATAGGCTGACCAAATTGTTCCCGAATTTTTGCATACTCGGTCGCCATTTCTACTATTTTCTCCATCGCTCCAACAATGACAGTCGAAAGCGCTGCGTTGAACGAAAGTAACCCCTCTTGGAGAACATCCCACCCTTGATGAAGAGTTCCCAGTATACGATTTTTCGGAATTTTAACTTGATTAAAAGTAAGCTCCGCTAAATGACGGGTTTCATCGATATTTTTCTGGCTTTGAATGGTCAGATTTTCATCTGTTTTATCGACAATAATTAAGGATATCCCATCTGTTCCTTTGCCTGTATTGGTACGAACTAGTGTTAAAAAATGATCTGCCAACTCTGCATCAGGAACAAGCGATTTTACACCATTTACAAGTAAATAATCATTTTCTACTTTTGTTAATTGGTTGATACCAGAAGCATGATAACTTCCTTCCTGCTCCAACCATGCGAGAGAAAATGTTTTCGTTCCATTTGAAATAGAAGGTAAATACGTTTCTTTTTGTTCTTCCGAACCGAATTTTTCTAACAAGGGAACAGCTAATGCATTTGTTTCTAAATAAAGCCCGGGTAATAAAGAACGACCGTATTCTTCAAAAACAGGTATTAAATCCAGAGGACCTAATCCCATTCCTCCATGTTCTTCTGAAACATTAATACTATTACAGCCTAAATCAGCCAGTCCGCTTTGAAGAGTTTGTAAGTATGTTGTATCACCATTGATGAATTCACGAGCAGCCTTCGTTTGACCTGCACCATCTAAGTATTTTCGAACATAGCCCCTAAACATCTCTTGTTCTTGATTTAAAGAAAAATCCATTTTTCATCACCCCTATTTTAGATTTAACGTCCCATATCCTTCGGTAAACCTAGTATTCTTTCTGCAATTGTGTTCTTTTGTATTTCACTTGTCCCCCCGCCTATTGTCTGGCCGAATGAATAGAGATAATTATCTTGCCAGTATGACTGTCCTGAAATAGCATCTTCTTTCCATAGAACGCCTTGATGACCTTGTAAGGAAATTGATTGAGAAAGCAGGTCCTTTGTCAGTTCACTTACCAATAATTTATCCATGGAACCCTCTGCTCCTGGACGCCCATTTTTTAATGTCTTCGTTAAATTCCGATAATAGTTTAATAGCGAACCACGAGAACGAGTGTATAAATCTATCATTGTTTTCCGAACGAGTGGATCTTCCATTACCGGCTTATCGTCTTCTTTCAATTCTTTCGTCATTGATACAAGGTCATTGAATTGCTGCTCTAATGTAAAAACCTGTGCCCCTATACCTGTTCTCTCATGCATAAGAAGAGCGATGGAAACCTTCCACCCTTCATCCACTTCTCCAACAATATCAGCATCATAAGCAATCGCATCATTTAAATACACTTCATTAAAATCATGCTGCCCATCCATTTGAATGATAGGCTTTGTCTCTACCCCTGGTTGATTCATATCTAAAAGGAACACGGTTATTCCTTTATGCTTTTTGTCGAAATGATTTGTTCTGGCGAGTAAGAAACAGCGATCTGCAAGATGACCAAAGCTTGTCCATACCTTTTGACCATTAATAATCCATCGGTCTCCATCCTTAATTGCACTGGTTTGAATGGCAGCTAAATCTGAACCAGCATTCGGTTCGGAATATCCTTGACACCACACTTCTTCTCCTGTAAGGATTTTTTGAATGTATCTTTCTTTTTGTTCTTCCGTACCAATTTGCATAAGCGTTGGAGCCACCATGTGAAGACCTACATAGTTCACAAGAGGCGGTGCCTTAACACGGACCATTTCCTGTTGATAGACAATTTCCTCCATCAATGTGGCTTCCCGGCCGCCATATTTTTTCGGCCAAGCGATTCCTGCCCACCCGCCTTCATATAACTTCCTTTGCCAATCTCGTAAGAAAGCGGCAGATTCACCTTCTTCTTTAGAAACTTGGCTAGATCCATCTAACCAACCTTCAGGTAAATTTTGTTCAAGCCACGATCTTAATTCATGTCGGAATTCTTCTTCTTTTACTGAAAATGAAAAATCCATGGTTTCTTTCCCCCTTTTTTGGAACAAATGTAATGATCTAAACTTGAATCCATTGTGGCAAAGAACGTTCTTCCGTTAGTTCCTTCCAGATCATCTTGACCGGCAGCCCAATTCGAATATCATCCGTAGAACACTGCAGAACATTCCCAATTAATCTGACATTAGGCAATTTATCTATTTCAACTATCGCAATGATGAGTGGTAAATCATCTTGAAATCCCGGCAAAAAAGGACGATAAGATATGATATACGAATAAACTTTTCCACTTATCTCACTACCTTGGCTTTCCCAGCTGAGTTCGGTACCCCCGCATTTTGCACAACTCGGTCCTGGTGGATGTGAATATTCTTGACAACTATTACATTTTTGTAAAATTAGTTCATGACGATCTGCCCCATCCCAATATGGGCTGTTATCTTGGGTTTTTACTGGAATTGGTTTTTGATTATCCATTTCGTTCCCTCCTAATTTCTAAGAATCATAGCTCCGGCTATATCCGGACCAGCCCAGCCAGTACATATTCCTATTTCACAGTTTTCAACCTGACGATCCGTACCTTTATATTCATGACGAACTTGCCGAACAATCTCTAAAACATTATTCATTCCATGTGTATAGCCTTCTGACAACATGCCACCTGCAGTATTAGAAGGTAATTTCCCGCCCATACGCAAGTTTCCTTCCGCTACAAAGTTCCCTACTTCACCTCGTGGTGCGAATCCATAGGCCTCTAATTGTCGAAGGACCACCCAGCTATAACAATCATAAATGGAAGCAACATGAATATCTTCAGGTCCCACTCCCGCCATTTTATACACTTCAGGGGCAACATAATCCGCTGCCACTTCATCTAAGTTGTTCCAATAATGTGCATGTGACACACACTGCCTCGCAGATATCCCCATAATGTATACGGGTTTAGATTTTCCATTTTTAGCGCGCTCAGCTGAAGTGACAATAATGGCATTTGCTTCATCCGATTCCATACAGAAGTCGTGCTTATTGAACGGGAAACTCAAATATGGTGTTTTTTTATATTCTTCCATCGTTAAAGGTTTACCATAAAAATAGGCTTTAGGGTTTCTTTGGGCATGTTCATAAAAACTTGTGCAAACATGTCCAAGATGTTCCTGAGTTAATCCAGTCTCATGCATATGACGAGTGGCAAAAAGTCCGAACCATTGAGAGGGACTACCCGCTCCATAAGGAATGATAAAACTTCCCCCTTCAAAAGCATTCTGGAGCATATTTACATCCCAGCCGCCTCCGCCCATCCGTACACCCGATCGCCCATTCATCGAACGGTAAATTAAAACAGTATTTACTTGCCCTGTTTCAATTAGACCAACAGCATCTGCGATTAACATCTCCGTACTGCTGCCTCCACCCATAATATCTTTAACATATTTCGGCCGAACGCCTAAATACGTGGCTAACTGATGTGAGCTACAAGAATCATGTTCTGAATAGCTCATGAATCCATCGATATCCTTCGCTTCTAGCCCTGCGTCATTTAATGCTGCCCGTGCTGCATCCAATGCCATATGTAAGGGCGTTGTACCAGAATTCTTGGATCGTTCACTTTCCCCTACGCCAACAATGGCGTACCGATCTTTTATGCTTACCATAAAAAAGCCTCCCTTTTAGTTGCTTAAAACAATCTACTGAAATTGCAAGACTACTTGACCTGATCCCACAACATGCTCTGGTTCTTTTTCTGCAATAAGCTCCAGTTGCACAAAGCGTTTTCCTTCCTCTTCATAGACATTTTCAACGAAAGCGGAACATGTAATTTGATCTCCTGGTACAGTCATAGCACCAAATCTCATTTTAAAGTTTGTTGGTACCGCTATATCCCCTGCTAAGTTCATTACATATTCACCTAGAAAGCCCATAACCAGCATTCCGTGGGCGATTACCCCTTGCATGCCTATCTTTTTGGCGAAGTCATCATCTGTATGAAGCGGATTAAAATCTCCTGAAGCACCCGCATATTTGACTAATTGCACCTTAGTTACACTTGCCTTGGTAAGTGACGTAAGCCTTTGTCCTGCTTGTAACTCTTCATAAATAAGCATTCCTTTTCCTCCTTTCATTAGCTCTCTATTCTATTGCGAATCCGGGTTTCACTTTCATCACTTTACCTATTACACCTTTATCAACTAGTGGAGGTTTTAGCTTTTAGCGGCTTATAGATAATATTTGTACGGCTTATCACAACCAACTGATCAGCTTCATCTTTCATTTCTGTATCAAGGACCACGAACTGCATAGGCCCTTTTTTCCCGTTGCGTTCATACACATCTGAAACTTTCATCTGGCAATATAATTTATCCCCGGGTCGAATCGGGCGTTTATAGATAAATTCCTGTTCACCATGCAACATTCTTCTTTGATCGAGTTTTAAATCCAAACTTTCTCCACTATCCTGCCCTATTGCAATAGGAAAGGTGGGTGGTGCAATAATCCCTCCATACATGGTTTTTGCAGCATACTCTTCATCGACATATAATGGATTAGAATCACCAATTGCTTCTGCGAATTGACGGATATGTCTTTTTTCGACTTCAAATACAAATTGAGTTCCTGTTAACCCCTTTAAATAATCAAGTTCCATTAGCTTCTACCCCCTAACCGTGGTTTTGTCTTCTGCTTCTTTCCCAATCACAAGCATGGCATCCGCCGCTTTAATCCCATTTTCATAAACGATTAGAGGGTTTATATCCAATTCTTTGATAGTATCTTTATAATCCGTAACCAATGCGGATACTTTCAATAACACGTCTATGATTGATTCGATATGAACAGGAGCTTTCCCCCGTGCACCTTTTAGAATGGCATTCCCCTTGATTTCTTCAATCATTTCGTAAGCGTCTTTTCTCGTAAGAGGTGCAACCCTCAGTGATACATCTTTGAAAACCTCTACAAAGATTCCCCCTAGGCCGAACATGACGACAGGTCCGAAAACTGAATCATTATTCGCCCCTATGATAATTTCCACTCCTTCTGGGAGCATCTCTTGAACGGAAATCCCATTAATTGCAGCATCAGGTTTATAATTCAGTGCGTTACGAGTAATTTCACTGAATGCCAACACTACTTCTTGCTCATTTTTCAGATTCAATCGAATGGCATCTGCCTCCGTTTTATGTGGGATATCTGGTGAGTCCACTTTCAACACAACGGGGTAACCCATCATAGTTGCATAATTTGATGCTTCTTCGGCTGTCGCCGCTAAAAATCGATTTGTCGTGGGAATTTGATAGTGATCCAATATAGTGCTTGTTTCTAATTCACTCAATGTTTTTCCCGAATGCAATAATGTTTCTATATCTTGCTTCTCTATTAAGGCAGGAGTTTCAAGTTGATTTATTTCATTCAGCTCTTTATTTTTTCGATAGTATTCACTGTATTTTACTAATTTTGCTAACCCTCTGATTGGATGTAGATTACCGGGTATAACTGGAATCCCGTTTTTAACAAGCTCTGCTGTTCCTTGGGGAATCGACATGCCTACCAAAGGAAATGAGGTAATGAATATAAATTTAGTAGACTCTCTACATATCTCTATAAATTCTTTTAACAGTGGATGATCAGCACCCCAATAATTAGGAAACTCTGTAAAAATAATATTATCCACATCCGGGTCCTCAACTAGAGCTCTTAAGGGAGCGATAAATAATTCTGGATTCGATACGGAGGCAGCAGCAGTTAAATCAATTGGGTTGGAAGCGCTTGCAAAAGTAGGGATATGAAGCTTAATCTCTTCCTTAGTTTTTTCACTTAGCGGAATAATCGTCAGTCCATATGATTCACAACGGTCTGCTTCATTTATTCCCCGTCCACCAGAACTAGTGATGATAACCGTGTTTCTCCCAGTTGGTAGTTTATCGGAAAGAAAAAGTTTAGAAAAGGAGATAATATCTTCATAATCGTCGGCTCGGACAATACCTGATTGCTCAAAGAATGCGTCATATATTTTATCCGATCCAGCAAGTGAACCCGTATGAGAAGCGGCAGCTCTACTGCCGGCATTACTTCGGCCTGTCTTCATCACAATAATCGGTTTATTTTTATCCAGCGCTTCCTTAGCTAAGTTTCTTAGTTTATCTGGGTTTTTTGCTCCTTCTAAGTATCCACTGATTATCTTTATCTTTGGATCATGAACCATATATTCTACGACATCAGCAAACTCTGTTTCCATTTCATTTCCCACACTCACAAAATAATCAAAGCTAAGGTCGTTCTGGGCAGCTGCCATATACGTTAATACACCGAACGCTCCGCTTTGTGAGACATAGCCAACACCTCTTTGCCCATCTAAAGGAACGGATAATATTGCTGGAGAAAACGTTCCGATTAACCCGTTAGACAAATTGACTAAACCAACACAGTTAGGACCAATTATTCGAATACCATTTTGTCTAGCAATCTCAGTAAGTTCTTTCTGTTTTTCAATCCCTTCTGCACCCGTTTCTGAAAAACCGGCAGAAAAAATGATGGCTGCTTTAACATTCTTTTTTGCACATTCCTCTAACCCTTGCTTTACATGTTCAGCACCTAAACAAAAGATAGCCAAGTCGATATCATTCGGTACATCTGCTAAAGATGGATAACACTTTAAGCCTTCAATTTCTTTTGATTTAGGATTTATCGGATAAATTTCACCGATATATTTACCATCTAAAAGGGTTTTCACTTGTAAATTACCAATTTTAAATTTAGTGGCTGATGCTCCTAAAACGGCTACAGATCTAGGGTTAAATAGTGGTTCAAGCGTTTGATTCGATCGATTTAAAGGATAAGTTGTCATTAATTCTCCCCCATACTACGAATATATAAAGCTTTCTCGTTGCTTTTATCTTACATGCAGGGTGGAAAAGACAAGAAAATTAACTAATACTAAATTCATATAACTATTAGGAGGCAATTTTTAAAAAAATGTTAATACATCTGTTATACACCAAGGGATACAGGGAATTCTTAAAAAAATTATGTTCTCTATAACCCCGACTTTCCTTGGTGATAACCCCGACAACTGAACAAGATAAACGCTTAATTTATTTCCAGTAATAGAAAAAGGGAATCCACTTTAGCGGATTCCCAATAAAAAAGATTATATTAACTAAGATTTTCTCCATGTTTTTCTAGCCATTTCATCATTTTCGACCGAATTTTATTTGATGGGATCTTTATGCCTCTCTCAATATTACTTACGTAAGGAGCAGATATTTCTAGTTCTTCTGCTAATTGAAATAAGGTGAGATTAAGATTTTTTCTAGTAGTTCTTATTTGCTCACCTAATTGTTCATTTTTCTTTTGGTTAGTATGAATAAGTTTTGTATGAGGGTCCTCCATTTGACCCTTTTGCTTTTTCTCAATTGAACGGTACTGATCCTTAATAATCTCCGGAGGTTCTATTAATATCATTGAGTTCATCCAAATATTCGCCCAACCCTTAAATTCCGCAATAGATTCGTCCCAATTTTCATAATGCCATGACGCAATAACACCATCTTCAAGTAAACTATCCAAAGCCTTTTCGAAACGTTCTCTAGTACGTGAAGGTGTTCGGGTATTCATTTTTTCACCGATTGCTTCCAATAGAGTACTAGTTTTATTCGGCTGTAAGAACGTACCTTTCCTGGCTTGTGTCCTCCAACGCCAACTTAAATATCGTGTAAGCCGTTTCTCCCAAAGTTGTTTATATGGATTATATTGCAACGCTTTAATTGAAAGAAGGGCAACCTGCCTTCCCGAACCATTCAGAAATTTAGCGAAAACTTCATCAATTGTAAACGTTATCTTTTTGTTGCATGTCATTTTTGAAATAGAATATTCTTCCCCCATCTCATCTTTAAAAATAAAAGTTCGACCATGTAACATTGTATGAACAGGTTTACCTTTTTCATAAATGATCGTCTTATGAATGTTTATCCATATGCTTTGAATATTTGTAAGCGATTTCAAAATTTGTTCTCGCTGCTTTGCTTCATATCCACCTCTTCGGCCTTCTCCACCAAGTTTAGGTTTTAAGCCTCTAATGGAGAGTAAATCATTCAAATAGATTTCGATAACTTCTTCGTTATGCCTGGCTTTAGATAAAAAAAGACTGCAAAGTGCATCGAATACATCTACATCTGCGTCCGACAATAATGGCACTATACTCCATGCTTCCTCAAAGGCATTTTGATTACTGGTTAAAGAGTTTGTTATCGGTTTAATTTGTATAAAACCATCCGTGTTTCCTCTTAAGATAGGTGTTGATGGCCAAGGGGTCTTACCGACTTTATGAAAGTTTTTTTTATAAATGGCATCTCTGACAGATTGATACGGAGCACTATTCATCACCAGCAAGTGGTCTTGAATAGTAAAACTTGAAGAAAAATCCCTAATTCTAGTTAATAATAAATCAGTTGTTGGAAAGAAATCTTTTTTAACACACAGAAGTTCCTCTATTTCTTTAATTGAACAAGACTCTAAATTAAACTGAATGATGATTAACTTAACCCATTCTTGGACATAATCACTTGCTAGACAGATTAGCTTCGATTCAAAACCGGTATCTTTAGCAAAATGATTAGTAAGATGATGATAGAAAATTTTATTCAGTTCATCATGAGTAAGACTTTCCATTTCATCAAAACCCATGAAACCGATTATTTCTTCCAGAATCCACTCTTTTATTTGAAGTCTAAACCAACTGTAAAATTCATTCCAAACAGACTCCTTAGCCAAAAATGTTTCTTTTTTTAATTTATTTTCCATTTGATAAATCGCATCTTCAATTAATTGTTTATCATTTAAAATAGTGTCACTTTTTGAAGCTATTCTTTCATATCTACTTATAAGATAGAACACAATACTTTGCGCTATTTTTGAAATCGTTTCATTTCGTGCAGCAATCCTTAACTTAAAAAACAGTTCTTCATTTTCCTTGTATGCCTCTTCCCAAATGACAAAAGAGGTAAGCTTTGTCTTTGTAAACAGCTGAAAACTTGTCGTGCCTTTCACCATATGTAGTTTAAACGTTTTATTAAGATCATAATATTGATTGTTAGGTTCATAAATACAAAGGACCAAAAAGTTATTGATTTTATTTGACCAGGGAAAACGATCCATAGTACTCTTCGTATGGCTATATTTCTCCATTGATATGTTTATATTTTCCTGCATGAAGACCTCCTGTTTACCACTTAAAACCGATACCTACTCCTATACGATTTAAATAATGGTCTATAATTTAGTTAACAGAAAAGCATAATTATACATACCCCTATGTATTCCCTATAAATACGTTTTCTCCTTCATAACGAGCATCAATAAACTCATTTTATTCAATAAAACACTTTAACTTGTGCCTCAATTTTTTATGTTCATCG
The DNA here is from genome assembly GCF_038002765.1 of Peribacillus sp. FSL H8-0477. NCBI lineage: Bacteria > Bacillati > Bacillota > Bacilli > Caryophanales > Bacillaceae > Peribacillus > Peribacillus sp. FSL H8-0477. The sequence continues at coordinate 941,892 of NZ_JBBODE010000002.1, read as the reverse complement.
GGAAAATCTGATTGAACTCAAATTCTACTTCCTTATTAATCATAAAACGTTTCTCATCTCAACGTGTCCATTATCTTCCTAATCTATGGTACTATGATATTCAACTATTATCCAGCTCTCTTAGTGTTTTGATTTTACAATCGATGGGCTTTATTTACAGGTAGATTAATTAAATTCTTGAAGCTTATATTGAACAATGATGATAGTAGTTATATAATGCATAAATTATACATATGAGAGGTCGTTTGACTATGAAAGACATAATACTCGAGGAACTGAAAAAAATTGAAGAAGAAAACGATGTGAAAATACTTTACGCCTGTGAATCTGGAAGCCGTGCCTGGGGCTTTCCTTCAAAAGACAGCGATTATGATGTTCGATTCATTTATATCCATAAAAAAGAGTATTACCTAACGATTGACCCAGTTGGGATTGGTACCAAACGAGATGTAATTGAACGACCAATCAATGATTTACTTGATATTAGTGGATGGGATCTAACTAAAACGTTACGCCTTCTACGAAAATCAAATCCGCCTTTATTGGAATGGATGAGATCAGATATCCTTTACTATCAAGCCTTTTCAACCATTAATAAGATGAGAGCACTGGAGAAAGATACTTTCTATCCAAATGCTAGCCTCTATCACTATTTAAATATGGCTAAAAATAATTATCGAGAATATCTACAGTCCGACTTAGTAAAAATAAAAAAATACTTTTATGTGCTTCGTCCTATTCTTGCTTGTAAGTGGATTGAAAAATATAATACGATTCCACCTATCTCCTTCCACTCCCTACTAGATGACATCATTCCATCTGGTGAGCTTAGACTGGAGATTGATCAACTTCTCAAGAGAAAAATAGCCGGTGATGAAATGGATTTAGAACCAAAAATTTCGTTAATTAATGAGTTTTTAGATACAGAAATAACCAAGCTCGAAGTCTATACCAAAAGTTTAAACATACAAGTTACAGACCCCACAGAAAAATTAGATCGTTTGTTTTTAGAGACGTTAGATGAAGTTTGGGATTAATAGATACAAAAAGGGGTTGCCCCTAAAAGTCCTATTCCTGACTTTTAGGGGCAACCCCTTCTTGATACTGACGACAACGTTCTTTTCTTCATATGTTTGGTGCTTACTCACCCACCATGCCGTCATTATCGTTATCAATCATATAGGAATATAACCAATGTTCACTCGTTATGGGCATACTAAAACCGGCATCTTTTGCTTCTTTAATCGTCACTTGTCCATTACCGTTAGTATCAACACTAGAAATATCACCGTCTTTATTTGAACTAGATGGTTTTTCATTTGAACTAGGTGATTTAGAAGGTTTGCTGCCTGTTAAACCGAGTGATTCGTTTACTTCGTCAGGGTTTCCATTGTCAAAGGAATCAACGATCTTGTTGCCTCTCAACGTATAGGTATACTCATAATGTGAAGGAATCTGCGTTTCCGTATTTGGATAGGTGATAACCGACTCAAAATTAGTGGCTCCACCTGCACTGCGTATCGCATTTTCCATATAAGCTTGGTCACCATGGCGGTTAAGTGTACTATTTTGTGGGGTAATATTATATGCATTCGATACCCCACCGAGAGAATCTGCGATGGCATGTCCTTCATCTAAAACATCGCTTTCCACTCCTGGAACTTTCGCCTCATCAGAATAGTATCTTCCAGACGATGTTACAGGTTCGTTACGATCATCTTGTAAAGTAATTTCGTCAGCAATGACACGTACTAGCTGCCCGTATTCATTAGTAAATGCCCAATATTCACGGTCCCCAAAGCCAATGTCAACGACGACGTTAGGTTCACGATATCCAGACAAATCACCACCATCAACTTCAATAAGTTTGTATCCCGAGAACAGGTCATTATTTTGTTCAGTTGGTGCTTCTTCCTCAACTGGCTCATCTTCAACCGTATTGATAGTTTCTTCTATTTCGCTATTAGTTGAATTTGTTTCAACTGCGGTTACATCTTCTGAATCTGTTTCTTTATCTGTGACAGATGCATCCTCTACGTTCGTACAACCAACCATAAAGATAATCGTTAAAAGTAAGGCTAAAAAACTTGTTTTCTTTTTCATTTTTGGACTCCTTATAATTTAAAAACATTTAAGTGTATTTTATCACATATTGTTATTCTATTATTTTATTTTTCTCTGTGCACTTCATGATATAACTCTCGTACAAGTTCAAATACGCTGCAATATCATTTTCTTAGGATGAATATTCCATAGAAAAAAATACATAGCCGAACCTAATGACAGGCTCTACCATGTATTTGTTCTAAGCATATGTTTATATTACTTATAAGTTACCTTGAAAAAATTAAAGGTTTGGAAAAGTCCATAAAATTCACCTTTCATAACGCTTACTCCACAAACTTAAGGCCCAATCTTTCTTCTTCTTCAGTTAGTTCATAGATAATTTCCGCATCTTCAGTTGTTTCCATATCTTGATTTCTATTTCTGGTTCGATTACATATATTACATCTTCTATACGTTTTTTCTCATTTTTTTGAGAGTGATTCGATTTTACTTCTTTATTCACTCCGTTTCCCTCCCAAGCAACCAAGATTACTACTCCGAGAACAAGTACAAGACCAGATAGTATCTTTTTATTCATTTTTACTTCTCCTTATACCTCAATAGCCTTCATCTTCCTCGTAATAATCGTCAGCAGTCCACGAATCCCATTCCCAAAAGTTTTCTCCAGATGTGGTAATAAAGCGACTTAAAAATAATTCGAAATTCAAATTAACCGATTCATAGTGATCCACTATTTCAGCAATCCCTAAATAATTTAAACTTCCCTTTTTGAGTGGCTCACTACTAATAGCTAAAGATTGATCCAACACTGAACCTATCGGTAAAAATTTACCCTTTTCGATATTATAGTCTTCTATTGCTTCCTTAATCTCTTCTATTGAAAATAACCACAGTTCTCCACCAATTTCTTCTCCATCTTCAATTCCCGAAAAAAGAGAAGCACCATTATGTTGCAACAAGAATTCTTTGTAGTCATCTGGGAATTTCATCTTAAAGTCTTTTTCCGCTTGGCTAATTTCTTCAGGAGAAGCCGGTTCTTCAAACGTGCACACTACTTCTATATTTAGACCTTCAGGTGTAGTTTTAAGTAATCTACCTTTTTCGTTTAATCTTTCTTTTAAACTAGTTAACAATTGTTTTGTAAACATACGGTCACTCTCCAAATTAATATGGATTTAATACAGAACGGTATTTTCGAAAGTGATTACTTTCATATAAATGATTTTCCGTAACGACAATGATTGGTTGTATCACTGCTAATCTCGTAATAGTGGAACTGATTATTTCCCCGTTTGTCATCGATTATGATTTTCTGTTCTATGGTGGCTGTTTCTGTTGTAGCTGCGGATACAGTGGCTTTTGACGAAGTAGTGTAAATATATTTCGTAGTTATAAGGTGAATTGGCATTGTAATTAAAAGTATCCCTACTTATTTCCTTTTTTAAAATCTTTGCAACTTTTCTTTAATATACCATATTTTGTAATATTCATAAAGAAAGCTCGCTCCACCGGTACTAGGGACATTAATAACTTCTGTCCCTAACCAAGATGATGAAGTGGCTGATATTTTCCATAACGCTGTTCAAAATTTTATGTGAGCAAAATGTGAGCAAATCCTTAAATCGAGCAAAACGCAGCCGGTAAGACAACAACAAAAAAAGCTACAAACCTTGTGATATCAAGGATTGTAGCCTTTGGAAAGTGATGACCTGTGAGGGGCTCGAACCCCCGACCCCAACCCTGTCAAGGTTGTGCTCTCCCAGCTGAGCTAACAGATCGTTATGTAATGATGCTCGTTTTGGTACATTTCTAATTATATATTTTCTTTGGTAAATGTCAATACTATTTTTCTAGGAAAACTTCTAATTCTTTTTTACCAAAAAGAGAACTAATGTTCTTATTTATATTGCATAAAGAATATACGTTCGCATATAATACATTTATGGAGGTGTGTATTAGATGTTGATGACGATGTTTGCAAAGAGTATGGAGCAGAATCGAATGGTGGAAATTATCTATATGTCAGAGTCAGGTGTGATTACGCAGCGTAAAATTCAGGTACTTTCTATTGAGGAAGATCGAATACGGGCTTTCTGCTATTTACGTCAGTTGAAACGTACCTTTAAAGTGAGTAATATTCTATCTGCACAACTGCTTACCTATAAACAGCGGTTAGGTTGACTCCTCTAATCCTTCTTCCCTATTTATTCCTCATATATGGGCCAGTGCTAAGCTGGTCCTTCTTCTTACTCTCCATAACACAGTGATTTGCTCTTCATTCAGCCGTCCTTTAGACGGGAATTACAAGAATAAGTGTGGTAAAATTATTTCGTAAGCCCTTTCAACTAATTTAAAACATTCAACAGGGGTGTGACGGGATGAATGAAGCTAAGAGCACCATTAAGGAATATAGGTTTACCAGTAAGGCTTTAGGGGAAGATTTAGAATTGCTTGTCTATTTACCAGCTAACTTTTCTCCTCTATATAAATACTCACTGCTTATTGCTCAGGATGGTCGGGATTATTTTCAACTCGGGAGAATGGGGAGAGTAGCGGATGAGCTGCTTGCCAGTGGGGAAATGGAGAATGTTATCATAGTGGGTGTTCCTTATCAAAATCGCTATGACCGCTGGAATAAGTATCATCCAGATGGGGATCAAAATAAGAACTACATACGTTTTCTCGCCCACGAGCTTCTTCCTTTTCTTGAAGAAGAGTTTCCGGTTTACCATATGGGATTGGGCCGTGCGTTAATCGGTGATTCACTTGGGGCTACAGTCTCACTCATGACATCACTTCAATATCCACATACATTTGGTAAGTGTATTTTACAGTCACCACTTGTAAATGAAACAGTTATCAATGCAGTAAGGGATTTTGAGGCACCTCATTTGCTTGAAATTTATCATGTTATCGGTACTGGAGAAACGGAAGTCCCCTCCTCTACCGACGATACAGTTTCCGACTTTCTCAAGCCGAACCAAGAATTAAGTGCATTGATGAAAGAAAAAGGCTTTTCTTATTTTTATGATGAGTTTGAAGGTACACATACCTGGAAGTTCTGGCAAAAGGATCTTAAACGGGCGTTAAAGGAAATGTTTTAAGCATAGGTAGTTTACGTCACAATCTTACCTAATTTTTGGTATACTATTTGAAATAACGTACAAAGTACAGTATTCTCATTCGGGAGGTATTTTTATGAAATATGGTATCGCTATTTTTCCTTCTAAGACACTACAGGATAAAGCAAATTCATATCGAAAACGGTATGATACGAATTATTCCTTGATTGCGCCTCATGTTACAATTAAAGCGGCTTTTGAAGCGTCAGATGCTGAAATTAAAAACATTGAACAGAAAATCGAGGATGTTGTTACGCATTTCAACCCTATGGTGCTTAAGGTTCTTAAAGCGAGCACGTTTCAACCAGTCTCAAATACCATCTATTTTAAGGTTGAACCTTCAATAGAACTTGAGGGATTGTACAATGCATTCAATCAAGAAGAGTTTGCTGGAGCACCTTCGCCTTATAATTTTGTCCCGCATATCACGATCGGTCAGAATCTATCGATTAATGAGCATTCTGATGTTCTAGGTCAGTTAAGCATGCTTGATTTAACCCATCAGGAAGTTATTACTGAAATTCAATTAATGAAACAAAATGAACAAGGCACTTGGAACGTTTATAAAACGTACAAGCTTGGAAAGGAATAAGATCTTTGAACATAGAACTTGTAACTACTAAAAAACAACTTGAAGATGCTTATTATGTTCGTATGAAAGTTTTTGTTGAGGAGCAGCTTGTTCCTGAGGAAGAAGAAATTGATCAGTTTGAGGATGCTTCTACTCATTTTATTTTATATGATGAACTTCAGCGTCCAGCTGGTGCAGGGCGGCTCCGTATTCTTGATAGAATCGGTAAGGTTGAACGTATCTGCGTGATGCCCGCTGCTCGCAGTAAGGGTGCCGGCACTATTATTATGAATGCTCTTGAAGAATATGGGACTAAACAAGATATCCACACATTCAAGCTAAATGCACAGATTCAAGCGATTCCTTTTTATGAAAAACGCGGATACCGTATCGTTTCAGAAGAATTCCTCGATGCGGGCATTCCTCATAAGACTATGATAAAAGACATGTAAGTACTCCCGAACCAATTGGTTCGGGATTTTTCTTTGCTCAAAATGGAGAAATTCCACGTTTGCCCCTGTCCTATCAGCTCCTATCTTCATAGTCTATGAGTATGAAAGGAAAAGGAGGAGATTGTTATCAGTGATCAAGGATTTAATATGGAGGAATCTCAAAAGGAGTTAATGAAGCTGCTTGTATCCAGCACATTACGGAAACATGGCATCAAAAAAGAGAATATTAATCTTACAGATCAGGAGAAGGCACAACTGAAAAAGACGATTCTCCATCTGCAGGAGCAATACAAGAAATTAACTGACGAACATACCAGCATTACCGAAGCCGATGTAAATCCAACTACTAATGTTTATGACTCATTTAAATAGCCTCGTCAGCTTTAACCCAAAAATCCGCACAAAATAGTTATTTGCCGAGGTAGATTCGTCCAAACATCATGGCAGTTGACGCATACTTTAATAAAGAATCAAACCTAAGGAGGATTATTATGAATCAAGAGGTGTATAGAAGCAATAGAAATCATTGTGAGAGCAGCAGCAGCGAAAGCAGCAGCTGTAGAGAGGAAAGCAGAAAGGAATGTCGCCAAGAAAAAAGGTGGTCTGCTCTAGATTCAGACGATCGTCACCCATTATCCGCATTTTGCCGTAACGAAGATAATAACATCGATCAAAGAGCTGTTCAAGGTAATTCAGAATTCCAATTATCTGAAGAGTTAATTTTCATCAAAGATTCTTGTGATGTAACGGTTACTTCAGTTGATTTAAAAGCAGCACTTTCTTTACAAGCTGCCATTCAAGCTGCGATTGCTGTCATTATCAGCATTTCAATTGCTGACGGCCAGGATTCTTCTTCAATCACACAAGAATTGCTGCAAACGTCTAAAATCAGCCAGATTACACGCCAAAAAACAATTGTTGAAAACAGCCGTGATATTGAAATCAGAACGACTGATGCTCAAATCGCTATCAATATCCAGCTTTTACTTCAATTGCTTCTTGCGATTATTGTGGAAGTTGACGTTCTGTAATAGTAAACCCAAAAGGACACATATGTGTCCTTTTGACTTTATTTACACCATTGCATTAACAAACCATCCCTTGCCTGTTAACTCCGTTGCTGTTTGTTCGATAACTTCTCTTGGAACATAATTCTTATGTCTAGATGCACCGTTATACATACTTAATTCGTTAGGTTCATGATCTGACATTGTCTCAGTGGGCTGCGTTTCAGTACGATCTGTATTCATTTCCCTGTAAAACTTCATTGGGAAAATGGGGGATGTTCCATGGACAGAACGATTCGCTTGGCTTTCGGCAGCAGCTGTACGATTAGCATATTGGATGTAATCAAACTGTGTGACTGGTGCTATGTATCCCATTTTATTTTCACCCTTCCTAAAGTTTTTAAATAGTAAATGAATGTATGTACTCATAGACCTATTCCCAATATTTCTACTAGTTAAACCACTTTTACAACTTTTTGTTTTCTTTTTGTTCTGTTATGATAAAACCTGCAATACTATTTCAGCAGAAGCAGATTTGAGGGTTTACCTATGAAAGCAGCAAAATCAGAAAATAGACTTATAAAACTAGACAGTATTTCACCTGATGAACTGCAAATCCTTTTTGAAAAGGGAAAGCGTGGGAATCTGTTATGTCCTGCTTGCCATTCACCAGTCAAATTATATGTAGGTATACACGAAGAGCCGCATTTTTATCATGCAGCTCCAAATGTACCCGTATGCAATACCCTGCAATGGGAATCCAGCCCGAGTTCTCCCTCTACTGAAACAGTAGAGTATCGTGAACAAAATGGGTTTCGTATTCCTATCTCTCGTACCATTACAGAAGAAAAACCTGTCCAGCAAAACTTCCTTACATCCAAAGAAGTCAGCGGTAGTCCTGATTTTGAAAAGAAACTTGTAAAACCTTCAACAATTGATAATCCTTACTTCAATGAATTAGCCAGATGCGGTGTCATCCTTGATAGTCAGCAGCTTACTGCAGCATCGACAATTGAGGGGCCATTACTCGTTCTCTCTGGCGCTGGAAGCGGAAAAACAAGGGTATTAACGGTTCGGACAGCTTTTATGCTGACGGAAAAAAAGATTGATCCGCGAAGTATTATGCTTGTCACGTTTACCTCCAAAGCAGCCGCTGAAATGAAACAACGTCTGCTAAGTTATCCAGGAATCACGCCGATGATTGCTTCGCAGCTTGTCAGCGGGACTTTTCATAGTATTTTCTATAAAATCCTGATCTTCCATCAACCAGATCAATGGCAGCGGGATCGTCTCTTGAAGTGGGAGTGGGAGAGGTCAAAGATTCTTAAAAACGCGGGGCGGGAAATAGGATTAGATGAAAAAGAATTTGCTTATGACCAAGCGTTACAGCAAATCGGATTATGGAAAAATTCACTTCTATTCCCTAAGGATATTAAACCAAAGGACGAGTTTGAAACATCTTGTCTATCATTATATAAAAGCTACGAAGACTATAAAACTCAAACCGATCGCTATGATTTTGACGATATGCTGGTAGGCTGTTATTTACTTTTCCGTGACTACCCAGAGCTATTAGCCAGATATCAAGAACGCTTTCACTATTTTTTAGTCGACGAGTTTCAAGATATTAATGCTGTACAATATGAATTAATTAAACTCTTATCAGCCAATACACAAAATGTGTGTGCGGTTGGTGACGACGATCAGTCCATCTATTCCTTCCGTGGAAGTGACCCTTCATACATTCTCCATTTTGAAGGGGACTTTCCACAAGCAAAGGTCATTAAACTGACAGAGAACTATCGTTCGTCACATAAAATCGTCTCGACAGCTAACCGGATGATTAAGCGCAATAAACAACGCCGTGCCAAAGCCATGCAAGCACAGCATGATAACGGAAACCCGCCTGTTTTGTTTTATCCTTATGATGAGGAAATTGAAGCGACCATGATTGTGACCGATATCCAAGAAAAAATCAGACAAGGTGCTCAACCAGGTGATTTTGCTATTCTATACCGCACTCATTCCATGTCACGAGCTATTTTTGAGCGGCTGGCAGCTTCTAGTCTTCCGTTTGTAATTGAACGAGATGCCGAGAGCTTTTATGAACGTAAAATAGTCAAAAGCATGCTCGCTTATATGCGGCTGGCGCTTGATCCTGAAGATCCAAAACCAGTGAGTTCAATATTATCTTCCCTGTTTTTAAAACAAAGTGCTTTACAAGAAATGAAAGCACAAACAATCTTACAAGATTGTGATTTTATTAATGCCTTTTCACATGTTAAAACAGGACATGCCTTTCAGGAGAGAAAGCTAAAAACATTACCTGAAAAAATTCGATCTTTATCCGGCTTGTCCCCTTCTGTTGCACTTGAATTTATTGAAAAGGATCTTGGCTTTACAGATTACGTAAAAAAACGCGGTGATGAAGTCAGTGTGGATAAAGGTTCTGACGACATCCGAGATTTAAAAGTAGCCGCAAGACGCTTTGAAACCATTAGCTCATTCATTGAACATGCGGACCATATGGCTGCTATGGTGAAGGAAGTCAAGCAGCTCTCCAAGCATTTCCAAGACGCGATTCAACTGACGACCATCCATCGTTCAAAAGGTTTAGAATACAAATCAGTTTACTTGTTATCCGCTGTAGACGGCAGCTTACCGCATGACTTCTCACTCGAAGCATACCGTAAAGGTGAAACCGCTCCACTAGAAGAAGAACGACGACTCATGTACGTAGCCGCCACACGAGCCAAACAGGAACTCTATATCTCCGTACCACAAACAAGAAGAGGAAAAACAGCACACCCATCAAGATTCTTGAACTTGTAACAAGAAATGCAGAAGCAGCCCGTTAGCTTGCGAAGGAAATAGGGAAAGGACCAAAAGGCGGCCCTTTGCCTTTTGTGGACTTTCATCTTTTCCACAGTAAGCTGGCTGCTGGCGCTAGACAACTAGAAATGCAGAAGCAGCCCTTTTTAAAGGAAGGCCGACTAATTTCGCCGCGTCTTAAAACCTATAACTACAAAAACGGAGGACTCCAGCATCCTCCGTTTTTTTGTATACCCGATTATTTTTTATTTAGCATTTCAGCAAGCGTTCCGAAGTCGAGTTTGTTCCCATCTTTTACGATTGATTGGACGATTTTATCTTCTGTTTCTTTGTTAACTGGTTTATTGGCAATCTGGGATACCCGTTTTATGACGTTCCGTACGGTCGCTTCATCCTTAAAATTTGCCCCTTGCAGAGAACTTGCCAATTCAAATACATCTTTCATATTGACGCCAGTCTTGTTTTCCATATTTTTAAAGAATTTGTTATCCATCCTTCGCCCTCCTTCTCTGTATTCCTATTCTATGAACCCAAATCCAAAGGGTGCATAGCCAACATTAAAGGAAATTTAAGAATTTTTTCGTTCATGGCTTACCTTTTTCTGTTTATTGAATATAGTGTAGCAAAACGTTGAATAGGAGGGGCAACAATCGATTCAATAATCAGTAAGACTAGCAGCTCTCCCCAAAGTATTCCTGGTGTAATCACAAAGATTCTTAAGAAAGGGATCGTGATAAACAGCGAACTTAGATGGATTTACCTTCCTTATAGCATGATCCACACAGTCCAATATGCTGATACTTTCTTTTTCCTGTTCTTACAAGATTCTATTGCAAAAACCCCCAACGGAGACATACAGTTTACTGAATTAACCGAATTCAATCCTGATGATGGTTGGGATCATTCTTTTCAGTCCTCCCCTGGACGGTATTGGAAAAGGCCTACTTATGTAATGCCAGTTTTGCAGGAAATACCGGCCATTCCTAAGTTTGATCGTCTTGTTTTCTTAACAAAACATCAAAATCACATTTCTAGCTCTACAATTCAGGAAGAATTATTAACTGCAAGAAATAAGAAAGTAATCGTCGTATTTGATTAAGTAAAAATGGAATAGGCCTGACGCCTATTCCATTGAGTACTTAGCAGAATGAAGCGCCGACAATAACTAACAAAATAAATAATACAACGATTAATACAAACGTGCTGCTGTATCCTCCGCTGCTGTACCCGCCGCCGCCGTATCCATTGCTATATCCGCCGCCATATCCACCGCCGCAAGAGTTGTATCCTCCACATAATCCAAACATATTTTTCACCTCGCTTTAAGCTTAGCTCACTGTTAAGATATGAAATTTTTGTCGTTATGTGCAGGCTATGTCCTACTCGATACAGCCTATTTCCTCTGCTCTTATCCCTTTGCTTCCTTAAATAAAAAAAAGCCGGACTCTAAATTGAGTCTAGCTTCCAATCACTACCTTTTATATCCACCTTTATTGCACCCACAGTCTTTTTTTACTTTTGGGATTCTCTTAACTGGTCTCTGATATGCATAACTGGGCTGTTGTTGCTGTTGATATGGCTGTTGATACGGCTGCTGATTAATGTTCCTATCCATTATCTACACTCCTTTTATATGGAATATATGATTAGAGTATGTTTATTGCTCCTTTCTTGCTTGATACACTAGCCTATGAGATGTAACACGATTGTTTCTATAAGGGAACCTATTGCAGCAATTGCCAGAATAATAATAAAGAATTCTCCTATTGGGAGCTCTAACGTATATACATAACCTATAAATAGACTGACCCAAATACCTGTACACCAATAACAGCTCAAGAGCTGCCCAATCCAGCTTTTAAGTCCTTTCTCCTTCGGAACTAAATAAATTTCTATCTCTCCATCTTCATTCGTTTCTTCTATTTCATTAAAAAACGGGGCACGTAAGAATGAGGTAATCTTATCGAAGACGATAATTCGAGTTAGTCTAAATGACGCTAGTCCGAGCATCGTAATTACCGTCCAACTGATTTCTTTCAGTAACATCCTCTACGATTCGCCCCTTTCATCCGCTAAAGTACTTTAAAATCAGAAAGATCGATTATTTGCACATTTTGAATTGTCGTGCCTGTTTTTATTTGCACAGATTCCCCTTTTTTTCCCAAAAGCTGAAATCGGACAATACGACCATTGATTTTCGCTTCACAAAGAGGCGTTACGCCTTTCTCTGTTTTACGTAAAAGATCCTTCACTGCTTTTCTTACTTCTTTTCTTTGAAGCTCTTCAGCAGACTTTGGTTCAAGCTTTTTAATTTCATGAACGCCGCCTCCATTTGCGACTGGTATATTTTCTTTTATAATCGACGTACCTTCCGGTGAGTAATGATCCGTTATTTGTTTAATAGAATCAATCTCCGCATGAATTTCATCCATAGCTTTATAAACCCCAAAGTCATGCTTCATCTGCTCAAGCTGCTGTTCTTTCCTCTCTTTCTCTTCCCTATCTTCACTTTCGATCTTCACTTCATGTTCAGGAACTATCTCGGTTGCCTCCACTGGCTCAACATCTGTTTTATAATCTATCTTAGTTTTTTTGCTTCTAAATTCCTTCTGCATATTTTCTGTTTCTGGCTCTAAAATGTCCGGTTGAACAATATAAAGAAGCGGCTTTGATCTTACTTTCTTTTCCTTTTCTGACATGCTGCGCCCCTCCTCGCCCACATTTTTTCATGCATCCCTATGTGTCATTTATATTTTTCATTCTCGTTTTTATGACTACCCTGTTTCCCTTCGATTCCTCTAATGAAAAATAATTGAAATAAATTTCCCTTTATTAGAAAAAGATAATAATAAGTAACTATATAGGGAGCTGTCTAATGAATAACCAGCCTAAAGTTTCACTCTTACAAATATCACTCCTGATTATTACGGCGATTGGTTTGAAGAATCATGTTACCGTTATCCCGCATTTATTAGGTGCTGCTAAAAGGGATAGCTGGGTATCTGTCGGAATCGCGCTTGGTTTTATTCTGTGTTGGTGTTTTTTACTTTCCTATATCCATAGAAAAACCATCAATCAAAATATCTTTCAGTTTGTTGAACAACATACAGGCAAAGTATTTGGCCGGACCTTTTCCATAATGGTTAGTTTGGTATTTGTGTTACTCGCTGCAGTCACTCTTAAAGAGTTTATTTCATGGACAAAAGTATCGTATCTGCCGATTACCCCAATATTATTCAGTGTCATCTTATTTACCATTCTTTGTTTTTTACTGTCGATAACCAATATACAAACCATCGTTATTCTAAATACATTTGTCCTGACAGCAGTCGTTGTTTTCGGTTTTTTTGTGGCCTTCGCCAATATCCAATACAAAGATCACACCCTTTTAAAACCGATTTTAGAGCATGGATTTAAACCAGTACTTTCAGGGACTATTTACCCTTTATCCGGACTAATAGAAATTATTGCTCTTCTTTTCATCCAACAAAAAGTACATGGAAAAATGACCATCAAACTTTTTCTGATTAATAGTGTTATCTTAGCCGGGCTCATCATAGGACCTTTGATTGGATCCCTGACTGAGTTTGGACCTTATGAGGCAGCACGTCAAAAATACCCTGCCTTTGAACAATGGGGACTCGTTTCATTAGGAAGATTTATTGAGCATCTTGACTTTCTGTCCATCTACCAATGGATAACTGGAGCCTTTATTAGGATTTCATTTTTTTTATTTCTGTCAGCCGAAGCCTTTACCTTTAAAAGCAATAAGAAAAAAATAATCCTACTAGCAGGCTTTTCACTTTTTTTGATTATTACTAACCTTATTCCAATGAGCGATATCACCTTTTATTCATTTATCCGTTCATTCTTAATGCCTTTTACGTTTTGGTTTTTCCTTGCCATCTCCCTTATTCTAGGCATCATTGCCGCTTTAGCTAACAAGAAAAGCAGGAGGAGTCAATATGTTCAAGAGAACAAAAAAGAGACCTACAATTCCAAGTAATAAACCAAGTATGGCTTTAGATTTTTCTCCTAATGAAGGCTACCTTAGAGAGTTATTTGCTGATTCAGCGGATGTATTTTTCGAGTCCTTTACCTTCCGAACAGCACACCCAATAAACGTTACCATTACCGCTTGTGAAGGACTTGTTGATACAGAGTCCTTAAATCGGCTCGTTTTTGAACGATTGGATGCTTTTTTTGAAAATTATCCAGACCAATTGCCTTCACCAGACACTATTTTGCATGCTCTTCACTTGCCCATTATGAAAGAAGTTCTTAACGAGGAGGATCTAGTCAGCGATATTTTTTCTGGTAAAGCAATCATCCTTTTTCAAGGTTATGATCGGCTTTATTCTATTGGAATTTCCAATCGCCCTCAACGTACACCTGAGGATACGGCAACAGAAACGACTATAAAGGGACCAAGAGATAATTTCATAGAAGATATAATAATCAATTCTGCATTAATTCGAAAAAGACTGCGTACTAAATCACTTCAAAACGAACAATTTGAAGTAGGCCGGCGATCCTTAACAAAGGTTTCACTCTTATATGTAAAGGATGCTGCAAATCCTGAAATTGTGAAAGGACTTGTAGAAAAAATTAAACAGATTGATGTCGATGGAATTTACAGCGGCAATCAGATGATGGAATTAATTGAAAAACCCGCACCTCTATTTCCGAGATATGATTATACCGGAAGACCTGATACTGCTGTTCAATCGCTTTTAAAAGGACGAATTATCCTATTAATTGATGGCATATCCTATGCAATCATTACTCCTGCCAACTTATTTTTACTCTTAAAAACGGGAGAAGATAATGAATATAACAGTGTTTTCGCTTCCTTTGAACGATTACTAAGAATCTTTGGTATCTTTGTTGCCGCCCTATTGCCTGGTTTTTGGGTGGCCGTGACGACCTTTCACCAAGACCAAATTCCGCTCATCTTACTCGCCACCGTTGTAGAGGCTAGAAGAGGCCTACCGCTTCCTTCTTCATTAGAGGCCATTGTTATGGTCATCATGTTTGAAATATTCCGAGAAGCTGGCATGCGTCTCCCGCCAAGCATCGGAACCACCTTAAGTGTTCTCGGCGGCTTGATTATAGGTGACGCAGCCATCCGTTCTGGTCTAACAAGCCCGGCTATGCTTGTCGTCATTTCCGGTTCTATTGTCGCTACCTTTACCTTGGTTAATCAGTCATTAATTGGAGCGATAAGTGTCCTCCGGCTGTTTACGATTTTATTTGCTTCCTTTTTAGGCTTATTTGGATATTTTTTTTCACTTCTATTCATTTTGATTCATTTGAGTAATATGAGGACATTCGGAATTCCTTATTTGGACTTTACAGCTAATCTAAATTTCAAAAACTTATTAAGAGAAATGCTTCGCCTGCCTGCTAAACAAATTAAAAGCAGACCTTCTATGTTTTCTCCAGACGATAAAAGGCCTCAGGGGGACGGTGAACAGTGAAAAAATCAGTTAAATACCTATCCATCATTCTTTGCACCCTCATTCTTTCAGGCTGTTGGGATACTACTGAACCCGAGCGGCTTGTGTACGCAACTGGTATGGGCATAGATTATAAAGATGGTGAGATTGTCGTGTTTTTACAAATTATGAATATGAGCGGCTTAGCCAAAACAGAAGGCGGAAGTTCAATTCCAAATCGAGTAGATGTCGGCCGAGCTGCTGGAAAAACACTTGATGAAGCAATTTTCAACTTGTACCACACCTCAGATCGGCGAATATATTGGGGCCATTTATCATTTATCATTTTTTCTGAAAAAGCGTTAAAAAATGACTTATTAAGACCCGCTACTGATTTTCTTGATCGTTACCGTGAGACAAGATATAGAATCTTTTATTACGCAACTAAAGAACCGCTTAAAGAAGCGATGAAAATCGGTCCCATAGAGAGTGTCTCAATGGCTTTCTCCAGGCTGAGTGACCCAGAGGGGAATTTTAAACAGAGTTCATTGATTCAGCCTCTTGATTTAAGAGAACTCATCATTAGACTTGATGAACCAAGTCATGTAGCTGCACTCCCTGTTATAAAAATCACTAAGCAATGGTTTGGAGAAAAGGAATCGAGAAAGAATATATTAATTCAGGATGTAGCTGTGGTATCAAAAAAGAAATACTATGGAATATTTCCAAAAGATAAAATTGGCGGAACCCGACTCATATTTAAAGACTTTACGCGAGATAATATTGATCTTTTTAAAGGTACAGATAAAGTAATTACTGCGGTGGTTTATGACAAAAAAGAAAAAGTCATTCCTATCGTTCGGGGCGATGAAGTCAAATTCAAGATCAAATTAAGGCTAAAAGCGAATATTGAATTAGTGAAACAACCAACCAAGATGAAGGACTTTGAGAAGGAAATTAAAAAAGTATTAAAGAATGAAATCAAAACCAGCTATAAATACGGGGCAAGTAAAGGGGTTGATGTATTTCACTTATCCGAAATACTATACAGAGAGGATAATAAAACATGGAAAAAAATCGAAAAGGACGGGCGAATTCCCTTAACAAAGGATCTCATTGATTCGATAGATATTAACGTAACCCTTCAAAACTCAGGAAAAGATAAGTTAACTCCTGTTTTTGAATAAAAAAAGCTCAAGAACAGCCAACCACTCTTGGCTTCTTGAGCTTTTCATTTATCCCATTATATGATAACCGGAATCTACATGCAGATTTTCACCTGTTATGCCTCTAGCCATCTCACTGAAAAGGAATACGGCTGTATCGCCTACTTCTTCTGGTGTAGTTGTTCTGCGAAGCGGTGCTTCTTCTTCAATCTGATGGAGAATTGAATTAAAGTCACTGACTCCTTTGGCTGATAATGTACGTATAGGACCAGCTGAGATTGAATTCACGCGAATTCCTAACGGTCCTAGATCATTGGCCAGATAGCGGACACTCATTTCAAGCGATGCTTTAGCTACTCCCATAATGTTGTAATTAGGCAATACGCGTTCTCCGCCAAGATAAGACATCGTAATAATACTTCCGCCTTCAGTCATAAGGTCTTTTGCTGCTTTGGCTACGGCCGTTAACGAATAAGAACTTATGTTATGAGCAAGCATGAATCCTTCACGCGTTACATTCATATACTCGCCATTGAGCTCTTCCTTATTGGCAAACGCCACACAGTGTGCAACCCCATGAATGATTCCCACTTGTTGCTTGATAGAAGCAAAACACGCTTCAATATCTTCATCCTTTGAAACATCGCATTGTAAAACAAGTGCATTGTCTTCAAGTGTGGCTGCTAATTCCCGAACGCTGCGTTCTGTCCGGTCACGGCCATATGTAAAGATTATTTTAGCTCCAAATGCATGAAGGGAGCGGGCAACTCCCCAAGCAATGCTGCGTTTATTAGCAACGCCCATAACGACAAATGTCTTACCTTGTAAAGAAAGAGTCATGAATTAGTCCTCCTGATTGATACGAGTTATTAGTACCTAGTAATAAAAGTATAACAAATCTTTGGAATCATGGAAAGCATCTTTCAACATGCGTCTAAAGTAAATAACTCATAAACAACGTGGCTAAGCCGAAATATATTAAAATACTAATAATGTCATTAATCGTCGTAATAAAAGGTCCGGAAGCTACAGCTGGATCGATATTCATTTTATGCATCATAAGCGGAATCAATGATCCTGCCAATGTTGCAATAATCAATGTTAAAAATATGGAGATTCCAACGAGTAGACCTAGCAGTAAATCGTGATGCCAAAAGAAGATAATAACCGTAATCAAAATACCACAAATAGAACCTGTAATTAATCCTGTTCCTGCCTCGCGAATAACTAGTTTCCATTTACTCTCATTTTCTAAATCACCCGTCGCAATCCCCCGTACTGCAACAGCTAAAGCCTGTGTACCGGTATTTCCGGCCATCCCGCCGATAAGCGGTATAAAGACAGCTAGAATTGCTTTTTGACTAAGCGTTTCTTCGAATCTGCCGATTAGGCTAGCTGTAAACATGCCCAAGAATAACAAGATAATCAGCCATGGAAGCCGTTTACTCGCAGCGGTGAACGAATTTTTTTCCACACGGTCTAAATCTGATACACCAGCCAGTTTTGAATAATCATCAGAAGCTTCTTCTTCCATAACGTCCATGATATCATCAACTGTAATAATCCCTAACAGACGCTGTTCAAAATCAACTACAGGCACTGCAAGGAAATTATAATCGCGCATAGTACGTGCGACATTTTCTTGATCTTCCGTTACTGAAACAAATTGAATTCGATCTTGCATGATATCAGCAATCATTGTTTCATCATCAGCAACGATTAAATCACGAAGTGTCAAGACACCAACAAGCTTCGACTGAGTGTCAATCACATAAAGGTAGTAAATCATTTCCGCTTTCGGAGCTTCTTTTTTCAGTATATACATCGCAGAACGCGCTGTTTGATTGGCTTCAATAGCTACGAATTCAGTCGTCATAATACTGCCGGCTGTGTATTCTTCATAGCTCAATAACTCTTTTAATTCGACTGCCGAATCATGATTCATAATGGTCAAGTAGCTGCCTGCTTGTTCCTGACCCAGTTCGTTTAAAACATCTGCTGCATCATCGGCATACATTTCTGAAAGCATATCTGCTGCATAAGCTGGAACCATTTCAGAAAGCAGGTTTTCATATTCAGCTTCCTCATTTTCAATGTGTTCAAATATAGTTGCCATTTCTTCTGGAGACAGAAACAGATAAACCTTTGATCGAAGTTCTTTCTCCAGACTTGAATAAAAGAGGGCTTGATCATAAGGATGCAGCTCAATAAATTCTTCTCGGAATCCTTGTAGATTATCAGTATATAAGGCTTCCGTCATTTTCTCTCGTTGAAGGTTCTCTTCCTCCATAGGTGCTGTCATACGTTAGCCCCCCTCCATATTAGTGATAAATTCTTTCCTTTCATGTAAAGTATCTGCTTGGTAGATAATAAGATAAAGTAAATGTTAGGATGTGAACTATGCATATCGATATTATTGGTGACATTCACGGCTGTTATAATGAATTTACCCAATTAACGAAACAATTAGGCTACTCATGGGAAAAAGGGTATCCTATTCATCCAAACGGCAGAAAATTAGGCCTTGTTGGAGACCTGACTGACCGAGGGCCACAATCTCTCGAAGTCGTAAAAACCGTATATGACCTTGTCCATAGTAACCATGCTTATTATTCTCCCGGTAACCATTGCAATAAGCTGTACCGTTACTTTATTGGCAACAAAGTTCAGCACTCTCATGGTCTCGAAACAACTGTTGCAGAATATGAAAAACTACCGGTTGATCAACAGAAAAAGATTAAAAAGCAATTTCTTACTTTATATGACCAATCCCCTTTATACCAAACGCTGGATAACGGAAGTTTATATATTGCACATGCGGGTATTCGAGGAGATTATGTTGGTAAAACCGGAGCTAAAGTTAAAACATTCGTTTTGTATGGAGATATTTCTGGTGCCAAGCACCCAGATGGCTCTCCCGTAAGGCGTGATTGGGCCCAATCCTATCATGGTGAAGCATGGATTGTCTATGGACACACGCCTGTAAAAGAAGCAAGAATCGTGAACCATACCATCAATATTGATACCGGCTGTGTGTTTGGAGGCAAGCTGACTGCACTGCGCTATCCAGAGTTCGAACTCGTTTCCGTACCTTCATCAATGCCTTATCTACCTGAGAAATTCAAGACTGAATTTACAGTTTAAAAACAAAAGGCCGATTTCTTATTAAGAAATCAGCCTTTTTACTGCCTCATTTTAGGCTAGTTTATCTATTTAATAACTCTTGAAAATCTCCAGGTGCTGGTTCTTCAAACGTCATTCGATCACCAGTAAGGGGATGTGAAAATTCTATCTTTGCACAATGCAGCGCTTGTCGTGGAATTAAGGTGGTTGTGCCTCCATATAAATCATCACCTGCAAGCGGATGACCAATATGAGCCATATGAACTCGAATTTGATGCGTCCGTCCTGTTAAAAGCTGGAGTTCTACATAACTTATTGCTGGTGAAGACTGAATAACCTGGTATAGTGTACAAGCATATTTACCATCATCTCTTACCATGCGGGTGATAATACTTTCTGGGTTACGGCCAATTGGTGCCTCAATTCGTCCGCTCTCTTCTTCCAGCTGTCCTTCCGCAATCGCCTGGTATGTGCGGGTGATTAGTCCCGCTTTTTGCTGAGCACTCAGTAAATGATGGATATGACTGTGCTTCGCAATTATAACAAGACCTGACGTATTTCGGTCAAGCCTCGTCACCACATGAACAGTAGAAGCTACATCTTTTGATTCATAATACCCCGCTAAAGCATTTGCCAAACTTCCCCTCGGGCGCTCTCGCGAAGGAATGGTACTTTGATAGGCAGGCTTTGCCAAAATGATTATTGAATCATCTTCGTACCGAATGACGAGCGGCAACTTTTCAGGAATCAACCCCAAGCTTATTTCCTCGAGCGGAAAAACAACCTCTACGACATCCCCTTCATGCAGCGGATAACGGACAGTGACAACCTTTCCGTTCACAGAAAGTTTACCGCCGCGATACTTAATCGCCGTCAACCCTTTTTTGGAAATCTTATGTTCATTGAGAAAGTTTCTGAGCAGCTTGCCTTCATCCTTACTTTCTACAGTCCATGAAAGGCTATATGGTTTCGATTCGTTGTTAGTAGACACTATTCAAATCTCCTTAGTTTGCGATAAATGAATCATGGACGCGTTTCCAGAAGGGAAAAGGCCTGAAACGAGCAAATCGAATTTTTTCTGGAGCCACCAAAAATTGAATGGATTTAACATCCTCATGAAGCAAGGATAAATGATCAATCGTAATTTGAAAATCAACATTATTTACTGGGCGCAGCAAGCACGTATGATGCGCGGGTAACACAAGTGGAGATCCAACGGTACGAAATACTCGATTATTAATTGAAGCCATCTCAGAGAGCTGGATAGAATCAATGGTCGGGTGAATAATAGCCCCGCCAAGCGCCTTATTATACGCCGTGCTTCCTGAAGGTGTGGATACGCATAGACCATCCCCTCTAAACGTTTCAAAATGCTCTCCTCGCATCTCCACATCCATAACTAACGTTCCTTCCACACTTTTAACTGTGGATTCGTTAAGAGCCAGAAAACGCGATTCGCGTCCCCCATGCTGGTAACGGACAATGACTTCAAGAAGCGGATATTCCACTACTTGAAACGGCGTTTTCGCAATCGCAATGACTAGCTTTTCGACTTCATCAGGCGTCCAATCTGCATAAAAGCCTAGATGGCCGGTATGAACACCGACAAAAGCCGTTTTATCAAGTCGTTTTTTATATCGATGAAAGGCATATAATAGGGTGCCATCACCACCGATGGAAACGACGATATCCGGCTGGTCTTCATCGTATTCCAAATTAAAATCCTGAAGATAGGTACGAACCTTATGCATTAAACTATTCGATTTGGAGTCCCCTTTAGAGGTTACAGCAAATTTCATATGATCCCGCCCTAGTTTTTATTTAATGATTCTGTGTGTCCTTTTTTCTTGAAAAAATCCGCTGTGCTTCCTGAATTTCAATTCGAATTTGCGACATTTCCTCATCAAGCAAATAAGCAGCCTCAGCTGCACGCTGCAGACGATTTTGTATATCCTCTGGAAAGTCTCCCCGGTATTTATAACTCAAAGAATGCTCAATAGTTGCCCAAAAATTCATCGAAAGTGTACGTATTTGAATTTCTGCGAGCAATTTCTTTTCTCCATGAATCGTTTGCACGGGATACCGAATGACAACATGATAAGATCGATATCCACTAACCTTTTTATGTGAAATATAATCTCGCTCCTCGACAATTTCGAAGTCATTCCTAAGTCTCAGCAGCTCCACGACTTTTCTAATATCATCGACAAATTGACACATCATTCTTAACCCAGCGATATCCTGCATTTCTGTATCCAATTTATCGAGTGGAATGTTCTTCTGAACAGCTTTATCTAGAATACTCACGATTGGTTTTACTCGGCCAGTAACAAATTCAATCGGAGAATGGACATGATCGCGATCAAATTCTGTCCGCATCCCTTTTAATTTCACCTTTAACTCCTCGATAGCTTGCTTATAAGGAGCCAAAAAATCATTCCACTGTTCCATTTCCGCACCCCTTGACCTATTTTAATGGAATCAGCCTCATCCGCATTCAGTAAACACCTGTTCAACCTTTACTGTAAATGCTTCACCATAATTACTGTTTCCTTTAATATTTTCAAGCAAATCAATTAGTTCTTCAACTATCCCGCTTAATTCAAATTTTGTTTCTTCCGATGCAATGAAAACAGGATAGTTCTCCTTTATCGCAATACATAAGAAACGCCAAATTGATTCTGGGAGTGAAATATATGTATACTCGTCATTTTTTTCTAGTAAATAAATAAACGCTTGATGATCTGAATCAGCCAGCACCTGTTCTTTAGCTATAAAGGTGGATCCTTCAAAGATTTCGTCTGGTTGTAGAAGCAGCTCATTGTTTCGAATAGAAGCTTCTTTTATATGTATTTTTGTTCTCATAGCCCGTATCGCCCCCCAACGTTTAACGTTTATATTTTATCACATTGTTTTAGGGAATCCCAAGAATTCACCTAATTTCTCATGCTAAATTCCAAGTCCCTAAACATTACATAAAAGGAGACAACAGGGCTCTTATTTGCTGAAAACGCAAAACAACGAGATAATAGATAAAATACATATGAAAGGAAGATGATCTTGAACCAGCATATTGAAATAGAATTTAAGAATCTTTTAACAAAACAGGAGTTCCGCAAACTCGTCCAGCATTTCAAAGTTAAAGAAAATAGTTTCGCTTTTCAATCGAACCATTATTGCGACACAGAAACATTTTCTTTAAAAGAAAAAAATTGTGCACTGCGCATTCGTCAAAGAAACGGCGAATATGAATTAACTTTAAAAGAGCCTGCTGATACTGGGTTATTAGAAACCACTCAGCCTTTAACACGTACAGAAGCGGAAACCTTTCTTGAAGAAGGTACTTTTCCAGAAGGCGTGATCAGTCGTCTGCTTGAAAATAAGTTAAATATCCCCTCGGATTCGATTCGCTTTTTTGGTACACTAATGACCAATCGTACTGAATTTCAGTATGAAGGCGGACTCATCGTACTCGACCATAGTGCTTATATTAATACAGAGGATTATGAAATAGAATATGAAGTATCAGATGCAGTAGAAGGTAAAAAAATATTCCTGCAGCTTCTAAAAAGTCTTAAGATTCCTGTACGGGAAACCGAAAATAAGGTTAAGCGCTTTTATCGTGCTAAACAAGGACAATGATGAATTCATTTCCTGTTTATAATGTCATGAGGTGAACCTTTTTGAAAATACAAGATTTTACATCCATACTAGAGTTACAGGCCCTGCAAGGACTGAATAGCTCAAATAAAGCTCAAACAGCTTCTACAGTCAATCTCTTTCAAGAAATGCTGTCAACCGTCCTTACCGGCGAGAAAGACGCTGACACGCAATCTAAACCTCTTGGTAATGTCCTAAGCCAAATAATAGCCGCGGTGGATTTGACAAACTCATCTTCCATAAACCAGCAATTACCTTTTTCTTCTACGGCTGCGGTTTCTTCCTTGCCTGCAGCAGTAAAAAGTACAGGCTATGACCAGATTATTAGTCATGCAGCCACATTGTATCAGCTGCCCGAAAAATTAATAACATCTGTCATTAAACAGGAATCAAATTTTAATGCACAAGCAACTAGCTCTGCTGGAGCTTCTGGACTGATGCAGCTGATGCCAGCAACCGCGAAAGGGCTTGGCGTTACTAATATTCTTGATCCGACCGAAAACATTATGGGCGGCACTAAATACCTCAGCCAGATGATGAAACGTTATAATGGCAATACAGAACTTGCCCTGGCTGCTTATAATGCGGGACCAGGAAATGTCGATAAATACGGCGGAATCCCTCCCTTTAAAGAAACCAGTCAATATGTACAGAACGTAATGTCTACTTATTTAAGTTAATTTTTATATAATCCCATGCCAATTGTCGCTGCTTCTTCCGCCATTGGTCATGGGATTTTTTCTGCCTACCGCTTGTCCTAGTACAGAATACATAATTTCATCAAGCTAGATATTTGTTATATTGCAAAGGCATTGTTAAAATAATAATACAGACTATGGACACATAAAGGAGTAAACAGCATGGAGCAAGGAAACCCTACACCATATGAAGCCATTGGAGAAGGGCTTTTACACAAATTAATCGATGTATTTTACTCCAATGTAAGCCAACATCCGGATTTGAAGCCGATATTTCCAGATGATTTTACCGAAACGATACGTAAACAAAAACAATTTATGACGCAGTATCTTGGAGGTCCTTCTCTTTACACAGAAGAACATGGTCATCCGATGTTACGTGCTCGTCATATCCCATTTGAAATTACACCTAGACGGGCAGAGGCCTGGCTGCATTGTATGAGCAAAGCCATGGATGAAGTAGGTCTTGAAGGAGATTTGCGGGAATTTTTCTTTCATCGTCTCGATTTGACCGCACAACATATGATTAATACTTCCGAGACGGACGGGAAAGGAGTAGAAATTTGAGCGCTCAAAAACCAGTTTTCATTGTTTCTGATTGGATTACCTCGCAGCATTCATATGCAGGAAAAAAACCAATAGAAATTTATGTTTTTATTGATCCTTTGTGTCCAGAATGCTGGGCCATGGAACCGGTACTTAAGAAACTGCACATTGAATATGGACATTTATTCAGTATTAGGCATGTAATTAGCGGAAAACTCGCTTCCCTTAATAACGGAAAAAATAAAAATTTTGAAAACATAGCTCAAGTTTGGGAAAAAACTGCAAGCCGTTCGGGCATGTCCTGTGATGGGACGATTTGGGAAGATAATCCGATTTCTTCCCCTTTTGCAGCCTCTATTGCGATTAAGGCCGCAGAGCTTCAGGGAAAAAGGCTTGCAGCACGTTTTCTGCGAAAGCTCCAAGAATTTTTATTTGTAAATAAGCAAGATATTTCTAATATAGATGTTTTAACAGAATGCGCCCGACAAGTCGGACTTGATGTTACCGAATTCCTCGATGACATCCATTCAACGAGTGCCGCAAGAGGTTTTCAATGTGATTTAAAGATTACTTCTGAAATGGAAGTCAGCGAGATCCCTTCCCTTGTGTTTTTTAATCAAAACATTGAAGAAGAAGGCATTAAAGTATCTGGCGCATATCCTTACAGTATCTACGTGAATATCATCGAAGAAATGCTTGGTACACTTCCAGAACCGAGTAAGCGTCCTAAGCTCGAAGAATTCATGGAGTCCTTTCAATTTGTTGCAACAAAAGAGATTGAAGTGGTTTATGATATGACTAAGAATGAAGTAGAATGTCAGATGAAACGCCTTGTATTGAAACAAGTTGTCCAACGGATCCCAGCTAAATACGGAACCTTTTGGAAGTACATTAAAAAGCCAGACTGCGGAAGTTAATTCACCGCGGCCTGGCTTTTTTTAAACTAACCAAATAAAAGCCCTGCAAATTACTTTGCAGGGCTTTTTCTATAAAAACGAACAAAGGGGATGGGAGAAATTTCACAATAAACAAAAGGGGATTTCGTTACATGTGAGTTGTTACAATTTCCACTTTCAATCTTACC
Source organism: Peribacillus sp. FSL H8-0477 (assembly GCF_038002765.1). Classification (NCBI taxonomy): domain Bacteria; kingdom Bacillati; phylum Bacillota; class Bacilli; order Caryophanales; family Bacillaceae; genus Peribacillus; species Peribacillus sp. FSL H8-0477. The sequence continues at coordinate 916,126 of NZ_JBBODE010000002.1, read as the reverse complement.
AATATTCCTAAGCAGCATCAAGTTCTTGATACCAACTTCACAATATTGTCACTTGTAAACCATTGGAATTCCTGGAAATCGCGAGTTTGCAGGAATTCATCTATAAATACGAACAAAGGGGATGGGAGAAAGTTTTCACGGTCAAACAAAGGGGTATAAGTTTGTATGTGATAAACTTCACAATGTAAATATACCAAGTTTCCGGCTGTATTACAAGCAATTGTGATAGATTTCACAAATTCGTCATATTTACGATTCTAGTTCAATATCCGACGCATATGTTGAATATAATAACATATAAACCGGAGGAAATTCGAATGAAAACGACTATTTATACCTGTCTATTTCTGGTAGCACTATTTCTTCAACTGCTTGGTTTCTTAAATGCATTTCCACTATTAATCAGCTCACCCATTCTCTTCATTACTATATTTATCTTATTAACAAGAATCAGCCAACAAAAACGTTTTAAAGGCTTTTAATTCTGGCCGTCTCGATTACGCTTAAATTAAAGCGTCACAAGTTCGTATTTGTCTTTTATGCTAACTTTTTTTGTGCATCCTTCCAATTGGATCACCTTTACCGTGAAAAATCAGCTTGAACAGACCTCATTCGGCCCTAAATGGAATACATTCGGCCCATTCTATCTTTTATTCGGCCCTTTTCCTAATTTATTCGGCCCATTTAGCATTACATTCGGCCCTTTGATTTTTGATCAACACCCCTTCCATACTTATTTTGGAAACCCAAAAGAGGCCGTCATAGTTGACGACCTCTCTTTGGTTTTATGCTAGAAGTGATTCTAATTCAGTTAGTTTTTCTTCAAATACTTTGAGAGCTTCTCGGATTGGATCAGCTTCTGTCATGTCGACACCGGCTTTTTTCAACACTTCGATCGGGTAATCTGAGCTTCCTGATTTCAAGAACTCGATATATCGATCTACAGCTGGCTGCCCTTCTTCAACGATTTGTTTACTCAATGCGGTTGCTGCACTGATTCCGGTCGCATACTGATACACATAATAATTGTAGTAGAAGTGAGGAATGCGGGCCCACTCAAGACCGATTTCTTCATCAATAACAATATCATCGCCAAAGTATTTTTTATTCAGCGCATAGTATTCTTCTGTCAGCATATCTGCTGTCAGTGATTCCCCATTTTGCGCTTTTTCATGGATAATGTGCTCGAATTCAGCAAACATCGTTTGACGGAAAAGGGTTCCACGGAAGCCTTCAAGCTGATGATTCAAAAGATAAATCCGTTTTTTCTCATCTTCAATTGTATTGAGAAGATAATCATTCAATAGATTTTCATTACAAGTAGAAGCTACTTCAGCCACAAAAATTGAATAGTTACCATATGGGTACGGCTGGGTTTTTCTTGTATAGTAACTATGGACGGAATGTCCGAATTCATGCACAAGGGTAAAGAGATTATTGACGTTATTCTGCCAGTTCATGAGGATATACGGATTCGTTCCATACGACCCAGATGAATATGCTCCACTTCTTTTCCCTTTGTTTTCTTGGACGTCAACCCAACGATTATCAAATCCTTCTTGAAGAACATTACGGTATTCTTCTCCAAGCGGTGCAAGACCATTCAATACGTATTCTTTCGCTTCTTCATAGGAGACATCCATTTTAACTTCTTTGACTAGTGGTGTAAATAAGTCATACATATGAAGCTCATCTAACCCCAGTACTTTTTTACGTAAACTTATATAACGATGTAATAACGGAAGATTTTCATTAACTGTATTCACTAAATTATCATAAACGCTTTCGGGAATATTATTGTTGCTTAACGCGGCTTCGCGAGCTGATTTATAATTATGGACCGATGCATTAAAGTTATCACTCTTAATTTGACCTGCTAAAGTACTCGCAAACGTATTGCGGAAGCTGCCATATGTTTCGTAAACACTCTTAAATGCTTCCTCACGAACTCGACGATCATCGCTTTCAAGGAAGTGAATATAGCGGCCATGTGTAATTTCTACCTCATCGCCAGATTCATCCTTAATCGTTGGAAATTTAAGATCCGCATTATTAAGCATACCGAAAGTATTGCTTGATGCGTCCATAACTTCTGATGCTTTTGCAAGTAATGCCTCTTGATCGGCTGATAAAACATGTGGACGCTGCAAGTTAATTTCTTCTAACGCATGCTTATAGAGTTTAAGCGATTCATTTTCTTCAAGGAATTGTTGAATTTTACTTTCATCTATACTTAATAATTCTGGTACTATGTAAGAAAAAGCACTTGCTGCCTGTGCATATAACGTTTTTGCCCGATCATCTTTGCCTTGATAAAAGGAATTCGTCGTATCTTGGTCGTAACGCATATGAGAATAAGCGTATAGCTTGCCTAGTTTTTCAAAGACTTCATCTTGAAATTGCAGTGCGACTAACAGCTTTTCTGCACTTTCTCCAAGCGTTCCCTTAAAGGCATCTGCTTTTTGAAGGCTTTCTTTTATAGCTGTAAAGGTAGTTTCCCAATCTTCTTCCGTAGCGAATATGTCTTCTAAACGCCATGTGTCTTCTGCAGGTACATCTTTTCTAGCTTGTAATGTTTTCACTGTACTTTCTTGCGTCATGTCTATGGTCCTCCTCTAAATCTTCCTATTGGATGTTTGTCCTAACCCCTATGATAGGTGTACTATGTCTATTGTACTCCATTTTCCTTATAAAAATCATTTAGTAAGCTTTAAATATAATGATTTTTCTAAATTTTCTACTTCTATATCATTTTGGGGAATTTGAATCAACTCCCTGATCGAATAGATCCCCGCCGCTTCTTCCTTCAGGTGTCCTAATTCTTTAAGAAGATGTAAATATTCTTTAATAACCGCAGTGCAATCCAGGTATGGCAGTAAAGCCAGCGAACGAAGTTTAATATCTCCTTTCCTCTGCCGTTTTCGGAAGGCAGAAAGAACCTGATTAAAGGTTATTAACTCCCCTTTTTCTCTCGTGTACAGAACATCCATATACAGCCACCCTTGCCATTTGACTGCTGGTGTTTCGATTACCCACATCCCTTTCACAGGCAGTCCGATTTCAAAGGGGAGGGTTCCTGGTGAGAGGCTATTATTATATAGCGCTGCATAAAAACGATCTTTTCGAGTGATTCTTCTCATACTAAAAAGACTCCAATTTTTTCGTTTTGCAAACCAGGTCTTCAGTATAAGAGGTTCATTAATAACAGGGAGCGTACAAGGCCTCAACAGCGTTAGCTTCACTTTTACAAAGGCAGCGTATGTAGTTCGAGCTGAGAATGGCGTAAGATGCTGTAGAAAGCCCATATGGCCTTTTTCAGGACAGAAGGTAATAATGAGGGGGCGTTTAAATGTCTCATTGAGGAACTGCCAGTGAAAAGCTGACAGCATGAACGCATTTGCTTTATCCTTTCGAAGATTTTTTTCTGCTAGGATCCATATTGGAATAACTCCAATTTCCAAATAAAGAGCGGTCCTCTTTACAAAATCTTTTACTGAGATAACGGAGCACTGAAATTCTACTGCGTATACCCCTTTTTCCGAGGTAACTAGAATATCTGCACGTTGTTTAATATCAGGTAGATAGGCCTCCAGTTGGGAGGGAATTTGATTCTTTTGCAGCCAATTGAAAAGTTGACGTTTTCCAGTGAGATGATAGACGGATTCTGCTTCAGATGAGGCGGTGCAGAGGGGATTTTTTTTGTGAGCAAAATGAGGAATCTTCTTATCACCAGCTTTAATAATTAATTCACTTTCACAACAGGGGCAGTAGAACTCCTGATTCTCTTTTACTACTTTCAATGCTTCTTTTGTTATCTTTTCAGGAAGTGTTATTAACATTCCCTCCTGATTTTTTGCGGTTAGCATAGGCATCCTCCTTTTCCTAAAAGAGAATTCGCCAAGCTTGGGGAATATTCCTTCAAAAAGGCCGAAACTGATTTTCGGCCCTTCATTTTATAATAACGGGGATAACAGCCTGCAGGTGGATTCCATTATCTTATATCTAATTTTACGCTTAGAAAAGTCATCCAAATGTAATTCGCATGATACGTGAAGGTCATGTAAAAAATCATTGACCAATCTTTGAGTACTTCTTGTTTGAAACAAAAACGCATTCACTTCAAAGTTTAAATGAAAACTGCGCATATCCATATTGGCTGTTCCAATAGAAGCAATCTCATGATCAACAATGACTAGTTTCGAATGCATGAACCCATTTTTGTATTCGAAGATTCGAACGCCAGCAGCTAATAGTTCAGGGAAATAAGACCTGGAAGCGTGAAATACAATTCGTTTATCTGGATTTTTGGGGACAAGCAGCCTGACATCCAGACCACTTAAGGCCGCAATCTTCATCGCTTGAAAAATATCCTCGTCAGGAATAAAGTACGGAGAAGCAATCCAGACTGATTTTTGAGCATTGGTAATCATACAGAAGAAGATGCTTTTAATAATAGCCAATTCGTTATCCGGCCCGCCGGCAATAATCTGCACGCCTCCATGTGTATGTTCTTGAGGCATGGACGGGGAAAGATACTCATCTGTCAGAAAGCTATGATCGGTACTATAGTACCAGTCCTGAAGGAAAATTAACTGCATGGTCTGAACTGCCTCACCTTTAGCCATTAAATGTGTATCTCTCCAAAAACCAAATACCTCATTGCGTCCGAGATATTCGTCCCCAATATTCAATCCACCCATAAAGCCTACAGAGCCATCAATCACGATAATCTTACGGTGATTACGAAAGTTGAATTTATTATTTAAAAACGGCAGATGGACAGGACCAAAGGCTACTGTTTCTACTCCAGCATTCTTCAGGTCAGTAATATAGGTAGTCGATAATTTCCACGATCCTACTGCATCATACAGAAAGCGAACCTTTATTCCTTGCTTGGCTTTTTCAATGAGCATCTTCTTAATTTCCTGCCCAATATGATCATCACGGACAATATAATATTGGATATGTATATGATGCGCTGCTTTATCCAGTTCTTCTAGGATATGAGAATACGTTTCATCTCCATTTGTGAGAATTTTTGTTTCCGTCGCAAACGAAATGGGGCTGTTTCCGATTCGTTCAGCTAACCGAAATAATTTGCTCTGATGAATAGTCTCTTCTAATTTCCGTTGATCGTTTGAATTAGTCTTACTCTTCGCTTGAACTTGTAAATAGGCTTCTTTATCAAGCAAATATTTTTTTCGAAAAATTCGTTCCTTACGATAATTACGTCCAAACAGAAAGTAAAAAATAAAACCGATAATCGGAAATGCACCGAATACGATCAGCCATGTAAGTGTTTGAGCTGGATGTCTGTTTTCAAGGAAAATCAGGATTCCGATCACAAGAAGCGACAATGATAAAAGAATACTGAAATATCTGAATACTGTATCGGTCAAGGTGTTATGAAAAATAAACCAAAAACAGAGTAATATTCCTGATAATAACACAACACGAAATGTGTTTTTCAACCCGCTCACCTGCCAATCATTTAAAAAGAGGTCAGTATGAAACAAAAAGCCGACTTCAGACTGAAATCGGCTTTACACTAAGCAAAATATTTATGAACCGTGTTAAACACATCATTTTCAATCACTATTTTTCCGTATTCCTGTAAGATATGAACGGTAATAGGTGATTCATGACTATACTCTAACAGTGTACTCAAAATATTATCAATTTCTTCTTCCTCCGAATCATCTTCTGAGAATGAAATATAGAGATAATATTTATTATTGTATGCATAGAGCTTCGCATCTAGACTATCAAGTCCACAGCGTTTACTCAGAGAAATAACATCTTCAAAGTCATCGAAAGCCGTAATAAATTCAATTACACCATCTTCAAACTGTACTGAACTGAATTCATGCTTCCCTTGAAATTGTTGTTCAAGCAGTGATTCCAGTTTTTCGTCTACCTGCATATCACCAAGCTTGTCATCTGCCAGCGGAAGCTCCAGTTTTTGGCCGTCCTTTGTCAACTGAGCTCGAGTAACTAAAACCTCTAGACCTTTTTCAAGTGCTTGTACTTGTATCCATAAAGGTCCTTCCATCGTAAATTCTTCTTCTTGATGTACTTCATCCATCATTTCCCAGAACAATTCTTCACTGCGCTCACGGCTGTACCATATCTCTTCCCGGTCAAAGCCGCGTTCTTCAATATCTATATAAGAAATATAAAATTTAACGGTATCTTCATTAATGCGTTCGATCTCCATAATTCCATCTCCCTTCTTTCTCGTTTTGAAGGGATAATTACCCCCGAGCTATAAACGCTCTTATGATATCTTTACCCCCGAAGGAATACTTGTAACCGGCAGCAGGATAAAAATAAACTATTTCTTTTATTTTATGATAAAACCCTTGAGAAGGGAAATAAAAAACCTCTAGTTGTAAAAAACAATCATTTGCCTAATAGTCCTACTATATTACAAAATATAGGTATGAGTTGCAACTCCATTTAATTTTACCTGGTTACCTTATTCTATTCAAAACGAGCAGGTTTGCATGAGCTTATTTAGCAAATAAAAAATAAAAACCCCGCCAAATTTAATGGCAGGGCTTACGCCTATTTTAATTGACCATCCGCTGTGCTTCGCGTAATTGGTATGTACGAACTTTACGCGGCAGGAACCTTCTAATTTCATCTTCATTATATCCGACTTGAAGTCTTTTTTCATCAAGGATAATTGGACGTCTTAGCAGGCCAGGATTGTCTTTGATAAGCTTATATAATTCCTGAAGGGGCAATAATTCTAGGTTAACATTCAATTTTTGGAATGTTTTAGAACGTGTTGAAATAATTTCATCTGTTCCGTCTTCTGTCATTCGAAGAATTTCTTTAATTTCTTCAATTGATAACGGTTCTGAAAAGATGTTTCTTTCTGTATATCCTATCTCATGCTCTTCCAACCATGCTTTTGCTTTTCTGCATGAGGTACAGCTTGGTGAGGTATATAATGTAACCATGTTACTTCACACTCCCTAAGTATAGAATTGGCAATCTATGATGGGAACTCTATTTTTTATCACTAATATCTACATTGAAATGATTTTAAATTAGCAATATATATTTATGATTATACACTATATTCAGCGAAATGAATACCCTTTTTAATATTTGCCTACAATCACAGTAAAGCATGAATTCCTAACACTATTTGCAGCTTTTACCCAGCTGATTAGATATCATCATTTCGGTAATGAAAAAAAGGCAATTGAAAAAATCCTGTGCTAATTCTCAATTACCATTTTTTTCACTGTTACAATACAATACTTTTTAGATACCCCTTTTCACTTCCATTAAACCTTTCTTACTAAAACAATTAAATAGACTTTAGAATATCTTCCTCAGGAGCTGATTTGAGGGTCAATACTTCATCAACAGGCTGATACATTTTTCCATAGAATAGTTTATCTTTATACGTATGAATTCGTTGATAGGTTCTCTTCATGTAATTGAGAATTTCCTCTTCCTCAGCCGCATCTAATCGAGGATTCGGAGCCCAATATAATATTTCCATAGGACTGATTTCATTCGTCGCTAAAGATCTTCTCCGATAAGAAACCATTGAAGCATGGTTAAACCCTTCACGTTTATAGAATTTAAGCCTTCGTGCGGAATCTTTATCGTTCTTGTCTATAGGTTCAACCTCTAGAAGAATAGGTTTTTGTTTTTCCTGCAGCATCTTAATGAGTTTCTTTCCGATTCCTTGGCCTCTTGAAGCGTTAGACACAAACAAATAATCGATAAAAATATAATCAGTATCTTCGACATACATTAAAACATGGTGCGGGCCTTCATCTTTTTGATAGATATCTCCCTTTTCTTCCAATAGGGTTTCCATATGTTCTTGTGATTTCATTTCATGAATAGGAAAATATTCGTTAAGCTTTTCATACCAGTGCATTGTTAAGTTCCTCTCTTCTGTTGAAATTATCTGTTAAAAAATGGTACATTTATTTACGATAGTATTTCATCATTCTTACCTAGGAGGGTGTCCATGATTGGGTATTTCGTTGACTTCACTGTAGTCGCAGGTTTAATAATTGGGATCACCGCATTCAACGGTGTGATACTCAACACCCTCGGTGAAACGTTTTTCGGAGGAAAACGCCGAACAGAAATTGCTGATCACTCCACAGACATACAAGCTGGCTGGAACCAAGTAGGCGGCAGTAAAAAGTAATTGACCGCAGAAACTCGGGCAGTTTTTCACTGCCCGATCAATCATGGTTTATAATCGACACCCTGTGTGTAATTATTCGCAGCGTTCCATAACAAGTATTCATTTATTCCATTTTTATTTAATGCATCAATCTGTGCCTGAACTTCAGACTTCCCATATTTTAAGTAGTTTCCTTTTCCAAGATAGGCAGCAGTAAAATCTTGAAGCCATGGTCTTGAAGTCGGGGGTGTTTTTAATTCTCCTAATTTTTCTTTTTCCAATTTCGCATAAGCTGAAACCAGCTTATATGGTTCTAAATCAGGCTTAGTAATGCCAAAATAGGATGTCCAATGACTTGGGTAGATCATCGACGAAATAACATCTACATTCTCAGATATTTTAGAGAAGTTTTGACCGATTCCAGGTGCTTCTGGTAAAGTTGCTGCATAACCGAAGATATCTACAGATACCTTTACATCATATGGTTTCAGTTTCTCTCTTGCGTAAGCGACGAAGTCTGTAACTGCCTGTACACGTTTTTGTGTGTGATTAGTCGATGTTCCTTTATATTCACCCATGGAATACGTTAGTGAGTCTTCTCGATTTTCGAATCCCTCAGGAAAACGGACGTAATCAAATTGAATTTCTTGGAAGCCCATTTTCGCAGCTTCTATTGCGACTCCGATATTATAGTCCCAAACTTCTTTCATAAACGGATTAACAAACGATTCTCCTCGTCCATTCTTCCAAGTTTCCCCGTTATCTACAAAGGACCACTCTGGTTTTTGCTTTGAAAGAACCGAATCCTTAAAGACCACAACTCTCGCTATTGGATAAACTTTTTTCTCTTCAAGCTTACTCAACATTTCTACTGGTTCCGATATGTAGTTCTTTGCAATATCAGCATAGGGTGAATCAGGGTCCTCAGGAGTATACGTAATATTCCCCCAATCATCTTTTATATCAATCACCATAGCATTCAATTCCGTTTTTTCAACATAATTTAGAAGTTTATCGAATTTTTGACCTCCTGCAGAATTACCAGTGAGATAAATACCGCGCACGGCATCAGGATAGTTAAAAGTAAAATTGGTTTCATATTTAAACCGATTCATTTTATCAGGCAAGACCTTTTTCGTTAGTGCAAGCTCACTCGTTTGGTGGCCTGACTTGCTCTTACTATCTGTTTCAGCAAGAACGGAGGGGTTGAGGACTGTTAAGGAGCTGGCTAAAGCTACGCTCGAAATCAGTATTTTATTTAGAAATTTCATTCTCTAACTCCTTTCTTTAATGTATAGGATAACCCTACTTACAAAATAAACATGAAACGTTTTTTATTATTATTTCTTTATTATGTACATCTTACCCGAAAACATCGTCTTCCTTCTATACCACCTGGTACGGTATCTTAAGCCTCTTTTTTCGACTTTTTTCGCCAAATTAAAAACGACCTCGTTAAGAGATCGTTTTTAATTTATTTTGTATGAATCGTTTGGTATTGTTTAAACTCTTTTTCCGAACAATAAACGAAATGACCTGGCTTTATTTCACGCATTTGCAAGTCTTCACCTTCACCATATCCGTGAATGTTTGGGTTGTATACTTTCCGCTTTCTCATCCGTTCACTATATGGATCTGGAGCAGGAATAGCTGATAACAATGATTGTGTATATGGATGAATTGGATTTTCATATAACTCCTCGCTGGGTGCAAGTTCTACCAATTTTCCAAAATACATAACCCCAATACGATCACTGATATATTTAACCATGGAAAGATCATGTGCAATGAAAAGATACGTTAATCCATGTTCAATTTGTAGTCTTTTCAGTAAATTTACAACTTGAGCCTGGATGGAAACATCTAAAGCAGAAATTGGCTCATCGGCAATTATAAATTCCGGTTGCACAGCAAGCGCACGGGCTATTCCAATCCGCTGACGTTGTCCACCTGAGAATTCATGAGGATACCGATTGGCATGCTCACGATTTAATCCAACTGTCTCCAGCAGCTTATGAACCTGTTGTATACGATCTTCCTTATTTTTTGCTAGTCCGTGGATATCAATACCTTCTGCGATGATATCAACGATCTTTAAGCGCGGATTTAATGAAGCATAAGGATCTTGAAAGATCATTTGCATCTTGCGATTGAAATCTTTTAACTGAGCTTTTGATTTCGTATTATGAACATTTTCTCCATTAAAGAAGACTTCCCCATCAGTAGCATCATATAAACGAATGATTGTCCGGCCTGTAGTAGACTTACCACAACCAGATTCCCCCACAAGCCCAAGCGTTTCTCCTTTGTAAATATCAAAGGAAATATCATCAATTGCTTTAACCATACTTGGTTTCCCAGTATTGAAGTATTGTTTAAGATTTCTAATCTCCACTAATTTCTCACGTTGTTCCATTATTTAACCTCCTGCCATGTCTGGAATTGATCCATTCTTTTTTTCACAGCTAGAGGGGGTTCAACCTTAGGTGCATCTGGGTGCAGAAGCCATGTAGCTGCATAGTGTGTATCTGATACTTTAAACATTGGCGGCTGCTCTTCAAGATCGATTTGCATGGCATATTCGTTCCGGGGTGCAAATGCATCCCCAATAGGCGGATGTAACAGGTTGGGAGGTGTACCGGGTATCGCATACAATTCATCATCTTTCGAATCCAAACTAGGCATAGAACTGATTAGTCCCCACGTATACGGGTGTTTAGGATTGTAGAAAATTTCATCAACTGTACCAATTTCCACAATTTTACCGCCATACATAACCGCTACACGGTCAGCAACATTCGCGACGACACCAAGATCATGCGTAATAAAGATAATTGATGTATCAATTTTCTTTTGTAAGTCTTTCATTAGTTCTAAAATTTGCGCTTGAATGGTTACATCTAATGCTGTAGTTGGTTCATCAGCAATCAACACTTTAGGGTTACAGGCAAGTGCAATTGCAATAACCACACGCTGTCTCATCCCGCCCGAAAATTGATGCGGGTATTGTCCAAAACGTTCTTCCGCATTAGGAATGCCTACCAAGCGAAGTAAATCCATTGCACGCTCTTTTGCTTCCGATTTACTCATATTTTGATGTTTAATAATTGGTTCCATAATTTGCTTGCCGATTTTCATGGTTGGATTTAATGAAGTCATTGGATCCTGAAAAATCATTGATATCTCTTTCCCACGAATCTTCTGCATGCTTTTATCACTCAATTTAGCTAAATCTTTACCATTAAAGAGAATTTCACCACGTTTGATTTCAGAGTTTCCAGGGGGCAGCAGCCTCATAATGGACTTGGTTGTGACAGATTTCCCTGAACCGGATTCACCAACAATCGCTAATGTCTCCCCTTTTTTAAGTTCGAAATCCACCCCACGAATGGCTTGTACTTCTCCTGAAAAGGTATGAAATGAAATAGTAAGATCTTTAACTTCTAATATATTTTCCATTATAGTCACCTGCCTTTAATCACGCATTTTTGGATCTAGTGCATCACGAAGACCGTCAGCAATCATATTAAAACTAATCATAATTAAGCTTATTACAATCGATGGGAATATTACGATATGAGGATATAATCTTAATGTTTTAAAACCATCATCAATCAAGGTTCCCAATGAAGCAAGCGGGTCTTGAAGACCAAGTCCGATAAAGCTTAGGAATGCTTCAAAGAAAATCGCGTTAGGAATTGAAAACATTGTATTTATAAGAATAACCCCTACCATATTGGGTAAAAGATGCTTAAAGATAATTTTTGCATTGGAAGCTCCTAACGTACGTGAAGCCATTACAAATTCTTGTTCTTTCATTTTCATCGTTTGCGCCCGCACAACACGTGCCATACTCACCCAGCCCGTAAGAGCTAATGCCAATGTAATCGACACAATACCAGGTTTAAATACTAGAATCATCAAAATAACGATGACTAAGTTAGGAATACTAGAGAGAATTTCTGTGAAGCGCTGCATATAGTTATCCAGCCTTCCGCCAAAATACCCTGAAACCGCTCCATATGTGACACCAATCAGCATATCAAGGATAGCCGCTAAGAAAGCGATATAAAGGGAGATTTGAGTACCTTCACAAATCCTTGTAAATAAATCCCTTCCCAGCCCGTCAGTACCAAACCAGTAATACTCTTCAATTCCTTTTTGTTCATAAATGTTAACTTGATCTCCATTGTTTAATGTTCTCATACCATCAAACGGAAGCCAGCTGATATTTTCTAAAACAGGAATTTTCGCAGGAAGATTATTGTGTGGAAGTGTTTGTGTTTTAGCTTCTTTTCCACTGAAAAGAGGACCGGTAAATGCAATAAGAACAATCAAGAAAACCACAACTATACTAACAATAGCTGCCTTATTTTTCCGCATCCTTAACCATGCGTCCTGCCAAAAATTTAAACTCGGCTTATCGATTACTTCACCTAAGGAAGAATCTATAATGGCAGGAGAAAACTTGTCCTTGCTTAATTTAATCTGCGTATTCGCCATTACTTTTTACCTCCTGACAGTCTAATCCGTGGATCGATAACTCCGTAAAGAATATCAATAACTAAAATAATCACGACGAATAGTACAGAAAATAGGACCGTCGTTCCCATGATTACCGAATAATCATTTACTTGTATCGATTTTACGAATTGATCGCCAATTCCAGGAATAGCAAAAATCTTTTCAACAACAAGTGATCCTGTCATCATGGATACCGCCAGCGGCCCAACCACCGTTACAACTGGAATCAAGGCATTTCTCAACCCATGTTTAAAGGCAATTTCAAAATAATTGGCGCCTTTTGCCTTGGCTAATGTAATATAATCCGAACCCAGTACATCAATCATCTCTGTACGAATAAATCTTGCAGTAATCGCAATTGGGAACATCGCTAGTGCAATCGTTGGCATAATACTGTATTCCCAACCCTTCCAGAATAGTACCGGAAGCCATCCCATTTTCACACCGATGTAGTATTGAAGCAGACCTGCAAAAACAAAATTGGGAATAGATTTACCCAAAACAGCGATAAAAGTAGAACCATAATCTACCCATGTATTTTGTCTTAAAGCCCCAATTACACCTAGAAAGATTCCTATTATGGAACCGAAGAACATGGCTTGGAATCCAAGTGTCATGGACGGACCAATTCTAGAAGCCAACAGCTCCGTAACTGGTACATTATTAAACTGGAAAGAAGTCCCTAAGTCACCTTGCACAACATTCCCCATATATTTGGCATATTGTACGACTATCGGTTCGTCCAACCCGTATTTATCTTTCATAATCTCCAATTGCTCTGGCTGTAATTTATTTGCGCTAGCAAATGGAGTCCCAGGAATCAGCTTCATTAAGAAGAAGGTCAATGAAATAATCACAAACAAAGTGATAACCATATAAAAAACCCGTTTCAAGAGATATTTCGCCATTTGTGCACCTCCTATAATGTGAATATTCAGCATGTTTTGAAAATTATAACCAAAGGGAAAAAGAGAGTATACGTTACTATACTCTCTTTCCATTTTCTGTAATATGAAATACTAGAAATGAAAACCTTTATGTGATTATTCTTCGATAGTTACCCACTTGTAGCAGTAATCTGGACCGTACTGGTAAGTTGCAATATTTTTTACTTTAGGGTTAATAAGGAAGTTTTCTGCACGTTGATAAATCGGTGCAATACCAAAGTCTTCCTGAAGTAAAATTCTTTCAGCTTCTTGCAGTGCTTCAAAGTTTGCCTTTGGATCTGTTGCAAGATCAGTTTGAGCAGCTTTAATTAGCTTATCGTATTCTTTATTTGAATATCCCATTCTGTTACTTCCGCCATCAGTTACCCAAAGGTCAGCAAATGAAATTGCATCTCCATAGTCAGGTCCCCAGCCAGCAGCTTGTAAATCGTAATCCATTGAATTATCACGCTCTAAACGAACTGCGAATGGAACACTTTCTAATTCAACAGTTAAACCAGGAAGGTTTTTCTCTAACTGATTCTTCATATAAGAATCAATTTTCTTAGAAGCTTCAGTATCGCCGCCAAGGTATCTAATTGTTAATTTATCCACACCTAGTTCTTTCAAGCCTGCTTTCCAAGCTTTTTGTGCTTCTTCTAAATTATAAGTAATTAAATCTCCGTTTTTCTCACGGAAATCTTTACCATCTAGACTTACAAAGTTTTGCGGCACCATGTAGTTAGCCGGAACAGATGCATTGTTTAAAATACTTGCAGCAAGATCATCTTTATTGAACCCTTGTGCAATTGCTTTACGAATATTTAAGTTTTGTAGTGCTTCATTTTTTTGATTCATTTTTAACCAGAAAACGCTCGCTGATAATTCACTGAACATACGATCGTCGCCTTCATATGTTGGAACTAAATCAGAAGAAAGCAGACCAGTAACATCCGTTTCATTTGCTTCAAATGCATTAACCTGAGCACCAGGATCTTTAACAACATTTACTGTGATTTTATTCAATTTTACTGAATCAGCATCCCAGTAAGTATCATTCTTTTCTAAAACCCACTCTGCTCCTGCTGGTCCATCCCATTCAGTCATTGTGAATGGTCCGTTGTAAATCATGTTTTCAGCATTGCTTGCATATTGATCGCCTTTTTCAGTGACGAATTTTTCATTTTGCGGGTAGAAAGTAGGGAAAGCAAAAAGGTCAGCCGCGAATGGGAATGCCTTTTCAAGTGTTACTTCTAGTGTTTTTTCATCTTTTGCAACTACACCTAGTGTATTTAAATCATAATCCTTTTTATCAGCAGCAGCATTAGTGATTTCTTGTGCGCCTTTGATTTTACCGTTCATCATATATGGACCATATGGTGAAGCAGTTTTCGGGTCAATTGCACGCTGCCAAGCAAATACGAAATCTTGTGCCGTAACAGGCTCTCCATTTGACCATTTAGAATCTCTTAATTTGAACGTATAAACTGTTTTGTCTTCATTAGTTGTCGGATCGCCTTCAGCTAATGCTGGAACTGCCTTGCCTTCTTGATCTAGACGGTATAATCCTTCTCCAACATTATTAATGTAAGTGAAGCTAGTAGATCCTTCTGCTAAGACTGTATCCATAGTAGGTATTTCAGCTGAGTCTAAAACTTTCATTTCTTGCGGTACGTCGGTTTTAGCCGTATCTCCGCCTTTTTCTTCTTTGTTGCCAGTAGTCTTGTCCGTATCATTTCCTCCACATGCTGCAAGGAAAACACTCAGCACAAGTGTTAATATTAAAAGCAGTGAAAATTTAGAATTTTTCAATTACCCGACACCCCTTATCTTTTTTTTAGTCCACAAAGATTATTATACAATTTTTCAGACTTTTGTATATATACTTTTTCAAAAAAGTTTAATAAATTTAAAAAATAGTAAAGTATTCAAAGAATTCTCTATTAAATAGTTATTATTTAGTCCTTTTATCGCTTTAACGGAGTTTAGCACTAAAGTTAAGTAGGTATATTGTTTTATGTTTTCCTAATAAATTCATAGTATTATATTGGTAGAGATTCATCACTGGTTTATTATCTTTATACTCAAATAACATTTAATGATTTAAATTATCTGTTTAGTCTTCTTTTTTGCTATACTATTTTACATTCTACTAATAGAACGGAGTACTCTTATATGAAAAAGTACAGTTTATGGACTTCTTTTTTTATTCTTCTTGCTATCTGCCTTTCCTTTATCATTTATCACGAATTGTCACTGGTTTATTTTATTGATATAACCTTTTACTTAGCAAGCTCCATTCTTCTTTTTTCACTTTTACTGTTTGTCATTCAAAAAGGGCTCTTTGACGGTATTTTCTACAGCTTCCGTAAATTCTTTGAATCACAGAAGCCCAGCGGTGAACAAGAAGAAATATCGCGTTTATCTAATATTCTATCCATTAATTTAGGTGTTTTTTTCTTAATTGGCCTTTCCCTTCTTGTAGTCGTTCTTGCTGGATTAGGCATCTACTACTTATAGAAAAGCAATTAAATGTCTATAATTTTACTAATGAATTCTAAAACAGTGGATTCATCCAGGATTTATCTCTACAATAAGAGAGATATGGTTTTATATTTAAGGAGTGACTTATAGTGAAAAGAATATTCTCAGGCATACAGCCTACCGGTTCCGTAACGCTAGGAAACTATATTGGGGCCCTCAAACAATTTGTTGAGCTGCAGCATGAATACGACTGCTACTTCTGTATAGTTGATCAGCACGCTATTACGGTTCCACAGAACCCGCTTGAATTAAGAAAAAGTATCCGTAATCTTGCGGCACTTTATTTAGCAATCGGATTAGATCCGGAAAAAAACACCATTTTTATTCAATCTGAAGTCCCTGCTCACGCACAAGCTGGATGGATGCTGCAATGTATCTCTACAATTGGTGAACTTGAGCGAATGACTCAATTCAAAGATAAAGCAACTGGCAAAGACAGTGTTCATGCCGGACTTCTCACCTATCCGCCATTAATGGCTGGTGATATTCTGCTTTATAACTCTGACCTAGTTCCTGTAGGGGACGATCAAAAGCAGCACATTGAACTGACTCGTGATTTAGCGGAACGCTTTAATAAAAAATACAATGATATCTTCACAATCCCTGAAATCAGCCTCCCAAAAGTTGGAGCACGGATTATGTCTTTGCAAGAACCAACTAAAAAAATGAGCAAATCAGATTCAAATAAAAAAGCGACTATTACTCTTCTTGATGATCCAAAACAAATTGAGA
The DNA here is from genome assembly GCF_038002765.1 of Peribacillus sp. FSL H8-0477. NCBI lineage: Bacteria > Bacillati > Bacillota > Bacilli > Caryophanales > Bacillaceae > Peribacillus > Peribacillus sp. FSL H8-0477. The sequence continues at coordinate 899,233 of NZ_JBBODE010000002.1, read as the reverse complement.
AAAAAATCAAGAGTGCGATCACCGATTCTGAAGGTATAGTCAAATATGATAAAGAAAACAAACCTGGTGTCAGTAATTTGCTCTCTATTTACTCGATTTTCAGTAAAAAGAGCATTCCAGACATTGAGAAGTTATATGAAGGAAAAGGCTATGGAGATTTCAAGTCAGATTTAGCTGATGTCATTTTAAGTGAAATCAAACCTATTCAAGACCGCTATCATGAGCTGCTTGAATCAACTGAACTTGATGAAATCCTTGACCGTGGTGCAGAAAAAGCCAACCTAGAAGCGAACAAAATGATTAAGAAGATGAGTAACGCTATGGGCCTTGGCCGTAAAAGAAAGAAATAAGCGAAAAAGAGAAAGTCCGCCTGGGCAAACCTGGCGGACTTTCTCTTTTTTTATTCATAGCATAGAAGGACTGTCCCCTACTTCTAATTCCCAAAGCTTTTCAAAAAACGGCTGACCTTTAACCAGATGTTCACAAAGCTGGAGATGCTTATCCGTCCAACCGTATTGGATGGCATTATATAGTTCTACCCAAGCCTGATCAAACTCCATCGCTTGTATTTCAGCATATTTTTCCGGAGCCCATTCCGTATACCAATATCTCATCTCTGCTGTATGCTTTGCCGTTGATAAATGATCCATTGCCATAAACAGCAGCTGTTTTAGTTGTCGTTCTTTTCTCGTTAACCCATTCATGAACAGCGGATCAGGCGATAAAATATGATATTCTCTTTCCGTTAAGCTATCTTCAAAGGTATAATCCATATCGGGATGATTGTCGATCATATCAAACACAATTTGTTCCTGCCTCGGAATTAACCGGCTTTTTCGGATGGGGATATGATAGCCAATCGTGTCGACCGCTAATATTCCTTTACCATCTGTAATGATAAAGCAATAATCCAGTTGAATTCGTTCATGATTTTTTCTTGCAAATGCTTTTTGAAAAACATCATTCAATAATGCCTTTGGAAGTTCCATTAAGTCGTTCTCTATGTAGTTGAAAAGCAATGGGGAGATTTTTAAAAGCGGGACTTGATCGAGCAGTTCAATTCCATCATCTTTTCTCCACTCGTGAAAGTGACAAATATTATAGCCGTTTTCCTCACCCTCAAACCAATTTACCCAAACATCATGAAGATATAGCATATTTTTACCCCTCACTAACGTAATCTGTATGTCCATCAGTATAGGCAGATTATTGAAATATTATTCCTGAAATGGGCAACCTGATAAAATTCATCGAGAGACTAAATGATTCCCTCGATGAACTTTTTCGATTCAATGGAAAAGGAATGCTTGATTTCGAAAGGCTCTGCTTTTCGAACGAGGTAATAACCCATACTATAACCAAGCATTTTAGGATAAGGTGCTCTTCCCACTAAAAGTTTGTCATGTAAACGTGTGTCACGCTTAATCGATGTATTTTCTTTTATATAGCTGTTCCATAGCTTCTCAAGCTCACTATCTTGATAAAGAGAAGTCCATTGTGCAAGCCCCTTTTCCCCTAAATAATGCTTAACCGTATGTTCTGCGAGCCCCTCCATCACCATTGAATCAAGCAATGTGTATTCCCATTCACTTTTTTTATATTGTTTTAACCGGCAGACATGATGGTACTCATGAATGATCAAGGCTTTAAGTTCTATATCACTGATATCCGGTTTGATAAACAAAAATAATTTATCAGTAAAAGCCAAGCCGGACTTACTTTCAAGAGCACGAGAAAGAAATCCCGATGATCGCAGCGGAAAAATGTACACAGGGATATCTGGTCCGTTCCATCCTTTTTGTAACTTGTTTAAAATGCTCTTAGCTCGTATCCAAACTTTCTCCTCAGTCATCTTGTCTACCAGAGGGTCGAGCCTCATGGCTTTTGTATACATGCCGTGATTCTGCAAAAAACGGTAAATTTCTTCTGGGTCTTCATTTGAAAATAAATGTTTTAAACGGTCACAAATCGCCACCGGGTTCATACGATCTTCCCTTAACCAGTTATCGGTCTCTATAATACCCAATCTAAGATGCACCCCCATTTGCTCTATGCCACATATAATATGTTAGATGCTAAAATGTTGCCCCTTCTCTACTTTTTGACTTTATGTATATTACTGCTGGTTATTCATACTTTTTCAGCAGGGGGTGCGATTTATTTGAAACAAAAAAACCCTCCTGAACATCCAGGAGGGGATTAGGTTACGCTTGATATTTTTTAAAGACAATCGTTGCATTATGACCGCCAAAACCAAGAGAATTACTCATTACTGCATTTACCTCAGCTTGTCTGGATCCTTCAGTAACATAATCAAGATCACAATCTGGATCTGGATTAACAAGATTAATTGTCGGAGGAATCACACTATCACGGATAGCCTGGATGGAGAAGATAGCTTCGATTCCTCCAGCAGCCCCTAATAAATGTCCCGTCATTGATTTAGTCGAGCTGATAGCCAATTTGTAAGCATGCTCGCCAAATACTTCTTTCACTGCCATCGTTTCATATTGATCGTTATACGGTGTGCTTGTACCATGAGCGTTAATGTATTGAATGTCTTCTGGCACCATACCTGCATCGTTAAGTGCTTGCTTCATAGCACGGGCTCCACCTTCGCCGCCAGGTGCTGGGGCAGTTATATGATAGGCATCCCCAGTTGATCCATACCCAATGATTTCGGCATATATTTTTGCACCGCGTTTTTGAGCATATTCAAGTTCTTCTAAAACAATGACTCCTGCTCCTTCGCCAATAACGAACCCATCTCGATCTTTATCAAATGGACGGCTGGCTGAGTTTTGGTCTGGGTTAGTTGAAAGCGCCGTATTGGCACAGAATCCAGCAACAGCCATTTTGGTAATAGGGGCTTCAGCACCACCGGTTACCATTGCGTCTGCATCTCCACGCTGAATGGCTTTAAACGCATCACCAATTGAATTTGTTCCCGTTGCACATGCGGTTACCGTACAAGAGTTAATTCCCTTAGCGCCTAACATAATTGAAACCTGACCTGCTGCCATATCTGGAATCATCATGGGTACAAAGAACGGACTCACTCGCTTATAGCCACGCTTTAAAAAGATTTCATGTTGAGTTTCAAGCGTCTCCAGACCACCGATTCCTGAACCAATCCATACTCCGATACGCTCAGCATTTTCATCATTAATCTCTAAATCAGCATCTTTAACAGCCATGGCTGCTGCCGCAATTGCATAATGGGTGAAACGGTCCATCTTCCGTGCTTCTTTACGATCTGTATATTGTTCAATATTAAAGTCTTTAACTTCTGCAGCAACCTTTGCTGGAAATTCTTCGGCGTTTAATCTTGTTAATGGTCCAATGCCTGATTTACCGGCAACAATATTATCCCACGTTGTTTCTGCGTCATTTCCAAGCGGGGTTACTGCCCCGATTCCTGTGACTACTACCCTGCGTTTATTCATTCATTTTCGCCCCTTTACTAGTAACGTTATCTATACATCCCATTGTTTTTTTCTTTTATTTACCCCAGCGGAGAGCAATGGCGCCCCATGTTAATCCTCCGCCAAAGCCTACTAATACAAGGACATCGTCATCCTTAATTTTACCTGCTTCATATGCATCCACCATAGCGATTGGAATAGATGCCGAAGAAGTATTTCCATATTTATGAACCGTTTTCGCCATTTTTTCAACTGGGAGCTTCAGACGTTCTCTTGACGCTTCCATAATGCGGATATTTGCCTGATGAGGAACTAGAAAATCAATATCGTCCAGTGTCAGCCCTGCTTTTTCTATCACATTTAATGAAGATTCCCCCATCTGACGAACCGCAAATTTAAACACCTCACGGCCATTCATCACGATATGGTCTTCATTTTGATACAAATGAGGTCCACCTGTACCGTCAGCACCTAATTCAAACGAAAGAATTCCGCGTCCTTCAGATACAGGACCAATAACTGCTGCACCAGCGCCATCTCCAAAAAGGACAGCTGTATTACGGTCATTCCAATTTGTTACACTAGAGAGTTTTTCAACACCGACAATTAGAACATGACGATACGCTCCAGTAGCAATGAACTGCGAAGCCGTAATCATTGCATACATAAATCCTGCACATGCCGCACTCACATCCATTGCTGCTGCCTTTTTTGCACCAAGCTTTTCTTGGAGCATACATGCAACAGTAGGAAATGGCTGATCAGGTGTAACTGTTGCCACTAGAATTAAATCAATATCTTCAGCGTTTATTTCTGCATCCTTTAATGCCGCTTTTGCTGCCTCATAAGCCATATCCGAAGAATGACAATCATCAGAAGCAATTCGGCGTTCTTCTATTCCAGTCATGGTACGGATCCATTCATCAGAAGTATCCATCATTTTTTCCAAATCAAAATTAGTTAAAACCTTTTCTGGCAAATAGCGGCCCATTCCAAGTATCCCAGCATTCATAGTACCAGCCCCTTATTTATAAATAAAATATTATCATCAATTAATATTACCTGGTACTAATTTTATACAAAACTAGACCATGTTGCAAGAACTTGTTTAGGAGCGGTATTCTTTTCCTTGTATCCGGACATGAGCCTGCGCCTTTCCAATATAGCAGACATATAGTAGTAACAAAACGTTTAATAAGGAGAGTAACGCTATGGAAAACGAAGAAACACAGCAACCATCGGTTCGAAAAGACCCCTTCTCTCGGATGATGTTCCCATCAAGAGAAACTCCACAAAAAGAACCCATTGAACCTCCCGCTCCTGAATCAACGATAGATTATATGCAGTTAATGGAGAGCGTTGATACATTAATGACTGTTTACGATGATTTGAAGCCTTCGTTGAAAAAGTTAAGTCCGGTACTTATCACCTTATTAACGAAATTAAGCGGCGAAAAAAAATAGGCAGTCCTTTAAGACTGCCGATTCCTTATTTCGTTGCATCTTTTATTCCCAGTTCATATGCTTCTTGCATAATTTTTTTAAATAAATCCATAAACGGCTCAGCTAAATCCATTGTAAAATCAATACCTGAAGCGTCTAATTTTGCTTTTGCCTCTGGGAAGTACTTCATAGCAATCCCCATAAATTCTAATGTTTTATCTTCTGACATTCTATCCATCCTCCTTCCACGCTATCCTTTTTCATTTACCCTTTTTTTATTCTACACTACCTGCAAAAAAATTTCTTCTATCTCTGTTACTCCCTTATACTCAAACGCTTCATTTTTTCAAAATGTTCGATTTGTAAAGCGATCCCTTGTTTTGGCGAAACAGAGTTAATCACTTTATGATAAACAGCTTTTTCATTATATACCCTATTCTCCTTAGATGTAAGCGTTTCGATAAGTTCAGGTTTGTTTAATTCTGCCGCACAAGCTGCCCACTGATTTTCACTCGTACTTTCTAAAATAATTGTTTGATGTTCTTGTTTTTGAATCTCTGTAAGTGCATTAAGAACATCATCGATGAAGATGGCGTCTAGGCGAAAGTCATTCTTGAACGTCCGTATATCGTTTGTATCAACATCACTAATTGCTGCTGCAAAAGCCATTGTTACAGGCTGCCATGGCCCATATACAGTCGGCAGATAAATGATTTTTTCCGATTTAATCCTTTTCCATTCTATAAAGGGTTCTTCACTCTCTTGTACCATTGGACATAAGACGAGGACATTCGGCTCCTTATGCTCTCCCCAGCGTTGAAGAACGTTCGTAATCTCTTCGGCAGATATACGACAATTTTCACGATTAATCTGAATATCATACCAATCTATAAAGACTGTAGTCTGCTCCGAAACCTTTACTTCCTTAAGCTGCTCTAAGGTTAAAAATGAATAATTAGCATTACGCCCGATATACAGGTCCATCTCATTGGTTTCTTTATTCGTCGAATCGTCTATACCGATTACTGTTTTTCCTTTTTCAAGCAACTCATTCGTCAGGTGAAAGCCGATAAATTGGTGAGCACCGATTACGATTGATTGTTCCATCTTTCCGCCTCCATACATGTAAGTTCTTGCTGTATCGTATGCAGGTAGTCTGAAGAATAGTTCAGAAGAAAAAAGTATGTAAAAAAGACTCTTTATAAAGAGCCTTCATAGAGTTTAAAAAATCTTTGAATTTGAGAAGCAATTTTGTATCTTTTTTCCGGCAGGAGATACGTGATATCCACTTCTGGCCCCTCTTGATTTTGTAGATCACGATACAATTTATGAAGTTTTTCATCCGTTCTCTCTAACACTTGAATAATTTTAAGCGGTACATTTGATAATTGAGGCATACTGTCCTTACTACTAATCAAGCCTTCATATTCCTTTGGTGTCATTTCATTCGCTTCCGCTGCTTCGTGGAGCCACTTTTTATAGAAAAAGACATTTTCCTTTTCCTTGTCCATTTTTTGTTTAAGAAACAAAGTAGGATTGATAAACACTGCTGAACGAATGTGATCGCCCATTTTTTCCATTAAACTTAATGCAGTAAGTGCGCCAGAACCTTCAGCCAAAATATGAACATTCTGATTAAGAATCTCGCTTTTCATCATCATATAATATAGTTTTGCTGCAAGATCAGCGGATTTCGCACTCCCCCAATTTGCCCCATATAAGTTTGAAGAAAATAACACATACCCCGCACTCTTTAAATGGTCTAGTATTTGCTTTCGACCAGGATGCTGGATCCAATAACTAGTGTTCTCTTCCACAAAATGAGTTCGGTCTCCAATGACGAGGACCCCAAAACCACTCGGCTGTACGGGATAATAGACGATATTCCATTGTCCATCGAATAGAAATGTTCGCTGTTCCATGATTACATGCTCCTTTAAGAAGTCTTGCTTACTATATACTCTATGCCTCGTATATTATTTTGATAGGGGATATGCCTATCGTATCATGCCCAAATAGGAATAGAAAAAGAAAAATGGACAACCACCTCTATTTTTACAGAATAATTTATAAATAACCCGTTTTAACTGCATATTAATTATGGTATGATAAAGATGATTGCAGTGGAATGGGGTGAACATTAATGAAATTTATTATGACATTTTTCTGGACATTCATTTTAGCACATATGCTTACATATGTTGTTTCATCCATGATCGGAGCTACTTATGACTTCACAACTGGTACAATCTTAGGAATTGCAGCGCCAATTCTTATTATGATTATTCCAGCTATCATCCCTGAAGGTCCCGCAAAAGAAGCTCATCATTGATTGATTTGAAGTCCACATTTAGTCCCGAGGCACACAACTGTGATGCCTCTTTTTTTATGTGGAAAATTCGGATTTTGAGAACGAGATGAAAGATTCTTGAAGCTCAGGTCTTTAGCTGGACTTGGCTAATTCCGTTCCATTAACAACAACTTTTCGGCATCCTCCCCACAATAGGCTTCCGCACATAAAAACACTACAAGCGCACAAGATTTCCCCGTTTCCGCACATAAATAAGCTCAAGCGCACAAAATCTTCTGTTCCGCACACATTCCCCTGAGTTCGCACATACTAATTTTCCGAGATGCTAAAAACGCCTGTGCAGCGCATGTTCAAGAACAAGTTTGCCTATTAATTAAACGTATGGGACTTTAGATAGTCTCAAGGATCACTCAATTCCAGGGTAATGACACATTTTTAACAACCCCGATCTACTCAGCTTCTTTTTCTACTTCCTCCCCACAGTAGGCTTCCGCACATAAAAACACTCCAAGCGCACAGATTTCCCCGTTTCCGCACATAAATAAGCTCAAGCGCACATAAACTCTTCTGTTCCGCGCACATTCCCCTCAGTTCCGCACATACTGATTTTCCGAGATGCTAAAAACGCCTGTGCAGCGCATGTTCAAGAACAAGTTTGCCTAATAAATAAACGTATTGGACTTTAGATAGTCTCAAGGATCACTAAATTCCAGGTTAATGACACATTTTTAACAACCCGATCTACTCAGCTTCTTTTTCTACGTCATCCCCACAATAGGCTTCCGCACATAAAATCACTCCAAGCGCACAAGATTTCCCCGTTTCCGCACATAAATAAGCTCAAGCGCACATAAACTCTTCTGTTCCGCACACATTCCCCTCAGTTTCGCACATACTGATTTTCCGAGATGCTAATACAGCGTAGGTTCTAATGACGATTTGTCTAGTAAATAAGTGTATCTAGCCGTTAGATAGTCACGATGATCACTTAATTCCAGGTTAATGCCTCAACACCCCGGTCTTCCCAGTTACCAGAGCATCTTGCTTTGGCGTTAATTTCTGCAGCTAAGGTTTGTCTTAGAATCTCAAATCCAAAAAGAGGTAGACTGCATGTGGCAGTCTACCTCTTTTTGGTTCGAGATTAGTTTATCGTTAGTACTAATTCCTGATTTTTGTAATCAATTAATACTTCATGCTGTCCTTCTAACGTTCCCGCAATAATTTCACGGGCGAGTTTTGTTTCTACTTGTTTTTGAATAAACCGTTTCAGTGGACGGGCTCCATATACAGCGTCATATCCCTGTTCGGCGATGAACTCCTTCGCTGCATCGGATATATCCAAGTCAATTTGCTGATCTTGCAGGCGAAGTTTTAGCTGCATAACCATCTGAGCTACAATTTGAACGATTTCTTTTTTAGACAAAGGTTTAAATAAGATGATGTCATCGATCCGGTTGAGTAACTCTGGACGGAAATGCCCTCTTAATTCAGAAAACACTTGGTCTTTTATACTTTCTTCAATACCTTCTTCTGGATTTGCAGCTTGCAGAAGGTACTGGGACCCAATATTTGATGTCATAATAATAACTGTGTTTTTACAGTCAATGGTACGACCCTGCGAGTCCGTAATCCGGCCGTCATCCAGCATTTGCAGGAGTATATTAAATACTTCTGGATGTGCCTTTTCAATTTCATCCAGCAAGATGACTGAGTAAGGCTTGCGGCGGATAGCTTCCGTAAGCTGACCTCCCTCTTCGAATCCAACATATCCAGGGGGAGCTCCAATCAAACGGGAAACGGAGTGTTTTTCCATATATTCGGACATGTCAATCCGAATCATATGCTCTTCACTATCAAATAGGGTTTCTGCTAAAGCTTTCACTAGTTCTGTTTTTCCAACACCTGTTGGTCCAAGGAAAATAAAGGAGCCAATTGGACGGTTTGGATCTTTAATTCCTGCTCTAGCTCGTAAAACAGCATCTGATACCAGTTCAACCGCTTCATCTTGTCCAATTACGCGTTCATGGAGGATATTCGCTAGTTTCAATAGTTTCTGACGTTCACCTTCAACCAGTTTAACGACTGGTATACCTGTCCAGCGGGCGACAATGGAGGCTATCTCTTCTTCTGTAACCTCTTCACGCAGCAAACGAGAATCTTTTTTCTCACTTTCAAGTTGGATTTCTAAAGCCGCTAGTTCTTTTTCTTTTTGTGGAATTTTCCCATGACGCAATTCGGCTGCTTTATTCAAATCGTATTCATCTTCTGCTTTTTCCAGTTCCCTGCGCAGCTTTTCGAGCTGCTCCCGATAGTCTTGAACATCTTGGAGTGATGACTTTTCCATCTGCCAACGTGCTTTCATACTATTGGCCATGTCACGCTGGTCTGCTAATTCCTTTTGCAACACAGAAAGGCGCTCTTTGCTTTGCGGATCATCTTCAAGATTTAATGCAGCTTCTTCTATTTCTAGCTGCATCACTTTACGGGTAATTTCATCAAGCTCAGTCGGCATCGAATCGATTTCCGTACGAATCATTGCACAGGCTTCATCTACTAAATCAATAGCCTTATCAGGTAAGAAACGATCCGTAATATAGCGATTGGATAAGGACGCAGCTGCTACTAGAGCACGATCATGTATTCTCACTCCGTGATGGACTTCGTATCGTTCTTTCAAGCCGCGTAGAATCGAGATGGTATCTTCAACATCTGGTTCACTAACAAGCACCTGTTGAAATCTTCGTTCAAGTGCAGGATCTTTTTCGATATATTTACGATATTCATCAAGCGTTGTCGCTCCAATACAATGAAGTTCTCCTCTAGCAAGCATAGGCTTCAGCATATTACCGGCATCCATTGCCCCATCCGTGCGTCCTGCCCCAACAATGGTGTGGAGCTCGTCAATAAACAAGAGAATTTTCCCATCACTTTTTTTCACTTCATTTAATACGGCCTTTAACCGCTCCTCAAATTCGCCGCGGAATTTGGCTCCTGCAACAAGCGAGCTCATATCAAGAGAAAATACGGTTTTATCTTTCAGGCCCTCTGGGACATCTTTACGAACAATCCGTTGTGCAAGTCCTTCCACAATCGCCGTTTTCCCGACGCCTGGCTCCCCTATTAAGACTGGATTATTTTTTGTTTTTCGAGATAAAATTCGTATAACGTTCCGAATTTCCGAATCCCTGCCGATAACTGGATCTACTTTCCCATTGCGTACTTCAGCCACTAGATCCCGGCCATATTTTTTTAAAACCTCATAGGTGTTTTCTGGATTTTGACTTGTCACCCGTTGATTCCCCCTAATTTGTTTAATAATGGCGAGCATCGATTGATACGTAATATCGAAAGGCGCAAACAGCTTCTTGATGCCTTGCTTATTTTCTTTCACAATGGCAAGTAAAATATGTTCGACTGACAAATATTCATCTTCAAATTCGCGCATCTGTTTTTCAGCTGCATCTAAAATGGTTTGCAAGGAACTAGACATATACAGCCCGCTGTTTGTACCGGAAACCTGTGGCAGCTTAGATAGTTCAGTTTGCAGTTCATCAGTAAACCGTTTAACTGGGCGACCATTTTCAGATAACACCCTTGCCAACATGCTATCGTCCTGAGAAATTAAAGCCGATAGCAAATGGAATTCATTCAACTCAGGATTCTTTTGGTTTAGGGCTATTTCTTGAGCACTTACAAAGGCATCCTGTAATTTGTCTGTCATTTTCTTCATATCCAACTTTGGTTCCTCCTATCCGATGAAAAGTTTGACCTTTTTTGACCTTTACTTAATTATACTAGTTTCCAAAGAGATGTAAAGCAAAAACCATGTCCTTTAAATAATGATTTTTATGGCTCTATGTAAGAAAAAAACCCTTCCTCACTGCATAACCAGGAGGAAAGGATTTTTTTTAAGGTTTGCGTTGATACATCCAAACACGGTTCTGATTCGTCGTATCAGGAAAATGATCCCCCGCATTAAGCTTGACCTTCTGAGGGTTGAGAACAGTGCTTCCCGTTTCTCCAATTTCAACATATACCCCATTATTAGGTGCTTTTTGACCTGCTTTAAATTGATGATTTTGTCCCACAGGAACCCTCCTTTAACCGGCTGCATTCTTATTGTTTCCGTGTGTTACTGATTTCATGAATATTAGTATTTAAAAAAAGTGCCTGCAGGTGTCTGCAGGCACTTTTTTTATGAGAGTAAATCAACGAGCACAGCTTTTTGAGCATGAAGTCGATTACCTGCTTGATGGAAGACGACCGAATTGGGGCCGTCGATAATTTCTCCAGTGACTTCTTCACCACGATGTGCCGGTAAACAATGCATAAACAAATAATCAGGCTTCGCATGCTTAATCAATTCTGCATTGATTTGATAGGGTTTAAATACCTCAAGTCTCGTAATATTTTCCTGTTCATATCCCATTGATGTCCAAACATCAGCATAAACGATATCCGCGTCCTTAATGGCATCGATTGGTGATTGTGTCACAAGAACCTTACTGCCCTGGCTCTCAGCTGCTTCTTCGGCAAACTTCACAATATCCGCATCCGGTTCATAGCCCTTTGGTGAAGCGATAGCAATATCAATGCCTGTTTTAGCACATGCAAGCATGAGTGAGTGAACAACATTATTTCCATCACCAATATAAGCTAGTTTTAACCCTTTAAGTGAACCTTTAATTTCTTTGATTGTGAGTAAATCTGCTAGTGCTTGGCAAGGGTGATAGGTGTCCGTTAGCCCATTAATAACAGGAATGGTTGCTGCATTCGCCAACTCTTCAATTTTGTCATGACCAAACGTTCTAATCATTATGCCATCGATATATTCAGAAAGGACTTTCGCTGTATCAGAAATCGTTTCACCGCGGCCAATTTGGATATCATTACTGCTTAAAAATAAAGCGTTCCCACCTAATTGAAGCATACCTACTTCAAAGGAAACCCTCGTTCTAGTAGAAGATTTTTCAAAAATCATCCCGAGCGTTTTCCCTTTTAAAGGGGTGTATTCGACCCCTGCCTGTAATTTCTCTTTGATCTTTTCTGCAGATGCCAATAGATTTAAAATCGTATCTGTTGAGAGATCTCTAAGTGTTAGAAAATCTTTTTGTCCGATAATTTGTTTTTCAAGTGTTTTCACGCTCATATAGGTGTCACTCCTTGTGGGATTTTTTCAAGCCATTCCTGAAGGGAAACTGCTTTAATCTCATCATGTGTTAACGACTGTAAATAAGCAGTAAAGGTTGACTCCTCTGTAAAGGCAAGAATCCGATATTTTGCTGCCATTACTCGTAGACGTTGATCTTCTTTCGTTGTTCCATAAGCAAGAACAGCTGCTCCATTCCCTTGTTTCAAGAAACCTTCAAAGTCTCCGCTTTGGAAAGTCATGCCTGCTTCAAGTCCCATTTGTTCGGAAACGGCATTTACGTGAACGGATGAACTATGATAAATGGCCGTTTTATTCACTGCACGATTTGGATGGTACACCTTTGCAAGTGCCTCCTCTACCGTATCAGCAATAGCGATCCCTTCTCCTGTTGATTTCATTTCCGGTCCAACTTTGGAATCGAGTCCGCTTAAAGCAAATGTTGAAAAGACAGGATATTTCACAGCAGCAAAGCTAAGATTTTCATTTAATCCTGTTTTTTCGAATAAATTCGACAATTTATATTTCCCAAGCAATATTTTTGTTGCTGCTTGAACCATTGGGGCACCAGTTATTTTACAAATAATTGGAATCGTCCTGCTTGCACGAGGATTAACTTCCAGTACATATACCTGTTCCCCATCAATGACAAATTGAATATTCATTAGCCCTCTATAATCTAGTTCCACGACAAGCTTCTTAGCGTAAGATTCAATTAAACCTTTCGTTTCATCTGAAAGGGAGACTTCTGGGAATAAGGCCATACTATCTCCAGAGTGAACGCCTGCTTTTTCAACATGTTCGGCAATTAACGGAATATAAATGTCACTTCCATCAGCAATTAAGTCAATTTCGACTTCTTTTGCTGGGATATATGAGTCAATTAAGACTGGATAAACAATCGCTGTTCCTTCATTCATTCGATGCTCCAGAGCAGATTTGTCTTGGATTATTTCCATTCCCTGACCGCCTATAACATATGAGGGTCTGATTAACACAGGAAATCCAATGCCTTCTGCCTGTTGAACAAGTTCTTTTTGATCAGCTGCCATAGCACCTGGGACATGAGGAATCTCAAGTTTTTGAAGGAGTTGATAGAAGCGATCTCGATCTTCCAATTGATCCAAACTATCAAAGGATGTACCAAGCAGGTTCACACCATATTCTTCAAGACCCTGTGCCAAATTGATAGCCGTTTGACCGCCAAATTGGACAATCACATCGGTAATATCCTCGGCTTCAATTACATTTAACACATATTCAAGCGTAAGTGGTTCAAAGTATAAACGATCAGCTGTTGCAAAATCCGTGCTCACGGTTTCTGGATTACTATTAATCATTACCGTTTCTACCTGCTCACCCTGCAGGGCATATACGCCATGTACTGAACAATAATCAAACTCAATTCCCTGTCCAATACGAATGGGACCACTGCCGATCATCAGCACCTTAGGCTTGGATGTTTTTTGTTGTTCATTCTCTCCAAAGTACGTGGAATAAAAATAATTAGTATGTGATTCGAACTCTGCTGCACATGTATCAACCGTCTTATACACAGCTTTGACTCCAAGTTCTTGACGATAGTGCCTAACAGTCGCTTCGTCCGTTTTCCAGACTGAAGCCAGATACCGATCTGAAAATCCTTTTTCTTTAATACGCTGCATCGCCGCTTTACTCATTTCTTCTAACTGCTGATCAGCGATTTCTTTTTCGATATTAATTAGTAAGCTAAAGGAATGAAGGAAGAAGTAGTCAATTTTCGTTGCTTCATGAATTTCTTTTTCGGTAACCCCTTTACGGAGCATTTCAAAAATGACAAATATCCGTTCATCGGTTTTAGCAAAGAGCATTTCCCAAAGCTCATCGATACTTTTTTCGCTCAGGGATAAAAGATTAAGCCCTAGTGTCTTTAATTCGAGGGAATCGACTGCTTTTTGCACAGCACCTTCAAAGCTGCGATGTAAAGCCATCACTTCTCCAGTCGCTTTCATTTGTGTTCCAAGTTTACGATCAGCTGTCGTAAATTTATCAAATGGCCAGCGTGGAAACTTAACTGCTACATAATCTAATGCAGGCTCAAAACTTGCATAGGTGCTTTTGGTCACAGGGTTAATGATTTCTGCTAAATGGTATCCGACTGCCAGCTTCGCTGCAATTCTCGCAATTGGATACCCAGTTGCTTTTGATGCTAAAGCTGATGAGCGACTAACCCGCGGGTTAACTTCAATTAGATAATATTGTTTACTGTTAGGATCAAGTGCGAATTGGATATTACATCCGCCGATGATGCCTAGTGCCGAGATGATTTTAATGGAAGCAGTTCTAAGCATATGATATTCATCGTCAGATAAGGTTTGCGATGGTGCCACAACGATTGAATCACCTGTATGAATCCCAACTGGATCGATGTTTTCCATATTACAGATGGTTATACATGTATTATTGCTGTCACGCATAACTTCATATTCGACTTCCTTAAAGCCTGCGATGCTTTTTTCAATCAGACACTGTGTGATTGGGCTTTCTTGCAGACCGCCGCGGACCAGTTCCTTAAAATCTTCGAGATTATCTGAAATTCCCCCGCCAGTACCGCCTAACGTGTATGCCGGACGAACGATGATTGGAAATCCAATTTCCTCGGAAAAAGCGACAGCCTCTTCAAGCGTATGCACAATTACACTGTCCGGAACTGGTTCATTAATTTCGAGCATTAATTCCCTAAACAGCTCGCGGTCTTCACCCTTTTTAATTGAATCAATCGGTGTACCGAGTAAGGTTACATTATACTTTTCTAAAATTCCTGTTTCATCTAGCTGATAGGCAAGGTTCAATCCCGTTTGTCCGCCAAGCGTAGCTAGTAAGCCATCCGGTTTTTCTTTTTGAATGATTTTCTCCAGCATATCCACTGTAAGCGGTTCTAAATAAACCACGTCAGCATTCATATGATCGGTCATGATGGTTGCTGGATTGTTATTCACTAGGACGACTTTATATCCTTCTTCTTTCAAAGCTAGACAGGCCTGAGTTCCTGCATAATCAAATTCTGCTGCCTGCCCAATGACGATTGGACCGGAACCGATGACTAAGATGGTTTGTATAGAATGATTTTTAGGCATATGCTTGTTCTCTCCCGCTGTATTCATTTATCATCTGTAAAAAATTCTCAAAAAGAATAATACTTTCAACTGGACCTGGATTCGCTTCAGGATGATACTGTGTTGTCAATATAGGCAAGTTTTTATGTGACAAGCCTTCAACCGTATCATCGTTAACATTACGGAACCGAACAGAGAGGTGTGTATTCGCAAGACTGGATTCATCCACTTCAAAACTATGATTCTGGGAACTCATGTATACACGTTTTGTTTCTAGATCAACCACTGGTTGATTGGCACCGCGATGTCCAAAAAGCATTTTCTTCGTATCTCCACCAAAGGCAAGAGCCGTTAGCTGGTGTCCAAGACAAATCCCAAGCGTAGGGTAACTGGAAATAATTTTTTTGATATTCGGTAATAAGTACTGAAGCTGTTTTGGGTTCCCAGGTCCATTTGATAGTAAAATTCCATCAGGGTTTAATTGTTTGACTGTTTCATAGCTTGTATCAAATGGCACGACCGTCACTTTACAGCCAAAGTCAGTCAGCGAACTAAGGATTGACTTTTTATAACCAAAATCCATTAATACAACATGTTTTTTTCCTGCTCCAAAAACCGAGATATCTTTAGAAGAAACCTCTGCTACCGACTGAACCATTTCCTTTGTTTCAGTATCTAACAGCATGTCTTTTACAGGAGAAATGGCTGCCATCATAGAACCCTCTTTGCGGATGTTTTTAACAACCGCTCTCGTATCTACTTGACTTAAGAGTGGAATTCCCCATTTCGTAAGATATTCCTGCAGAGAATAACGTGCTTGATAATGTGAATGCCCCATGTCTCCTTCATACACGATAACGCCTGCTACATGAGGTTTTTTACTTTCGAAGTCATGGTCATTAATGCCGTAATTCCCTACAAGCGGATAGGTAAATACAACAATTTGATCTTTATAAGAGGGATCCGACAAGACCTCTTGATAACCTGTCATGCCAGTAAAAAAGACAAGTTCACCTGTTACAGTTTTGTCTAGGCTTGCGTTCAAAATGGTTCCTTCAAAAGACTTTCCGTTTGATAAATGCAAATAGCTATCCATGAAATCCACCTCATCTAGTTCGTATATTTATATATATTTAAGTATTTTTATACAAGCAATGTGTAAAAAAATCAGCCCTTAGGCTGTCGGTATTGATTCAATTTTCAACACGTTTGATATCTTTTCTACAGCAAGATCCATTTCATTTTTATCTGTTGTCAACGGCGGGAGAATGCGAATAACATTGGGTCCAGCAGTTAAGAGGAGAAGGCCCGAGTCTTGCAGCTTTTGTACAATTGGTGCTGCTTCATCTTTCAATTCTATCCCAATCATTAATCCAAGTCCACGTATTTCGACGATATCTTCTGAATTTTCTAAACACCATTTGAGCTGTTGCATAAAGTAGATTCCTTTTTCTGCTGTTTCCTGTAGAAACTGTGGATTCATCACTTCAGATAGTACGGCTATTGCAGCGGATATACTTATTGGATTCCCGCCGAATGTTGAGCCGTGGCTTCCCGGCCCAAAGAATTCAGCCAAGTCTTCACTGCCAACCATTGCACCGATAGGCAAACCATTACCGAGTCCTTTTGCAAGGGTTATAATGTCTGGCTGAATGGCGTAATGCTGAAATGCAAATGGTTTACCCGTTCTGCCGATTCCTGTTTGAATTTCATCGATGATAAGAAGAATATCGTATTTATCTTTTAATTTCATGATTGCTTCTGCATAGGATGTATCCAACAGATGAATACCACCTTCACCTTGCACTACTTCAAGCATAATCGCGGCTGTCTGATCATCAACTGCTTCCTCAAGTGCGGCTGCATTGTTATATGGCACATGTGTAAATCCATCCAGCATCGTTCCATATCCAACTCGAATCTTCTCTTGCCCCGTGGCGGCCATTGTTGCGAACGTGCGGCCATGGAACGACTGAGTACAAGTGACAATTTTACTTTTTCCTGTCGCTTTTCGCGCAAGCTTTATCGCCGCTTCATTCGCTTCGGCCCCGCTATTCGCAAAAAAAGTCCGATTAAGACCAGAGGCTTTGGCTAGTAACAAGGCTGCCTGTTCTTGCTCCGAGTTTTCAAATAAATTAGAGGTGTGCCAAAAACGCTCAAGCTGTCTTTCTACAGAAGCTTTTACCGTTTCGTTGCCATGACCTAAATTTAAGACGCCGATACCAGACGTATAATCAAGGTAATTCTTCCCTTCCTTACTGGTCAGCCAGCTGCCTTTTGCGGTATCTGGTTCAATCTTCCATCTTGCATATGTTGGGAATAGTGCAGTCATTGTAAGACCCTTCCTTCTTCTTTATAGAATTTAGTTCCAATAAATTGCTGATTTTGAAAAAAGCGCTCTTTACCGCTGACAATCATAACATCATTACTTCCTTTATTTAACACGGATAGGGCCGTTGTAACTTTTGGAATCATTCCCCCGTAGATTGATCCCTCATTAATTAATGCTTGTGTATCTTCAGCCGTTAACTGTGCAAGTAATTTATTCTCTTTCATAACGCCTGAGACATCAGTGATAAATAAACACATATCTGCATGCAGTGCTTCAGCTACCGCTCCTGCAGCCATATCAGCATTTACATTCAGCTTCCTGCCGCACGTTGAAATTGCCATAGGGGTCAAAACCGGACAGATATCCGCCTCTAACAATTGCAGCAACAGGTCTGTATTGACCTCTATCACTTCACCAACCGATCCTAGAACAAGCTCATTAACAAACTCACCTGTCAGAAGCTTACCATCCGAACCATTAAGACCAATGGCATTGATCTTATTCTGCTGCAGCTTATAAACTAGACTGCGGTTTGATTTTCCTGCGAGCATAAGCTCCACCACTTCTAATACTTCATCCGTTGTTTTGCGTAATCCATTTTCGAATACCGATTCAATATCATTTTGCTTTAACATGGCATTTATATCAGGCCCGCCGCCATGAACAAAGAGGATTTTAAATTGATGATCCTGCAAATCACGAATGCTCTCGAAGAATGAATCAGCTAATTCATCAATAATACTGCCGCCGCATTTTATGACCAACACCTTCATCCGTTTCACTCCTTATGAACGATAGCTTGCATTAATTTTCACATAATCGTACGTCAAATCGCAGCCCCATGCCGTACCCGCTTCCGTCCCTTCATTTAAACGTACATTGATGATGATCGTTGGCTCTTCCAGATAGGATTTCGCCTCCGCTTCTGAGAAGGCAGCCGGTTCTCCATTTTGTAAAACCGTAATCTCACCAAAGGTAATGGTCGTATCTTCTGGATTAAACTCTACCCCGCTGCGGCCCATTGACGCGATAATTCTTCCCCAGTTTGCATCCGCTCCGTAAACGGCCGTTTTCACTAAGTTTGATCCAACAATCGTTTTTGCAAGCACTTGTGCTTCCTGTTTCGTCTGTGTTCCTGTTACATTCACTTCAACAAGCTTAGTTGCTCCTTCACCGTCCTTAGCAATTTCTTTTGCTAGATTCTCTGACGTTTGTTTTAATAATGCTACAAACTGCGGCCAATCTGGATGACTCTTAGTCAGCGGACTATTTCCAGCCTGCCCGTTTGCCAGGACTAAGACCATATCATTGGTTGAGGTATCCCCATCTACCGTAATTTGATTAAATGTTTCATCCGTTATTTCTGATAACACTTTTTGTAAGTCAGCCGATTCGATATTAGCATCAGTCGTAATGAAGCCAAGCATTGTAGCCATATTGGGATGAATCATTCCTGATCCTTTGGCTGCTCCGCCCATTGTAATGAGCTTTCCATCCACTTCTGTTTGACAAGCATAGTGCTTCGTTACCGTATCTGTCGTTAAGATTGCATGCTCAAAATCATCTGCACCGTCAGTCGTAGGCTCAAGTAATTCGATGCCTTGTTTAATTTTATCCATCTTCATAAATTCTCCAATGACACCCGTCGATGCAACCGCTATATAGTGATCAGGCAAACCAAATTTCGCGGCTGCATGATTTCTCATTTCGTATGCATCCTTCAAACCTTGTTCGCCGGTACATGCATTGGCACAGGCGCTATTAACGATAACTCCTTGAATTTTCCCTCCCGTTTGAATGCTTTCCTTTGTCACATTCAGCGGTGCTGCTTGAACGACGCTTTGCGTATAAACAGCTGCACAGGATGCTGGCGTATCCGACAAAATCATGCCAAGATCTTTTTTTGAATAACGGAGACCTGCGTGAAGACCTGCTGCTTTGAATCCCTTTGGAGAAAGAATGTTTCCTTCCTTCACTAGCTGAATCGTTATGTTCCGTTCAAGTGTTTTCATTTTGTACCTCCTATTTTGGTTAAGGATAAAGAGGAAGTGTCATTAACCCTGACGTTTCTTCGTACCCCATCATCAGATTCGCATTTTGAATGGCCTGGCCTGCAGCACCCTTCACCAGATTGTCAATCACCGAAATGATCGTTGCTTTTTGCGTACGCTCATCATAAGCCACACCGATATCACAAAAGTTTGAGCCGTATACCTGCTTCGTTGCAGGGAAGCTGCCGATTGGCTGTATCCGTACAAATGGATGATTCTTATATGTTTCTGTATATAATTTATGTAATTGTTCTGTGGTCATTTTCTGTTGTAATTTCACATACATCGTCGCCATAATTCCCCGTGTCATTGGAACCAGATGAGTAGTGAACGAAATGGGCTTACTTTTTTCTGACCAAATGCCCAGCTGTTGTTCAATTTCAGGAATATGCTGATGACTGTGTACCTTATACACCTTGAAATTTTCATTCATCGTACTAAAGTGAGTCGCATCTGTTGGTGATTTCCCAGCACCTGAAACAGCAGATTTGGCATCGACAATTACGTCCTCACCGCTTGCTAAACCTTCTTTATACAGCGGCGCTAACCCAAGTAATGTCGCAGTCGGATAACAGCCAGGATTACTTAGAATCTCTGCATCTTTGATTTGTTCGGCATTCCATTCAGAAAGTCCGTAAACTGCCTTACTTAAGATATCAGCAGGTGCTGGTGTACGTTTATACCACTTCTCATATTCACCGGGTGTCTTTAATCGCAGATCACCAGAGAGATCAATAACTTTTATATCAAGGTTCTTAAATGAAGCGACCAATTCTGATGATGCCCCAGACGGCGTTGCAAGAAAAACAATATCAGCTTGTTTAGCTATTTTTTCTGGGTCAATTTTATTCAATAGATACTCTTCATGTAATAGATGTGCGTACTGATTATGAATCGGTTCACCGAATTTCGAAGAAGTATGCAAAGAAGTAATCGTAAACTTCGGATGCATTTGTAAGAGTCTTATTAACTCTAGACCCCCGTAACCCGTTGCACCTACGATAGAAACTTTCAAACTATCAACTCCAATTTATTTCCCTATTGTTTATTTCTATTATTATATGACTGAATAAAAATAAAATCAATTGTATTTTTATAATATTTTAGATAATTGAGTTTGTTCTAATAATTAAAGGAGTATTACTGGAGGTTATTCACGCCTCGCTTGCTCTCTAAGGACAAAGTCGGATTTTTACTAGTGGAGGTCAGGGGTATTTCATCTCTATATATGGTTAATCCCGTCTGGTATACCTTTATTCCCGTCTGAGATATCGGTAACCCCGTCTGGACTATGCATATTCCTGTCTAGAGGTGCCTATTCCCATTTGGGCACAATTGACAACAGGAAATTACCCCACGGGGCATATTTCTGCACAAAAAAAACGGTTAAGCATAATTTGCTTAACCGCCAATGTAGGACATTTCAATTTTTTGCTGATTCTGATTTTTACCTTCAATCCGTTCATCCGAATAACGGTCTTTGCGGTGATTCCACCAACCAATTAAGTGGTCACGCAAGTCTTCATCATTCATGTCTGAACGCAGCAGTTCTTTAAGATCATGTCCATTACCATTAAATAAACAAGTAAATAAACTTCCGTTTGCTGACAGTCGTGCTCGTGTACAGCTGCCGCAGAAAGATTCTGAAACTGAGGTAATAAAGCCAACTTGATTGTCAGTCCCTATATAGCGATAACGCTTAGCTACTTCACCAAAGTAATCTTCTTCTACTGCCTCTAGCTCGAATTCACTTTCCAGCATCTGCAGGATTTCCTTCTTCGTTACTACATTGTCCATTTGCCAGCCATTCGTACTGCCGACATCCATGAATTCAATATAACGCAACTGGACACCTTCTTCTTTACAGTACCTGGCCATTGGAAGGATTTGCGATTCATTTAATCCCTTTTTTACAACCATATTAATTTTAATGCCAAGGCCTGCTTCTTTAGCTGCAGTGATTCCTTCCATTACTTTCTTTGTCCCAATATTACGTCCGTTGATTTGTTTAAACAATTCATCATCGATACTATCAAGACTAATATTAACACGGTCTAACCCTGCTTCTTTTAGTTCTTTCGCATACCGCTTTAAGAAAACACCATTCGTGGTTAGTCCGATATCATCTATACCATCAATTTTCGATAACTTTTCAATTAGAACAGGCAATTCCTTACGTAAGAGAGGTTCACCGCCTGTCAATCGTAATTTTTCCACTCCAAGACTTGCAAAAATCTTTGCTACTCTCTCTATTTCTTCATATGATAAAAGCTCATTGCGCGGGAGAAAATGAAAATTTTCATTAAATATTTCCGCCGGCATACAATATTGGCATCTAAAGTTACAGCGATCAATAACAGATATTCGTAAATCTCTAAGGGGTCTGTCCAACGCATCCTTTATTTTCATGCTGTCCATTACTTTCACTCCCTTATAAGAACTAAAAAAAGGCAGAAACCTGGTCTAGAGGCCATTAACAGCCTCCTGTCCTTCTGCCTAATCAATCGTACCATAATTTTTACTGAATCCCTAAGGCAATCTTTGCATACCGGGACATGCGGTCCTTGGTCCAGCCTGGATTCCAAACAATATTAACTTCTGTATCTTTCACTTCTGGTAAATCCTCAAGCGACAATTTTACTTGATCAACAATAGTTGCTGCCAGCGGACATCCCATAGCTGTCAGCGTCATCGTTACCGTTGCTTGTCCTGCTTCATCTAAATCTACATCGTAGACTAAACCTAAATTTACTATATCTATTCCAAGCTCTGGATCAATAACTTGTTCCAGTGCACCCATCATACTCTCTTTTAATTCAGCATCCATATTAAGACTCTCCTTTATGAGCTGTGATATCTCTATCATAGCAGATATTAGCCATTTTATTAAGTATTTTGCCCAACTCTTGATAAATGCTTGGCAAACCATTCTGCTGTTTGAATGAGTCCGTATCTGCTGACTTTATGCTCGGCTCTGGTATCTAAAATAAACTCAAGCTTATTTTGCTCATATGCCGGCCTGATTGATTCGTAAAATTTGTATGCAAATGTATAAGGAACAATCGGATCTTTGGCTCCATGCCAAAATAACAGCGGTCTCCCGGCTAATTTTTCCGGCTGTAAACTTAAATCATACTTGCTGATTAAGGCCATTTGTCTTTCCGATTCTTCGTCTGATATAGTAAAGTTAGGATTATGCTTTTGTATCGTTTCTAACTGAAGCTTGGCATAATCTAAATAAGCTGGATTTCCCATAAGACTTACAGCTGCATGAATCCAATCATAGACAGCGAGCGCTCCATTTGTCACGATACCGCCAAGGGATGTTCCCGCAACACCAATTTTTGTAGGATCAATTAATTTCCTTGTCAGCAGTTCATCCTTAATGACTGCTAATTCATCTATCGTTTGAACAACGATTGGCCAAAAGTGGTTTAGAAGTTGTGACTCTTTAAGTCCTTCTTCACGTTCACCATGCCAAGCCACATCAGGCAGAATAACCCGGAACCCTTTTTCTGCCAACAAATAGGCATAATGCAGATTATGTTCTTTTGCACTCCCAAAACCGTGGATAAAAATAACTAAAGGAGATACTTCCTTCCATATATCTTGTTTTGCCACATGTAAAACGGGAATGTCAGCAATACGTTCTTTTTCTACGATAATCAAAGAATTTCCCCCAGTCATTTCATATATTTGAATAATATCACTATACCTGAATACCACCTAATGAAAAAGATTTAACATTGTCTGACAATACGTTACTATTAAGACATCAACACAAACAAAAGAACTGAAGGTGACAAACAATGGCAGAAAAACATTTAATTGTTTTAGATTTAGACGGAACATTGCTTACTGATGAGAAAGCCATATCAGAGCGCACTAAAAAAACCTTAATGCATCTAAAAGAAAACGGCCATGAGGTGATGATTGCCACAGGTCGGCCATATCGCTCCAGTGAAATGTATTATCATGAACTAGGTCTGCAAACACCAATTGTTAACTTTAACGGAGCGTTCGTTCATCATCCTCGTAATAAGAGCTGGGGGACGTATCACTCTCCAATGGATATGAAAGTGGCAAAAGAAATTGTTGAAGCGCTGCAAAATTTCCAATACCACAATATCATTGCTGAAATTCAGGATGATGTTTATTTCCATTATCATGATGAAAAGTTAATTAATCTCATGCAAGTCGGGTCTCCTAAAGTGACAACAGGCGATTTACGTAATTTCCTTACCGCTTCCCCTACTAGCATGCTCATTCATACGGATCAACAACATGTTGATGACATTCGCCAGCATCTATCTGATGTTCACGCAGAGGTTATTGATCATCGCCGCTGGGCTGATCCATTCCATGTCATCGAAATGGTTAAGACAGGGTTAAATAAAGCTGTAGGCATTAAACGAGTGGCACAGCACCTGAATGTTCCTGTGGAACGTATCATTGCATTCGGTGATGAAGACAATGATTTAGAGATGCTTGAATACGCAGGAACAGGCGTAGCAATGGGCAATGCCATTGATCAATTAAAAAATGTAGCGAATGAAGTTACTTTAACCAATGAAGAAGACGGGATTGCATTATTCCTTCAGGAAAAGTTCAACATAAAGACCAAATTTTAAGGATAGTAAGTTTTAGACTCTTGGCTAAACTAATCTAGACACCGAAACACGTGTCAATAACAAATGCGGAGGCGGTACGAATGGGTAAAAGAAATAAGTCCAAACGGTTTGTGCAACAAGGGAAAAATGCTATTGCACAGCACGCTGAACGAATTCCTTATCATTCTACGTATGCTGAAGCAGAAGAAAAACGACTGCAGGTTATGTCTGAACAAAGCTATGGCGGCTTTTAATGGGAAATAAATTATTTCAACAAGCCCGTGATTTCGTCGATGAAGCCCTTCACGGACACCATTCATCCAAATCGGACGAAGAAATGATGGAAACTGCTCAAAACGCACTTTCATCGGCCTTCGCTAATTCTACGGATGCCGAAAGGGAACAGCTGAGTGAACTGCAGTCTGATTTAGAAAGCTCGAAATATAGAAAGAAATAACCAAAAAGGCCTCTATCCATTTCGGATAGAGGCCTTTTGTCAATCCTTACGAAACATTCCAAATACATGTGCAGTTTCTACAATATTGGTAAATGCTTGTGAATCAGTTTGTTGGATAACCTTCTCTAGTTCATATAATTCATACCGTGTAATCACAATCATCAGCATTTCTTTATTTTCATTTGTGAATCCGCCTTTAGCAGGAAGGGACGTAATTCCACGAACCAGCTTGCTATGTATGGCTTGCTTCAATTCGTCGGCTTTTTTCGTAATAATCATCACCGTTAATTTTTCATGACGCGTATGAATCGCATCAATTACCCTAGTCGAGGTGTAAAGTGTGACAATGGTATACAATGCTTTTTCAGGTCCATAAATATAGCCTGCTGTCACAATAATAATTCCATTTAGGGCAAATAGGTACGTACCAACAGGTCGATCCTTCATTCGTGAAAGAAGCATCGCAATAATGTCCATCCCGCCAGTAGAAGCACCGTATTTCAACGTAATCCCTACACCTACAGCAGCAATCACACCACCAAATACGGCATTCAACAGAATATCTGGGGAAACATGAACGATAGGAATCATTTCAAGGAATACACTCATTAGAATAACACTTAGAAAACTATAAAAAGTGAATGACTTTCCTACTTTCCTCCATGCTATAATCGTTACGGGGATATTTAAGATAAATAATAAAATACCGGTTGAAATGTTAAAAGGTGCAAAGGATCCAACCAATCTTGACAGTAGTTGTGCCAAACCAGTAAAGCCGCTTGCATAGATATTAGCTGGGATTAAGAATAAATTCATTGCCAGCGCATTTAAAAAAGCACCGATAACGACAACAATCATTTTTTTCGTTTCCATCATATACATTTAATCTGTCTCCATTCTAAGGTGTGTCCTGTTATCTTATTACCCTATCATCATAAACTTATACACGAGAATAGGATTGTATTTTTTCATTGTCGTGCTACACTTACTTATAGTAATTATTTTATATCTAATATAGGAAAGCAGGTGTAGCTATGAGCGTTACCATCATAGCTGACAGTGCATGTGATTTGCCGCTGTCTTACTATAAAGAAAATAAGGTTTCATTTATCCCGCTTCAAGTTCATTTAGATGGGGACAACTATGAAGACTTGCAGACGATTCAGCCGGCTGAAGTATATCAAGCAATGCGCGAAGGAAAAGCTCCTAAAACATCTCAGGCTTCACCAGAATATGTTACCCAGCTGTTTACTCAACTTGCGATTGAAAAGAAGCAGGCCGTTTATATTGCTTTCTCTTCTGAACTCTCAGGCACCTACCAAATGGCTGTTATGGTGTACAACCAAGTTAAGGAAACCTATCCGGACTTGGACTTGGATATCATTGATACGAAATGCGCATCACTTGGTCAAGGACTTGTAGTCATGAAAGCGGTCGAATTAGCCGCTGCTGGTGCCGATAAAGAAACCATTAGCCGCGCTGCTGCGTATCATGCACAGCATATGGTTCATTTTTTCACCGTGGATAATCTAGAATATTTAGCCCGCGGAGGACGAATTTCTAAAGCTTCTGCATTTGTAGGCGGTTTGTTAAATATTAAACCATTGCTGCATGTAGAAGACGGAAAACTAATTCCGCTTGAAAAAATCCGCGGCAAGAAAAAATTAGTTAAACGTACATTAGAATTAATGCACGAACGCGGAGTAGATCTCGATAAACAAACGATTGCTATCAGTCACGGAGATGACCTGCCACTCGCATTAGAATGGAAAGAAGCCATTCAAAATGAGTTTGGGACTAAAAATGTCATTATTAATGTCGTTGGAGCCGTAGTCGGAGCTCATTCCGGTCCAAGTACCATCGCCATCTTCTTCTTAGATGAAAACCCGCCCTCATAAATAGACAGCAGGAAAAGCAGTTTCGATTGCTTTTCTTTTTTATGCACGTTGAATGACTTTGGTTGTTTTAACAGTATAGTTTAATTATAATAAAAGAAACAAAAAAAGCTGGAGGTAAGGCATGAGTAAGGAAAATTCATTTGATGTCGTTTCAAAGGTAGAATTTACAGAAGTAACCAATGCCGTAACAATGGCACTTAAAGAAATCAAAACACGTTATGATTTTAAAGGCAGCAAAAGTGATATTACTCTCGACAAAGAGGAACTTGTCTTGGTTTCTGATGATGAGTACAAATTAGATCAGCTGAAAGATGTCTTAATCAGCAAGCTGGTTAAACGTGATGTCCCGATTCGTAATATTGATTATGGGAAAATCGAAGGTGCTTCAGGCGGAAATGTCCGTCAACGTGCCAAACTGATTCAAGGAATTGATAAAGAACAAGCGAAAAAAATCAATACTATCATAAAAAACAGCGGCATTAAAGTCAAGACCCAAATTCAAGATGATCAAATCCGGGTAACTGGAAAAAACCGTGATGACCTGCAAGCTGCCATCGCAGCCATTCGCGGCGCAGACTTATCCATCGATGTTCAATTTATCAACTATAGATAAAGCAATCTCCATGCCAAGCATGGAGATTTTTTTATTTTGATGTCATGAATAGACTACCCTTCTAACTTTTTTTCATTATCTAGGTATTTCCATGTTTTATTTTTTCAAGAGTGAGGAATAACAAAATATAGACAAAAAATTGGAGGGATTATGTATGAGTAGCAATCAAAAACAAGATAAACAAGGTTTTCCACCACAACATCAAGAACATCAACCGGGTACTGAAACCAAAATGACTCCTGAACCAGATTCTGTCAGAGAATCCTACAAGGGCAGCGGTAAATTAAAAGGAAAAACCGCCATTATAACTGGCGGCGACAGCGGGATTGGTAAATCCGTGGCAATCTACTATGCAAAAGAAGGCGCAGATGTTGCCATCGTTTATTTAGATGAACACGAAGATGCTAAGACAACAAAGGAATTAGTCGAAAAAGAAGGGCAAAAATGCTTACTATTAGCCGGAGACATCGGTGATGAAACCTTCTGTCAGGACGTAATTAAGCAAACCATAGAAACCTTTGGATCACTGGATATCCTAGTCAATAACGCAGCTGAACAGCATGTACAGCAAAGCCTGACTGATATTACTGCTGAACAACTAGAAAAAACATTTAGAACGAATATCTTCTCCATGTTCTATCTAACCAAAGCAGCATTACCACATCTAAAAAAAGGAAGCAGCATCATCAATACAACATCAATCACAGCGTATCAAGGAAATCCAACCCTAATCGATTATTCGTCAACCAAAGGGGCCATCCTCTCCTTCACACGAGCCCTCTCCAACTCCATATCCAAAGATGGCATTCGTGTAAACGGAGTCGCACCAGGCCCAATCTGGACCCCACTCATCCCTGCATCCTTCTCAGACGAAGAAGTAGCCAAGTTTGGCACAAACACCCCAATGGGACGCGCAGGACAGCCTGAGGAACTAGCAGGAGCCTACGTATACCTAGCAAGTGAAGACGCATCCTATGTCAGCGGACAAGTTATACATGTCAATGGCGGAACTGTTGTGAATGGGTAAATAAAAAAACAGGCAGCTTGTTGGGTCTTGGGGACCTGGTGGGCTGCCTTTTTGAAATGGCATCTAGTTGGTTGAGCCTGTTTTAACTTTACCCTCCTGGTTATTTTCCACTTCTTCACAATTTTAAGTTTTCTATAGGCTAGGTTCAAACCTATCTTTTTTCACAATAATCTTGGTTACCTTAAATGTTCCAGATTATTACCTTTCTAAAATTCTATCAAAACATTCTTAAAAACGCTTGACTTGTTCTTTATAAAGAAATAAAATCTACCTATTGGTATAAAAAGGATATTAATTCATGGAGTTATGCACTCATATCTTCACTCCTTTAGTAATTAGACTAATACGAACTTGTCTCGTTGTTCTCTATTAAGAACTTGTTTTACGAGAAACTAGCAATAACAGTTGAATCACTAAATATAAAATACTTTGTTAGTATTTGAGGATTATCTACAACGCGGACAATTAAAGAGAAAAAGAATAGTAAGATCAATCGTTGGTTATTTATACATTAAAGGAGGTGGTTGGATGTAAAAAATTGCATACATAGATGAAGCGAACATTCTGTATATTATACGCATTTATAAAACAAGATTAGGAGATGAAATTAATGGGATTACTTACAAGTAAGATAGCAATAGGTGTTTTAGCTGGAGGATTTACTTTAGGCGGGGCAGGACTTTTATTTACTGGTACAAGCACCCTTCAACAAGCATCAACTTTTGTTAAAGAAGCAGGAATTAAACTAGCAAACTACGAAAAAAACGAAGGTTCTCTCCTCCAACAATTTGGTCTTTTAAAGACTACAGCTAACATTAAAATCGCTAATGCAAATACATTGATTGAAACAAAGAATGAAACGATTGCTGATTTAGAATCGCGAGTTTATGATTTGACTTACGAAAAAGAAAGTCTTACAAAAGATGTAGCTATGTTACAATCAGAGATCGAAAAATTAACAATAAATTTAAACAAATCAAAAGAAGAATTAGCAGTTACCAAAGCCGCTCTTGTTGCTAAAACAGCAGAATATGACCAAAAAGCAGCCGAACTTGCTACAGCTAATGGAAAAATAGCAGCATTAGAAACTGATATAAAAACAGCAAAAATAAAAGCAGAAGAAGCTGATAAATTAGTTGCTGAACTAGAAAAACAAGTTCAACAAGCCAATAAAGAAGTAGCAGATCACGGCGCTGTTGTCGAACAAGTAAAGAAACAGACTAAAGGAGATGTTCCCTTAACGGATAAGGAAATTGAAGACCTAACACCACTTACTTTAGATGAAATTGAGCCTGGCGGTCCAGGAAAATTACCCCCTGTAAAACCAACATCTGATTCTCAGAAATAGTAGGAATACATAATCATTTCTTTTATAGATTGAATAAATAGACTTTATTCGGAGTGAAGAATCACTCCGAATTTTTTCATTTATACACTTATTCATTATTTAAGCTTCTTCATTTGATACTCAACTGGACATCTATATACTCAACTATCTCTTGTATTAGCTCTTAAAAGCTCTTATAGGCCTAGCCGAATACATTTCTTGTTTCATCAATCCGAAAAACATTTTATTAGTCAATTGTCTAAACAGTTCCTCTTCTGAGACATGCTATGAATATTTTCTATTCCTCTAAAATGATTACGATACTGTACCATTTGATAAAACCAACCTTTTTCTGAATAGATATGACGAATCGGACAATCACTCTTCACGTTGATGACCTCATTGTATGGTTTACGATATATTAGCTCATCAGAAAGGTTACTTCAATCAACGGCACCCATAATTTTCATTATTTCATCAAAAATATCCATTAATGATTCGTTCAATCTCTTATCTGGATCTTCAAATTCAATACATTTACCTCAAGGAGTTGAAGCATGTCTTTTAACTCTAATCGATTTTTAATAGAAACAATTTTTGATTGAGGCCTTGCTCCACCATAATAGTAATGGTCAGGTCAGGGAATTTCATTCTTATCAAGGTTCTTTTCTACAAAAAACGCATACGAAATCCTTTACGGATTTCGTATGCGTTTTTTTGTTGGTGATTTTTTTTTTAATCAAATTACTGCTTTTCATCAGTAATGACAAATTAGCCCAATGCACTTTTTACTTCCTTCGCCTTAAGAATTACTTTATCTCCTTTTTTAAGATTCGGAATGTCAGTTGACACAAAATCCAAATGCTTTCCAGTCTGGATATTGTAACCAAAAGCACTAACAGATACAATCTCAACTACTTTAACTGATACTGTTTTTCCTTCCAAGTTATCTCCTTTATTCAGGGCAGTTTCAAATTATTCAGTCATCCAACATGATATTAGATAATAGAGGACTTAAGGGTCCTCCTTGCGGAGTTCCCTCATTACTCTTATGGAATAGCCCTTCAATCATAATCCCTGCTTGCAGGAATCTACGAATCAGTTTTAGAACTCGTTTATCTTCAATTTTCTGCTCAAGCTTTCCCATGAGTTTATCATGATTCACTTTATCGAAGAATTTCTCTAAGTCCATATCTACTACCCATGTATAACCTTCGGTTATATAGGATTTTGCCTTTCGAACGGCTTGGTGTCCCTGTTTGTTAGGGCAAAATCCATAGCTATTCTCTGAAGAATCATATATCTTGGTCAATATCTGGGCAATGGCTTGTTGAATGAAACGATCTAGGACAGTAGGGATACCCAATAACCGAACACCGCCGTTTGGTTTCGGGATTTCTATACGACGAACGGGTTGCGGTTGATAAGTACCCTGTAGTAGGGATATTTTCATGCTATGCCACGCTGCTACGAGGTGCGGTCTCAGGTTTTGAACCGGCATTCCATCTTTTCCATGGCTTCCCTTATTTCCCTCTACACGCTTTAATACCCGTATTAAGTTTTCCCGCTCTACTATGTGTTCCATTAACATTGTTGATATCCTTTCTACGTGGATAAATAGTCTATTTGTGCCTTTATCTGCTCCGCCCTTTTGAAGTTCCCCGTGTGAAGTTCGTGTTCCTCAGACCGGCGGTTTGCCGCTTGCTTCCTTCAGATTCCACGTCACCGTGGACATCCTTGCATTAAGCTAACCATTACTACTGCCTTCATGGTTCGGGACTCCCCCCCCCTATAGATTGCACCCATGCCGGGCGCACTAAAAAAGCACCTCAACTATACGTTGAGGTGCCTACTAGAAATAGATTACTTCAAAAATGTGATGTCAAATTAGTTAGCAGCTGGAACTTCTACATCTACTACAGTAGTAGCAATTACTTTACCACTTGCATTTTTAACTGCATAAACCACGCTACCTTTATCGCCAGCAGTAGTTGCAATAGTAGTGCCTACAGCAATTGCAGCAATATTTTCTGTGATAGAGACAGTACCAACTACTAATTCTGATTCATCATAAGCACCATTAGCGTCAGTGTCTAGGTAGATATTACCTGTAGTTTCATCAAGACGGACAGCTTTTGAAGTTGTAGCAGATAGTGTGATATTTTGAACGATATCATCACCTGAGTCTGCTTTCAAAGTCAATACAGAGCTTGCTGTAATGTCAGTACCAGGAGTAATAACTTTATCAGCATTCTTAAGAGTAACTTCAGAAACAGTAGGAGTTGAGTTATTAACAGTAATCGCTAGTTTCTCGCGAGTAACAGAACCTTCTTTAATTACAAGGTTAGCTGTTCCCACATCAGTCTTGGCAGTTACTGTAATAACACCATCAACAACAGCAACATCAATAATATCTTTATCAGTAGCTTCGTCTACTGTAACTGTATATTTTTGTCCAGTTGTAGCAATATCAGCACTTTCTTTACCTAATAAGAAACCAGCAGCATTGTATTTGTTATAAACAAATGATACTTCGTTATCAGGAGTTTCATTAGCATAAATATCTAGTTTAGTATCTTTACTAGCATCAACTAATTCAAGTTTACGAGATGCTACTGCTGTATCTTTTGATACAGAAACATTCAATGAAGCTACAACATTATTACCAACTTTAACTTTCACTACACCTGCACCCGCAGCAGCCGGTGCTACTGTCAAAGCAGCTTTACCTTCTGCATCTGTAGTTGTACCTGTTACAGAAACAATATTAGTAGCTGTGCCGTTAACAGTTACTTGAGGATATTCGTAAGTTACTCTAGAAAGATCTAGACCTTCAAAAACGTCACCATATTGGTCTTTTACTACTACACCAACAGAACCATTATCACCATTCTCAACTAATTTAAGAGTAGAAGTAGATAAAGTAGCTGATTTAGCAGTACGTGCATCTGAAGCAATAGTTAGTGTGAATGATTTTGTTGCATCACCTGATTTAACTGTAATAGTTGTTGTACCTGCCTTGATTGGTAGAATGTTACCTGTAGAATCTACAAGTGCTACATCTTTATTAGAAGAAGAAAATTCTACAAGGCTTGTGATATCGGCCTCTTTTGTACCGTCAGCTTTATTACCAACAACGTTATCAATAGCGAAGTTTTCACCTAAAGTTACAGTGTTGCTTGAAAGCTTGATAGTACCGTTAGTAACATCTAACTTGTCAATGCTTGTAACAACGTCTGATTTGTCTACAACTTTAACTTCTACTAAGGCTGATTCAGCTACTTCTTTACCATCTTTATCAGAAATAACTACTTTGTAAGCAAATTTAGTATCTTGAGTTAAATTAGTTGCTAGTTCACCTGTTGAAGAATTGGTAGTACCACCAACAAATACTCCAGTTGTAGCTTGGAATTCAACTGTATAACCAGAAGCTTTAAGGTATTCACCATCAGCGTCTACTGTTTCACCGTTAAGTTTGAAAGATAACTTTTGACTAGCTGTATCGTTATCAACAGTTAATGCATTAGCTTCAACTGATTTAACTTCTACTGTATATGTGAATTTAATTTCAGACACTTTATCAGCTTCACCTTCAACTTTTTCAGTAAGTTTTACCGTTTGTTCTTTAGCTGATTCGAATTTGTTTTCAAAAGTTAATGTAGCTACACCAGTTTCAGCGTTCACGTTATAGCTAGTTACTTTATTTCCTTCTAAAGAGAAGTTTTCAGCTTTTAGCTTATCTAAGCCAGTACCAGTTAGTGCAACTGTAGTAGCGTTAATTGCATTTACTTCTTTAACAGTCGTTACTTGTTTATCTTCAAAAGCTTTGATGTTTTTAGCTACTACTTCAACAAGTGTTTTAGCTAGTTTAGTATCTTTGCCTTTAAGAATTTCAACTTCAGCTTTAACACTGTCGATATTTTTAGCAGTTTCTTCTAGATCTGCAAATTTACCAGCTTCGATAGCTTTGTAAGCTGCGTAAACTTTTAATTCGTCGTTTACAGAGTTAGAAAGTTCAGTTGCTGGAGTTGCGTATTTTTCTAGTAGTAAGTCACGAACGTCTGGTCCGTAAATTTTAGCTACGATTGCTTTGAAAGCATCAACGTCTTTAACTAGGGCAGTTTTAGCTTTTTCAACATTTTTAGCTTTTCCTGCTTCAACAGCTGTAGTGAAAGTTGTTTTAGCTGGGTTGAGGTTTGTGTTGATTGCAGCTAGGTAAGCTTCTGCACGGTTAAGGTATTTCTTTTTAGTATCTAATTTTTTAGTGAATGCAGCTTTTTTAGTTTTGCTTCCGCCGTTTTTAGCGATTTCTTTTGTTGCTGCTGCATAGTATTCTTGAGCTAATTTAACTTCTTTTCTGATTGTTGCAGTTTTAGGAAGTTTGTTTTCGTTCTTAGCTGTTTTGTGGTAAGTATCGTAAGCTTTCGCCATTTGGTTAGTTGCTTTTGTGATTGCTTTGTCAACTGAGCTAGTTGCAGCCTCAGATTGTGTTGGTGCTACTGCTACGAATGCTGATGCGGCAATTGCAGTTGCCGTTGTAATTTTAATTGCTTTCTTTTTACTCATGTTTGTTGTAGTTCCCCTTTCAAATACCTATCAAGTAGGTTTAGATCTTATATAAGTACCATTAATTAGTTTGAAACATCCAAATACTAAAGAGGCACAATAACTAATTTCACAAATCTTATTAAATGGACATTAAAAGTAGTTTGCTATATTCGACAGAAATCAGAGTGAAACTATCTAACTAGTTTCATAAATGTTATATCGGTATAAAGAGACAATTATTTAGTGATAATTAACATTTTATTTTTTTCCCTGTGTCGTAAGCCCCCTCCTTCATCCTTTAATATCTTCATTATACATTATTTTGATTAAATTAACACATTTTTCTTCAATTGGTTTCAAAATTTATATTAAATTATACATAATTATGATAAAAATTACCATATTTTTCTTCTTTTAGTTAAAATTTATGTAATCATTTTTGTGAATCTAGTAAGTACTACCTCAAAATATCCTTGATAGAATAGGAATACGACTATATTCCTGGTTATTTTATACTAGATACAATTTCTCACTAAGTCGTGATCCATGCTACAAAACTAGTTAGATCTGCAGTCCATTTATTATTTTCTTTATCCAGACATGAGCGGATATACTTAAAAAAAGTAATATAGTTAAATTTATACAATAAAAAACCAATATTGTTTTATAAACATAATTTTACATATACTTCTTTAATTACCATCACTTACCAATTATTCTCTATATTGAGACGTGCGTCTTCTATAATAGAAGAAACACGAAAAAAACCAGAGAGTTATTACAACTCTCTGGTTTCTTATTTATGTGCGACCAGTTTGGTTTCTGCTCTCTCACAAGATAGCCGTTCGACAAGCTGATGTGGAATGATAATTCGTTTCACAGGTTCATTGTCGTTTTCTAGCATTTGGATTAGACTTCTAGCCGCCTGGTAGCCCAATTCAAAAATGTTAATATCAATAGAAGTTAACGGTGGTCTCGACATATCTGCTAATAAAACATTATTAAAGCTGATAACCGATACTTGTTCCGGCAGTTTGATATTCATTTCAACTAATGTATTCACGACTCCGAGCGCCATAATATCATCTGTGACGACAAATGCTGTTGGCGGTATGTCTAATGATAGGAGTTTTTTTACGGCATCCTGTCCGCCTTCTCGATGAAATTCTTCGTGAATGATATATTCAGGCAGGATTGGCAGCCCATTTTCCCGCAAAGCTTCCTTATATCCTAAGAGTCGTTCGATGGTTACCACTAATTTCTCACTGCCGCCAATAAAACCGATTTTGGTATGTCCAAGACCCAGCAGATACTCAGCAGCGTCTCTTGATGCCCGGCAATTGTCATTATCCACATGAGTGATTTCTTCCGCACATTCATAGGGCTTTCCAACGACGAGGAAAGGAAAATCCCGATCTCGTAAATAGTTGAGCACTTGATCGTTCACTCGCGAGTATAAGAGAATGATTCCGTCTACTCTTCCGCCTTGGACCATATGCACAACGCCTTCAAAAATTTCCTCTTCAGTTTTACCTGTGCTCATTTGAAGGGCGTACTGCTTCTCATGAGCGCCTTCACTCAACCCCTGAATCACAGTCGAGAAAAACGGGTTTTGAAAGAATATATCCGATGAAGGAAATACAAGACCAATTACTTTAGTAGATTGGCTTGCTAGACTTCTAGCTATTAAATTCGGATGATACCCAAGTTTTTTCATTGCTTCCCGGACACGGAGCTTTGTTTTTTCACTGATGCGTGGATTATTAGCAATTACTCGTGACACGGTTGAAGGTGCTACATTTGCTAATTTTGCTACATCCTTAATGGTAACCGCCATCGAGTTTCTCTCCTTTCCAAAAATCAACCTATTTGCCAAGAAAGGCGGAGTCATTAACATGATCTCCACCTCTCAGTTATTCGTATAGATACACTCTTGTTTCAAATGGTTTGAGTGAAACAAAACTCGTTAATTCATTTGAACAGTCCTGATAATTGGCTAGCAGTAACGTCGACTGGCCCTCAGGCAGTGTTGGCAAAACAAGATCAGCTTGTTTATTTCTAAAATTACAAATGACTACAGCCAACTGGTTTGAAAGCGTCCGTGTGTACACATACACATCTTCATCATTCTCAAGCCATAACTGATATTCCCCATAAACAA
Organism: Peribacillus sp. FSL H8-0477; assembly: GCF_038002765.1. Taxonomy (NCBI): domain Bacteria; kingdom Bacillati; phylum Bacillota; class Bacilli; order Caryophanales; family Bacillaceae; genus Peribacillus; species Peribacillus sp. FSL H8-0477. The sequence goes on along the minus strand of NZ_JBBODE010000002.1, from coordinate 862,787 downwards.
AAACTGGATGCGCTTTGCGGATATGAATCATTTTTTTATAAAAATGATAAATGGACTCTTCATCCTCAAGCTGACTGGCAACATTAATTACTTGGTAATTGGGGTTCGTTTTCATCCATGGAGTACCCGTTGTAAAACCGCCGTGTTCATGATTTGTCCACTGCATAGGGGTTCGTGAATTGTCTCTCCCCTTACGCCAAATGATTTCCATTACTTCACTTTGAGGACGACCCTTCGCCACTTCAATGTCATAGAAATTCTTCATCCCAATATCATCATAATCAGTTATCGATTCGAATTGAACATTTGTCATGCCAATTTCTTGGCCCTGATAGATAAAAGGGGTGCCTTGCATAAGAAAGTAGCATGCGCCAAGCATTTTCGCACTTTCTTTCCAGTAAATTGAATCATCTCCCCAGCTTGATACACTGCGAGGCTGATCATGGTTTTCTAGGAATAGTGCATTCCAGCCTTTGTTAGATAAACCATCCTGCCATTTGGTCAGTGTTCGTTTTAAGCTGAGGACATCTACTGTGTGATCGACTTCCTTATCCCAAAGAGAAAGATGCTCAAATTGAAAAATCATGTTAAACTTCCCGTTTTTCTCTCCAACCCAATCCTCAGCTTGACCTATACTCACACCATTCGCTTCTCCAACAGTCATGATATCGTACTTAGCAAACGTCTCCTCCTTCAACTCGTGAAGGTATTGATGGATTCCCGTTTGGTTCGTATGCATATCAAACGCTTCCACATATTTCTCGCCATTTTCAGGCATGTCAGGGAAACCTTCGCGTTTTTTTATATGACTGATGGCATCAACACGGAATCCATCAATTCCTTTATCCAGCCACCAATTAACCATCTTGTAGAGCGCATGACGGACATCCTCATTTTCCCAATTCAAGTCCGGTTGTTTAATCGCAAAGATATGCATGTAGTATTGATGGGTATTGGCATCGTATTCCCACGAGCTGCCGGAAAAAATACTTTCCCAGTTATTTGGCTCATGATCCCCTTTGCCATCCTGCCAGATATACCAGTCACGTTTGGGATTATTTATTGCTGAACGAGATTCAATAAACCAAGGATGCTCATCACTTGTATGGTTAATCACTAGGTCAAGAATTAACTTCATTCCTCGTTTGTGTACCTCTGAGAGTAAGGTATCAAATTCCTCCATCGTACCGAACTGACCCGAAATAGCTTGGTAATCGCTAATATCATACCCGTTATCCGCATTTGGTGATTTATAAAATGGACAAATCCAAATAACGTCAACTCCAAGCTCTTTTAAGTAATCCAGTTTTGACCTAACACCCTCTAAATCCCCTATGCCATCTCCATTACTATCCATAAAGCTCCTTGGATAGATTTGATAGCTGACTGCTTCTTTCCACCATTTTCTTTCCATATGTACCCCTCCCAAACTCTTAGTTGCATCGTCCTTCACCATTTGTTTGTGTGAAAGTTAGGCTGCCTTGTTCGAAAGGGGGAAATTATCTGTTATTCCTTACGTTTAGCTCGTTTTATAAGCATGACGATGAAAATAGCAAATAGGACAAGAATACCGGCTATCGCAAATAAAAACGTTTTATTTATACCCGTTTTATCAGTAAGAGCATATATTTCTGACTCTTCTCGATCGATAATAATCTTATAGGTGTCTCCCTCACTACGAACCAAGTCTCCTTGAAGCAAGCCCTTTAACTCTTTATCCTTCTCAATCATCCCTTTTTCAAGTACAACTGTTTGCGTAGCTTTTGTGTTATTTAACGCAACGACAATCGTTTCTTCTTGGTAGGTACGTTTGAATACCGCCATCCCGTCTTTCTCATACAGCAGTTTTGTATCCCCTCTGGTTAGGCTTGGCAACTCTGCTCGTAACCTGCCGAGATTCGTAATATATTCAATCAATTCTTTATCTGTTCTAAAATCCATAAGTTTTCGATTATCTGGATCTTCTCCGCCATTTAACGCAATTTCGGATCCATAATAGATAATAGGGATACCCGGTGTTGTATACATATAAGCTAATGACTGCTTCCAGCGTGTTCCTGGATGATTATTATTAGCAGCAGCCAAGCTAGTAAAGCGAGACATATCATGGTTATCAATGAATTGACCGAGTAATTCAGGCTTATTAAACATTGTTTCGTTCCGTTCTAGATTAGAGAAAAGCCAACTTAATGATTGGTCTGTTTTTTGAAAAGCAGTCCGCTGACTGTCATTTTGTGCAAAGTCCATAAACCCATCGATTCCTGTATCCTGATAACTTGCAATAACAGTCGGATCTTTATCCCATACTTCACCAATTAAAAAGAAATCTTTTTTCTCTTCTTTCACTGCACTCGCAAACTTTGTCCAAAAGGTCTTTGGAACATGTTTAACCGTATCAAGACGATAGCCGTCAATATCCGTCTCATTAATCCACCACTTAGCCGCATCAATTAGATAGTCGCTTGTTTCTGGATTATCCTGATTTAAATCCGGCAGATTATAAATCCAACCATTTTCAACTTCCTCTTGATCTTTCCAGTTCGTAATTTCTTTCTTTTCGTGGAACCAATCTTTTTTCTCTGGGTCACTTACAAAAGGGTGATTGGGTCCTACATGATTCACAACAAAATCAAGAATAACTTTGATATCACGATCGTGTGCTTCTTTAACTAAGGTCTTAAATTCTTCTATTGTTCCAAAATGTTCTTCGGTTTTGTAAAAGTCATTAATCCAATAGCCGTGGTAACCGCCTTCTTCATTGTCAAAGATAGGTGTCAGCCATATGGACGTGAATCCCATATCCTTTAAATAATCTAATTTCTTTGTAATGCCTGCAAAATCTCCCCCGTTATAAGCAGTTAGATCGTCTACGTCGAGATTTTTATCGTTCTCACTGCTGCCGTTATTAAAACGGTCAACCATAATCGAGTAAATCACTTCATCTTGCCATTCTCTTCCTTCTTTTTCAGCTGCACCTGTTGGCATGGCGTAAAAAAGAAGAAACGGAATTAAAACGACTAAAAACACGCTTTTTTTCATTACCGTTCCCCCTACTTAAACTTCTTTACGCCTTTAAGATTAGCCTTTTGTGCCCCCTGCCGTCAAACCCGAAACGAAATATTTCTGGAACATTAGGAATAAGCCGGCAATTGGAAGAGCAATTAAAACAGAACCTGCCGCAAAAGTCGTAAATTCATTTCCAAATTGCTTAGCAACCATTTCGTATAGTCCAACACCCATGGTGAATTTCTCTTCCGAACGAAGTAAAATTCGGGCGAGAATGAAATCACCAAATGGCGCAATGAAGGCAAAGAGTGCGACAACCGCTACGATTGGTGTTGCCAATGGCATAATAATTTTTCTGAAAATAAGGAAATGCCCCGCTCCATCCATTTTCGCTGATTCATCAAGCTCTTTTGGAATTGTATCTAAGTATCCCTTCATCAGCCAGGTACTCATTGGAATTTGGCCGCCGACATATACAAGAATTAACCCTAAATGAGTATCAAGTAATCCAGTACGATTCGCTAAAACAAAAATGGCGATCAAAGCTGCAAAGTTTGGAATCATTTGCAAGACCAAGAATGTTAACAATCCATTCTTCCGTCCGATAAATCGGTAGCGAGAAAAGGCATATGCTGTGCAGGATACCGCAATCACCGCAAGGATCATGGTTGAGATACTGATTTTCATTGAATTGAAGTACCAGTTAAGGTAGTTAGACTTCTCAGTATCGAACAAGTATTGATAATGAGCTAACGTTGGATTTTTAGGAAACATGGACGACCCAGAAAGACTTTGTCCAGGGTTAAAGGAAGAACCAATTACCCATAGAAGCGGGTACACAACAATAAATACAGCCAAAAGGAGAAGCAGATATGAGACCGTTAAGCGGATAATTTTACTTGTTTTTACACTCATCACATCATATCCTCCTCTTGGAATGATTTAGTCCGTTTAAATTGCCATAGGGCAACCGTAACTACAATTAGTGATAATAGCATGGTAATCGCAGCAGCTTTCCCATATTGAGCAGATGTCATCGTCAGCTTATAAATCCACGAAATTAAGATATCCGTGCCGCCGGCATTTTGTCCTGGTAATGCTGGACCTCCTCCATTAAAGAGGAAGATGACGTTGAAATTATTAAAGTTAAAGGTATACTGGGTAATCATAATCGGTGCGGTAGCAAAGAGAACCATTGGCAGGGTAATACTGCGGAACTTCTGCCAAATCGATGCTCCGTCTACTGTAGCAGCTTCGTATAATTCTTCTGGAATCGACTGCAATACTCCCGTAGTCATGGCAAATATGAACGGAAAGCCCAGCCAAGATTGAATAAGGATCAGCGCGACCCGAGACCACATTTCTTCTGTCATCCATGGAATGGCATCAATTCCCAGCGATGCGAGAATTCCATTATTAATGACCCCAAAGGTTTCATTGAACATCCCTGAAAAGATCAAGATCGAGATAAAAGCTGGAACTGCCCATGGCAAAATTAAAAAGGTCCGAATAATTGCTTTTCCTTTAAGATCCTTTTGATTAACGAGAATGGCTAGGAATACACCAATTGCGACTTGCAGAGTAGTGGCTCCGAATGTCCACACAATGGTCCAGCCGAGAACACCAAAAAAGGTTTTTCTCCAAAGATCTAAACTGAAAATATCAATATAGTTTTGAATACCTACCCAATCAACAAGCTTCGCCGGTGGTGAGTGGTATAAATCGTAATTGGTAAAGGATAGTAAGATTACAAATAATATTGGAAAAATAACCACAAATATTAGTAATAGAAATCCTGGCGATATCATTAAATACGGAAAACCATTGTCTAACAGGTTATGATATTGTTCTCTCACACTATTTAAGGATAAACCCTTGTCTCGTTTCCGCCCATTATTCAGCGCATCATATATATTAACAGCATAAATGAGCAGACCTATAAGTGCGACAAGCAGTGCGATGATTCCATCTACAAGAAGAAAAACGGAGTGATCCACCCCTGGAATGGTTCCTAAGGTAAAGAGCCCCCAAAACCCCCAGTTAAGTGTTGAATAAAAGCTGCTAAAAAATGCTACGGTAAGGATTAAGAAAATAATCCCCTTCATAAACTGTTTATTATAAAACTGGCCGAATCCTGGAATAATTGAAAGTAGTGCGGCATTTCGACCATGTTTTGTTTTCAAAGGCGGGATAATTGGTGTTTTAGTTGTTGAAGGTATGCTGTCCATTAAATACAGGCCTCCCTTTCTTCCTAGGAGAATCAATTACTTTTTCGTGCAAACGCTTGCCTTACTAAGATGGACAAAGGCTGTCCCCTTTAGAGGAAAGCCAAAGCCCTTAATTATTTATTTTGCTGGGTGATTTGTTTCAATATTTGTTTTAATTGTTTTTACTGCATTGTCCATTGCTTCTTTTGGATCAGCTTTACCCGTTGCAATTGTTTCTAATGCGATTTTCGCTGGATCCCATACTTCTCCCATTTCTGGAATATTAGGCATCGGTACAGCGTATTGAGATTGCTCAGCCACTGCTTTTGCACCTTGATCAGCTGCAATGATTGGATCTTCAATAACTGTTTTAACTGGTGGAATTTCTTTCGTTTTTTCAAAACGAATTTTTGCGTTTTCTTCATTTGTTAACCATTCAACTAATTTTGTAGACCAGTATGGGTTTTTCGTGAAGGCAGTAACATGCCATCCTTTTACACCCATAAATGTTTTCATATGCTCGCCATTTGGAAGAGTCGGCATAGCAGTAACACCAATATCAATTCCTGCATCCTTCATACTTTGGAATGCCCATGGTCCATTCATAACAGACGCAAGTTTTCCTTCATTGAATAAACCGTCCATTGTTGCTCCGCCGCTGTCTCCAATAATTCCTTTAGAGAAAAGGCCTTCACTGTACCATTTTTGAATATAGGCAGCTCCTTCAACAGCTCCCTCATTGTTTAAACCAATATCTTCACGATCAAGAGCACCATCTGTTTCTTTAAATACATATCCGCCCATTCCGCCGATTACACCGTGAGCGAAGTAGAAGTCATCCCATTTTGCATTAAAGCCGTATTGTTTATCTTTCGTTAACTCTTTTGCTTTTGCATAAAGCTCGTCCATCGTAGCTGGGGCTTCAGGCATTACCTTTTTATTGTAGATGAAAACTGGTGTTTCCGTAGCTTTTGGCAGGCCATAAAGCTTACCATCGTATTTCTGTGCTGTTATAGAAGCTTCAGTAAACGTATTCAGTACAGAATCTTCAACTTTAAGTTCTTGGATCAAGGCCTCAGTAACAACTTGACCAATTTGGTCATGCGGCAATGTAACAACGTCTGCTCCATTTCCAGAAGGACCGTCTAAACGTAATTGATCACGCATCTTATCAGCCATATTTAATTCTTTAAATTCAACTTTGATCCCATATTCTTTTTCGAAAGATTCAATAGCTGGTTTTAACGCTACTGATTTGTCTACATCTTCCCAAACAACCAGTTTTTCTGGTTTTGCTTCTTCTGTCGTTGTTTCTTTTTCTTTATCATTCGTCTTACCTGACTTTGCCGGCTCTTCACGATCTGGTCCGCAAGCAGCGAGCAGCCCAACAACCATGATCATCATGGTGACGAGTGTAAAAAGTTTTTTCATTTTTGTGACCCCCTGTAATTTATGAATCTAGCTTTTAAGTCGGACAATCGTTTGCACAAATGGCAAAACAAACGTAAATATGTAACCGCTATCAAAACAATACTAGAAACGTTCATCTTTTATTCTATTACTGTCATTACAGCATTAGCGTTACAAGAACTAAGTTCGCTCTTATAAACGAAAAATGTGAAAGCGATTGCACAACCTATGAGTTTATTATACAATTTTCCCTATATTATACAATCCTTTTTTTATATTTTTATTTTAATTTTTACTTTTCTTCTAAATCCGGACATATTTAAGCTGCTCTATGTAATAGATATCGTTCCGTTCACTAGGTTATTAATCTTGTATAAAATTTACTTCTCTGCTATTTTGTAGATATCATTCAGATTCACTATAAAACGGATACATAAGGAGTGTTCACATGGAAAAATCCGCTGTTTATCATCGTCCTAGCGATAATTTTGCTTATTCAATCAATACAAACACCCTCCATATCAGACTTCGTACAAAAAAGGCAGATGTTCAAAACGTTACACTTTTATTTGGTGATCCTTACATATGGGAAAATAACGAGTGGCAAATAGAAGAAATGCCGATGGCGTTTTCCGGCAGTGACGATGTATTTGATTATTGGCAGGTATATGTTTCGCCAGATTTCAAAAGGCTGCGATACGGTTTTAAACTTCAATCTGATGCTGAAACTATGATTTACACGGAAAAAGGATTCTATGAAACAGCTCCACTAGATACTGATTTCTATTTCTGTATTCCGTACTTGCATGAAAATGAAGTATTCGATGCTCCCGATTGGGTAAAGAATACGGTCTGGTATCAAATCTTCCCTGAACGCTTTGCGAACGGTGATTCTTCTCTAGATCCTCAAGGAACAATGCCGTGGGGAAGTGAAAATCCAACTGTAAATAACTTTTTTGGCGGCGATTTTGCCGGTATTCTGCAACATCTCGATTATCTTGCGGACCTTGGCATAAACGGGATTTATTTCACACCTATCTTTAAGGCCTACTCTAATCATAAATACGATACCATCGACTATATGGAAATTGATCCCCAATTCGGTGATAAGGAAACGCTGAAGCGATTAATTGCTGAATGCCACAGCCGCGGGATTAAAGTCATGCTCGACGCTGTATTCAACCATAGCGGTTATTACTTTGCTCCGTTTCAGGATGTATTAGAAAAAGGGGATCAATCGGACTTTAAAGATTGGTTCCATCCCCACAGTTTCCCGCTGACAGGCGGTGAGCGTCCTAATTATGATGCGTTTGGTTTTGTAGAAAGTATGCCTAAATTAAATACAGCTAACCCAGATGTAAAGGATTACCTGCTTACGGTCGGTAAGTATTGGATTGAGGAATTTAATATTGATGGATGGCGTCTTGATGTAGCAAATGAAATTGACCATCAGTTTTGGCGTGAGTTTCGTCAAGAAGTTCGGAGCATAAAGAGTGATCTCTATATTCTCGGAGAAATTTGGCATGATTCGATGGCTTGGCTGCGCGGTGATCAATTTGACGGTGTTATGAACTACCCATTCACAACGAATATTAAAAACCTGCTCGCAAAGCAAAGTATTACTGGCCAGGAATTTATTGAAAATATGAGTAAGGTCTATCATAATTATCCGAAAAATGTCTTTGAAGTTACCTTCAATCTTGTTGGCAGTCACGACACACCCCGGATATTAACAGAATGTGCGGACGATGAACAACGAACTAAGTTAATCTATACCATGCTCCTAACTTTTATGGGCACACCCTGCCTCTACTATGGCGACGAGATTGGCATGAGCGGCGGTGCTGATCCAGGCTGTCGTGAATGCATGATTTGGAATGAAGAAGATCAAAATCTGGATATGAAACAGCACATTCAAAAACTGATTAACCTCCGGACAAATGAGCGTCTACTGGCAAATGACGGCGAAATCGAATTCCTGCTGCCCGATAGTCCGAACGGAATCTTTGGCTACCGTAAGTACACAGAGGATAAGTCGGTTGTTGTTCTAGTGAACTCAACAGATACCAAAAAAACGTACTCACTTACTGAACCTCTGGGTGACATAAAAGATATCTATTCAGGAAAATCGTATACTAGTTCATCCATTACCCTTGAAGGATATGGTTTCGCGATTTTATCATGCACACATACCCAACGGGGTATTTATTAGCACCCAGACGGGATTAACATGTCTCTAGACGGGATTATCTCACTCTCAGATGGGAATAACGGGTCTGCAGACCGGAATAACCACTTGCCAGACGGGGTTACCACTTTTTCCCACTACTTTATAACAGAAAGAGGCTTTCCCCAACTCTAGGGGGAAGCCTCTTTATTATGAATCTATAATTTGAATGTCATACTCTTTAAACCAGACATGAATTTGTGCTAAATGTGCCAGCAGCTGCGGGCCGGACATTAATTGCCCAAACCATGGTACCTTAAACGCATTTCCTTTTGATTCTACAATTTCCTGTAGTTTTTGCTCATCAAAAAATTCGTGAAGTATGGAATTCCGGTCTGTTAATACATCCTTCAGCCAGGATTGGACCCTATCCGTGTAGATTGGGTTATGTGTTTTCGGATATGGACTTTTTTTGCGATACAGTATTTCTTCTGGCAATAAGCCTTCAAGGCTCTTCCTCAAGATTCCTTTTTCTCGATTTCCTGTCATTTTCATGTCCCATGGGATATTCCAGACATACTCAACCAACCGATGATCCGCAAAGGGTACACGGACCTCAAGACTTGCAGCCATACTCATTCTATCTTTCCGATCAAGCAATGTCGTCATAAACCAATGAATGTTTAAGTAAAAAAGTTCTCTACGTTTGGCGTCTATCCCGCTTTCTCCATCAAGCCGCGGTGTTTCAGCTATCGTATCCAAATACTTCGACATCGCATAATCCTCAAGCTTCAGCTTATCCTGCCAATCTGTTTTTAATAAAGAAACCCTTTCCGCAGTTGAGCGCATCCAAGGAAATCCCTGTCTATTTAAATCGTCTTCTCGGTGAAACCAAGGGTAACCGCCAAAGATTTCATCTGCACATTCTCCTGAAAGACCTACGACAAAATCCTGCTTGATTTCACGACAGAACCATAACAATGATGAATCGACATCAGCCATCCCGGGTAGATCACGGGCATACACCGATTCAGTCAAATAGTTTACCAGCTGTTCTTGCGTAATTATTGAACTATGGTGAGCCGTATCGAACGTCTCCGACATTTGCTTAATCCACGGACCATCGGAATTGGGCTGAAACTCATTTGCCTTAAAATACTTCTCATTGTCTTCATAATCTATAGAATACGTATGAAGCCTGCCTTTTCCTTCTTTCTTATAAGCATTGGCAGCGATGGCTGTTATTGCACTTGAATCCACGCCTCCTGATAAAAAAGTACAAAGCGGTACATCCGATACAAGCTGCCGTGTGACGGCATCCTCGACAAGGAAACGCACCTTTTCCGCAGTCTCACCGAGAGAATCTTGATGTTCTTCACTTTTCACATTCCAATACCGCCAAGAACGCAGTCCCTGCTGACTGAGTGTCATCGCATGTCCCGGCCGCAATTCCTTTATGCCATGAAACACACCAGATCCAGGTGTCCTAGAAGGGCCTACCCCAAAGACTTCTGCGAGTCCCTGTCTATCTATTTCAGGTTTTATATCCCGATGAGATAGTATTGCCTTTAACTCTGAGCCAAAAATCAGCCCTCCATTTTTCTCTGCATAAAACAGCGGTTTAACTCCTAAGCGATCCCTAGCGATAAATAGTTTTTGCTCAGCATCATCCCAAATCGCAAAGGCAAAAATCCCATTAAAGTAATCCACACATTTTTCCTTCCATTCAATATAGGAAGTTAGTAAAACTTCTGTATCAGAATGACCCTTGAACGAATATCCTTTTACTAACAGCTCTTTTCGCAAATCTTCTGTGTTATATAGTTCGCCATTGTAGCATAGTACGTATTCGTTTTTGGCATGACTTTTTAACATAGGCTGTTTTCCGCCTTCTGGATCGACAACAGTCAGTCGGCGATGTCCAAATGACGCATGCAGGGTGCTCCAAACCTGTGTATCGTCGGGTCCACGTTTTGAAAGCGTTTCTGTCATTTTTTGTACAGTTTCTTTCTCATTCAGCAAGTTTTGTTGAAAATGAACCCACCCGGTAATCCCGCACATTTAAATCAGTCCTCTCTGTTGCAATGATGAACCAGCCGAACGATTAATGTGTTCATGGCTTTCCACATGCAAATTATGCTAATTGGATAGTCTATAAAAATAAACTATGCAACTAAACATAAATGGTTATTTGTCCTATATCTTTTTATCACGAGGTTATAGTTTGAAGGATTTATGTCTAAAAAGTAGGTGAGGCATTCATTTCTGGAGGTAGACTATGAGTCAACAACAACGCGAGGTCTTATACGACCGTCAACCAAGAGCATTTACAGAAGGCACAGTAGAAAACATCAATCAACAGTGGATCTTTTTCGATAGCGAAACAGATGAAGCCTCTTCCTTAGAGGAATACGTTCACCAGGAAGTAGAGGTTCAGCGAGGCAGGAATTGGTACCGGGGCACACTCGAAGAAAATGGAGTTGTCAATCTGAGGCGTGAAACCTTTAGTTTAAGTGATGGAGAGCAAATTAAAATCAGAAAACAAATGATTTATTCCTTTGATTCTCTTTTAGAAGAATTGGATGATGATTCTTTTTTTCAATTTGTGACTTCTCTTAATTCACTGGACTTCTCCATTTATGATTGTATATATAGCTATAATCAATTATCCTTTCTGCGGGATGTACATTCTAAATCCGGGGTAAACTTTTTAATCTTTGACAATGAATCACAGATTTGTGCTGTTCAGCATCACTTCTTTTATTCTGAGAAAAGGCACGACCGTTTTGAGTTTACGTTAAATACCGGAAAACGAATTATGATTGAAAAATTAAATAACCCGTCTGACTCGTAATCATAAAAAAAATGGCTTTCCCCAAAGGGAAGCCATTTTTTTATGCAAACGGACTGAAACCTTGTGGTAACGATAGACCAAGGTACAGTACAACGACAAAGGCAATGACAAATGCGATCCAAAGAGCGCCAGTGCTTTTCCCTTTTGAAGTACGAACCAAGACCATTTCGATAAGTCCGATGACAATGATTCCAACAATCAGTTTTACTGCATAAAAGCCGAAACTGCTGCCAATTAACGCGAAGCCTGTACCGATAATCGCCAGATACAAAACACGAATAATCATATGAGTAATTTTTGCCGGTTTTGTTTTCCCGCTTTTATACAGCGCGGCTGCTACGAAAAAAAGAATAATAGCAAGAATCCACGATGTTAGGTGCATATGAGTCATAGTATATAATCCCCCTCTTAGTATTCTCTTTTATCATACCATAGACAAATTATGAAAACCAAAAACGACTATCCGGAAATCGGTAAATGTGTACAATTAGTGAATACTATTTTTCAATGTTCCGATTTTGTCTATTGTAATTTCAATACAATCCCCTTTTGTCAGAAAACGCGGAGGTTTAAACCCTTTTCCCACACCAGCTGGGGTACCGGTTGCAATGATATCCCCCGGTTCAAGTGTCATTCCCTTAGAAAGAACTTCAATGATTTCTTCGATTGGAAAAATAAAGTGCTTTGTATTCGATTTTTGTCTACTTTCTCCATTCACCTTCGTCTCGATATCCAACTGATTTGGATTATTGATCTCAGATTTTCCCACGATATACGGACCCATAGGACAGGATCCATCCAGACTCTTGCCTAATAAAAATTGTTTGTGCCTTGCTTGTAAATCTCGTGCCGTTATATCATTTAGAATCGTATACCCAAACACATAATCTAGAGCATGTTCTTTTTGAATGGCTTTGCCTGTTTTCCCTATTACTACAGCCAGCTCGCCTTCATAATCCAGCTGATTGGTTACTTCTTCATGATTTGGAATGGGAGTACCATGTCCAATTACAGAGGTTGGCGCCTTAGAAAATAGCATCACATGCTCAGGGATGTCTGCTTCACTTCCCATTTCTAGTGCATGATCCACATAATTTTTTCCTACACAAAAGATGTTTTTTGCCGGACGCGGAATGGGAGCTTCCCAGTCGAAATTTCCTTCTTCTACAAATAATTCAGTTTGATCGTCTGTATGGGCTGCCCAATGTTGGATCGCCGACGCTTTATTGAGAAACTCTTCCCCTTCTGCGATACAAGCGAGCAGCGTGTTCGGCACCTCCAATTCCATTTTTTCTGCTGCATCTTGAAGCAATAATACCTTTCCTTGTTCTACGACAATGACTACCTTGCTGGCAGAGCCGATTTTGACTGTTGCAAATTTCATCTTCGACACACTCCTTAGTAAGATATCTAGATTTGGTATAAAAACTGTTCAACTTGTCTGCTATTTTTGAACAGGTATACTTTTTTACCCTCAAGATCATTTAGTCTTTTTTTTATTGCTGGTGCTTTTTTTCGGTTAAAGGTTCGGACATAATTAAAAAATTCGAGATCAATTTTCTCTGGACAGTCTGCCGCCATATCTGGTCGTGTTTTTCCCTGATACATCACTCTTCTTTTTACAATTCGGTATAAGCAGAGCGATGTGGGAAAATCAAGATAAATGACGGTATCTGCATGCTCCAGACGAAGGTCAAGTGTCCCACGATAATTTCCATCCACTATCCACTTATCACCTGTAAGCAGGCTTTCTTGACGCATTATGAATTCCTCAGAACTTGACTGTACCCAGCCTGGCTTCCAGAATAGCGTATCTAAATGGATGACCTCACTATTGATCTTTTCTGCCAACTTTAGTGCTAACGTTGATTTACCTGAGCCGCAACAACCTAAAATGATTACCCTCTTCATGAAAGCCCCCTGAAAACTTATTTTTTAAATAATGGACGTTTTCCATAGGTGAAGAATCTCCAGATATACTCAATTGGACCGATATAAAAATACCGCACCCATAGCAGGCTTAACGCCATTTGACCGATATAGATGATGAAAACGAATAGGATTCCTGTCGTAAAGGAAATTTCTCCATATATACCTAAGCCGTAAGAATAAAAAATCAACGTAGCTACAATCGACTGAAACAGATAATTGCTGATTGAAAGCCTGCCGACTGCTGCAATCGGTGTGAAAATTTTCGTCAATTTTCTGTGTTGAAACACTAAGGTGAAGAGGAATATATAAGCAAATGAAACAATCGGTCCTCCAAGGAAATCCTGTATCATATTTGCTTCCATGTTAGCTGCCGTCGTGTACGGAAGAGTTTTCAGAAAAAAGCCTGCTAGGAAGGTAAAAACCGCTATCCATACTACTTTTTTTTGATGTAGTTTCGGATTATGCAGCCACTTAAGTTTGGCGATTCCTGCACCCATTAGAAAATGCGGGAAAATGGAGAAAAAGAGAATCAATACACTCCCAAGATTATTCACCTTATACCAATCTGCTATTCTTTGCTCAGTAATCTCCATGAAACTACCGTTCTGGTAGGTATTCATAGTGGCTTCAGCTTGAATGAAATCTGTTTCCATCATGGATGAAGAGTTTCCTGTAGCGACCATCAGCAGCATCATAAGACTTAAAGCTGCAAACGGAAGGATATACATAAGTGATCCAAAGATTAGCAGGGTTTTCCCTCTCCATTTATAGAATAGTAAAAAGACAAAGCCAAATAGAGCATAAGTAATTAAAATATCACCGTGCCATACCAAAAAGGCATGCAGAATCCCAATCACTAACAAGGTCGTCATCCGTCTTACAAAAAGCGTTGGAAAAGATTGACCGTGTGCAGCACTACGTTCAGCCAATAATATAGCCCCAAAGCCAAATAAAAAAGCAAACAGTGGATAAAAGCTTGCCTGAGCCATTACATCAACCAATATGTATAAAAGATGATCTGGATTTTGATTCCACCAATTCAAGGGATCTATATCCATAAACGGTGAATGAAAAGACGGCATATTAACTAAGAAAATACCTAATATGGAAAAGCCGCGAAGAATATCAATGGTTTCAATACGATTTTGTTGGATAGCCTTATTCACTACTGCACTCCTTTTTTTGGATTTTCTCTCTAAAGATATCATACTACACAACATTATTTGTCTAAAATAAGCTTGAGGGATTAGTTCCCCCCAAGCTTATTTTAACCTAGTTTACAAATTTACCAGTGATGCCTTGTTGTTCCCAGTAGGCATTCCGCAGCTGAACTTTTTGAATTTTCCCTGATGCAGTCTTCGGCAGTTCTTCTACAAAGCTTACACCCGTTACAGCCTTAAAATGGGCAAGTCTTTCCCGGGTAAAGGCAATAACCTCTGCTTCCGTTAACTCTTGATTAGCTTTCCGGACGATATATGCGTGCGGTGTCTCCCCCCACTTCTCATGTGGTACGGCAATTACAGCCGCTTCAAGAATTGCTGGATGTTCATACAGCATTCCCTCTACTTCTATCGATGAGATATTTTCACCACCAGAGATAATGATATCTTTCTTTCGATCTACGATTTCAATTGTTCCATTTTCATCAATAACGCCCATATCCCCTGTATGCAGCCAGCCGTTACGAAGGGATTCCATTGTCGCTTCATCATTCTTCCAATACCCTTTCATAACACCATGACTTCTAGTAATAACTTCTCCAATTTCCTTCCCATCATGGGTTACTTCCTCACCATGTTCATTGACCACTTTTACTTCACTGCCAATCATAGAATGTCCTGCTTTAGCTTTCATTTGGTAAATCTTTTCTTCAGGTAATTCAAGGTGTTGCGAACGGATTGTCGAAATGAGACTTAGCGGTGATGATTCAGTCATGCCGTACACCTGAATAAACTCCCAGCCAAGCTCTTTTTCAACTCGGGAGACAAATGCAGGAGGCGGTGCCGAGCCTGCTATCACTACGCGGACATTCCGAGAGACGCTTGGGGTATGCTGATCATAATATTGCAACAGTGCGTTTAAGACGGTTGGTGCCATATGTATAATCGTAACATTATGCTTCTCAATCGCATGAAAAATCGCTTCTGGTGATGTTTTACGCAGACAAACTTGAGAAGCTCCATTCGCTGTATAATAAAATGGCGATCCCCACCCATTCACATGGAACATCGGAAGCACATGCAATAGGGTATCTTTATCACTTACACATAAATGATGCATTGTACTGAGCGCATGAAGATAGTTATTTCGGTGTGTCAGCATCACACCCTTAGGATTTCCAGTCGTACCACTCGTATAAAGAAGACTACACACATCCTCTTCATCCACAAATTCCCGCTCAAATCCGTTGTCTGGGAAATCAGCCAGCCATTCATTGTAACCGATTTCATTTATATCATCAGTTCGATGATGGACGATGATTGTATGTACACATTCTAATTTTTCCTTAATCGGCTGAATCAGATGGTACAATTGCTGGTCGATAAACAGTACTTTTGCTTCACTATGATTCAAGATAAATAAATAGTCTTCCGGAGTTAGTCTCGTATTTAGCGGTACCATAATAGCGCCAAGTTGAAAGATTCCATAAAAACCTTCAAGCATTTCAGCTGAATTTGGTGTCAAATAGGCTACTCTGTCACCTTTACTGATTCCGAGTTTTCTTAGACCTCCCGAAAGCTGGTTCACTCTCTTATTCACTTGAGTATAGGTATACACTTTATCTTCTGTAAAAACGGCCTCTTTCTCTCCATACAGGGAAACCGCTCTGTCTAAAAAAGATGACAGTACTAATGGGACCTTCATGTAATCACTCCTTCGATTATTTATATCAACTATATTTTACCACATTCATTGACTACTTTGAAGATTCTGAAATATCTTGATTAGGCTGTTTAATCACCTTCAACGATTTTGAACATAAAATGGTCTTAGGAATTCTTACTAAAGGGTGAATTACTATGCCAGCTATCGTCGGAGTAGTCCAGGTTATTAATGTCGGAAGCAGCGGGGTTTTTCATATTGGTGATGTTTTCAAAATATCTCCGTTTGCAACCTCTAAAACCTTTGCAGGTGCAGGGTCATTTAATACTGGCGAGACGATTTCTCTCTATAACGCCGCCAGCACAACCAATACCAACGATACAGATGCCATTGACCAGCCGACTGTTTTAAATTTATAGCAGGCGGAATCCCCCTATTACACAGGGAGGAGGATTGTATGATCTTCAATATCCAACAAAACATTCATATCCATATGATAAAGATTAACAGCATCGGAAATTCGTCTGTTTTTCAAATTGGCAGTTCAGGGGTAATTAAGGCTCTTTCGACTTTTTCTAATACAGGCGGATACACAGAACCAGCTCCACAGCTCGACAACGAAGGAGAAAGCTTTGTTCCTTTCCCGCCGACTGGCTAAACTTAGGCATTCACCTATATTTGGTTCTAGCATATACTGAATCGATATATATGCATAAGAGGCGAGGTGAATACGGATGCAGAATGATTTTTACTCATATACAGTCCAAATGCAAAGATATTTAGAAACCCAGGACTATCGAATTAAAATGCTGGAAAATGAACTGGCTCTCATGAAAACAAAACTAGCAGAACTCCAAAACAAACCAGCAGTGAATGTTGAAAAAATTGAGTATAAGTTTGACCAGTTGAAAGTCGAAACGCTTGAGGGTACGCTAAATATCGGACTAAATCCAAGCGACCTCAGCAATATTGAGGAGCTGGCCATTAATTCTGCAAATCCACCTCTACAGCCATATGTATTCCCTAATCGACAGCAGTTTGTTGAAGACGTTTCGGCATCTATTGCGGCTGAAATGGATGAACTAATACAGGATACAGCTGAGCAGCAACGCGAAAACCTGGATCCATCTTTTCATCAGCTAATTAAAAGCGATATTGAAAAACAACTTTCCCAGCGTGTCAGTCTTTATCTTGATCAAACATCACAGACGGAACGTTCACCCCATTTACTAGAACAAGTAAAAGAAAAAATTAGTGAACGAATTAAAAGTGACATCACTCAGTCCATCAGAAACTTTATTCAATCTTCATCGAATACGACAGGAGGAAACAGCTAAATGGATTTTCACGTTGTTAATGGCGAACTCTGTGTTGATAATATCGAGGTATTAGGTGTATCGGCTTCATCCTTATTCTTAATTGGTGATGCGCAAACCATCCAGCTTTCATCTGCCTTCGATACCCCTCCAGAATCATTAATTATTGGGCCGGCATTCCCATTTATCCCGAAAGGATGACGCCATGCTCAGCAGAATAGCAAAGGTCAACTCCTTATCTTTAAAAGTTTTGTCTTTCAGTTCTTTACTACAAATCGGCGACTGTAAGTATGCAGAAGCCTCTTCTAAAGCATTTGCACTGCAACGTTATAAGTCGGTATTCGATGGTGAAGAAGCAAATGGCATTGACCATCCTATTTTTCATTTACCTTCCGTTTATTTACCAATTACAGAATCTATTCAAACTACGTTCAATCATCGTAACCCGTTTATTAAAGTAAACCGGATAAACATCATAGGGGCAACTCTTTCCTCTATTATCGGAATTGGAAATATCGATCATTCCTCCATGGAATCCAGAATATTACACATCAGACAGGTTCCTTACAAACAAAACATGGAAGAGCAGCTCTATGAAATAAATGAAGGACTTCCTGCTAAAGCGAAAGAAAGTTAAGAATGAAAGGAATGGTAGCATGCCAGCGATTATTGGACCCGTTCAGGTGATAAATGTCGGCGGTGGCGTCTTGCAGTTCGGTGATACCATCGTCATCTCACCAAAAAGCAGTGCCAAAATTATTGAAGGCTCGGGATCATCCAACACAGGGGCTTTCATTTTCACTGGCAGTGGGATTAATGGAAACAACGTCCTCGATGTCAACGGTGTTGATCAACCGATTGTCGGAAATAATTAGCTCAAAAAAGCATATAAAAATGGACCAAATCTCAAAGCGATTTGGTCCATTTTTTTATTCAATTTCGAGTAAATGACCTCCGTCAAAGAAAAACAAATAACGGTGCTTCACTTTCTTTTTCATGATTGTTTCAATAGCACGAGTATAAAGCTGCAGCTGAACTTGATACCGTTCAGCAAGAATCTCTTTTGCTCCTTCGAATCCATGAACAAAGCGACCTGTAATTTTATCTGTTTTATAATCCAGTAATACTAGTCCGTCCTCGTCCTCAAAGATACAGTCGATGACACCCTGTACTAATATCTCATCATCACCATTCTGCCAATCTGCGTATGCATCTGCCGCGGCCATCGCCATGGTGAATGGAACCTCTCTGCGGACAGTTTTTGCATTTTGCAGCCGTTGTCCAATTGGGAGCTGGAAAAAGGCCGCTACTACATCTTGATCCACGCTTACGCTTTGTTCCTCCGTAAGCAGTTCACGGTGAATTAGATCGTTAATAAGCTCCTGTATACCTGCCTTAGTCACCGTTTTATCTAACTCAATATGCTGCATCACTAAATGCGTAATTGTGCCTTTTTCAGCAGCGGTTATGGACGTTTCCTGCATAAACTGTGGACGTGTACTAATCGGACGTTTAAATTTATGCAGCAGTTCCATTGAACTTGCTTCATCTTTTAATTCATTTTGACGCTTTAATTCTGAAACGGATTGCTTAGAACGATGCATGGAAGCATCAAAATGTTCATATTTCCAAGAGAGCTGACGTTCCACTTGATCGCTAAACGACGATACACTATCTATTTCATCGCCCTTTTTCACATGCTCTAGAAGTTCTTCTTGCGATAGTTCTTCTTCATCCTCAACCATTTGCAGTTCTCTCGCGGCGACAATTTGTATGGCCCATTCTGATGGGTCTGATGCTGTTTCAGTAAACGGAAAAGAAGAGATTCCATAATCCAGCTTAATCGCTTCACTGTGACGGTGACGCAAAACAGCTGGACCAATCCAGTCTAGATAGCTCCTCGCGTTCGCTCTCACATGGTCGTTTAAAAGCCACTCAGCATGTTGACCGGATGCTGCCCATTTTTCCATCGTTTTCGCTGCATCCTTAAGCGTACCAATTAAGTGCAGCTTTTCTTTCGCACGCGTCAGTGCGACATACAAGACCCGCATTTCTTCTGCAATCGTTTCTAGCTGCTGTTTTTTCTTAAAAGCGATCTGCGGCAAGGAAGGATAAGTAATACGCAGTTCAGGATCCACATATTTAGAAGCGAAACCATATTCTTTATCAAGCAAATAGGATTTCCGGATATCCATTAGATTGAATTGTCTAGCAAGACCTGCAATGAAGACAACGGGAAACTCCAGTCCCTTTGAAGCATGTATTGTCATCAATCTTACAACATCTTCTTGTTCGCCAAGAGTCCGTGCTGCACCTAGGTCATCTCCCCGCTCCTGCATGCGATCAATAAAGCGCAAAAAGCGGAATAACCCACGAAATGAGCTTGTTTCATATTGTCTTGCTCGGTCATACAGCGCCCGTAAATTAGCTTGTCGCTGCTTTCCTCCTGGCATGCCACCCACAAAATCATAAAAACGTGTATCCCCAAATAACTGCCAGATTAAATCTGAAAGGGCAGTCTGCTGTGACAACTGTCTCCATTCGTTTAATTTTTGATAAAAGAAGGAGACTTTTTCATACAGCACTGGATTTTGTTCTGGATCAGCTCTACGATAATAATCAGCCATAGCCTCGTAGTATGTGTTTGAATTAAATAAGCGGACTTGTGCCAGCTCTTCCTCATCAAGACCGACAATTGGTGAACGAAGCACCGATACCAGCGGAATATCCTGCTGTGGATTATCAATCGTTTTCAGTAGTGAAAGCATGATTCTTACTTCGTTTGCTTCAAAATATCCGGTAGATAGACTTGCATACACAGGGATTCCCTGTTTTTTGAACTCATCCATGATTTGCGGCGCCCATGGCATAGACCGTAGTAACACAACCATATCACGATAGGTAATCGCCCGGTAAATCCCTGCTTTTGTATCATAGACCTGCTGTTTCTCATTAATAGCTTGTTTAATCAGCTTTGCCATCATTCTAGCTTCTAACTGTGCAGTTTCCAGTTCTTCATCATCAAATCCGAACTCTTCTCCATCACCTGATTCGTCAACGGAACTGCCTGAATCAACGTTTGCGTTATCAATTAAAGTCAGCTCGATTGGATACGGCTTATCCTCGGGATAGGACGCACCTTTTTTTAGTTCAGCGTCTTCATCATATTCAATTTCACCAACCGTGATGCCCATTAGCTGTTTAAATAAGAAGTTCGTTCCGGACAATACCTCACTTCTGCTGCGGAAATTACGATTTAAGTCGATTCGAAGACCGCTTTCGCTTCCGTCATGTGTAAATCGAGTATATTTTCCTAGAAAAAGATTCGGTTCAGCCAAACGGAAACGATAGATGGACTGCTTAACATCACCAACCATGAAAAGATTCCCGCTGTTTTCCCCATCCGCTGTTACAAGCTTCAGAATCGATTCCTGAACTAAATTTGTATCCTGATATTCATCCACAAGTACTTCTTTAAACTGTTTGCGATAACCCAATGCCGCTTTTGAAGGCTTGAGGGTGCCCATTTCTGATAAAATCGCTAAACTATAATGTTCTAAATCTGAAAAATCAACGAGGTTCTTTTCCGCTTTTGCTGCTTGAAACATCGTACCAAACTGTTTAACTAAATCTACGAGTGTTTCCACATAACCCTTCAAGCCGCGTATATCTTCTAGATATTGTTCGGGCTTCCGGGAAAACAAATCAACTTTTAATGTATCAATCATCTTTTTCGCTTTTTTACGATAGTTATCAGCTGTTTTGACCATTTCTTTATCAAAGGAGTCACCCTTACATGCTTTAGCCCTTGAAAAACTATTGTCCATCTGCATCGCTTCGTACATGCTTTCCCAAGACTCCTGATGGGCTTTTTCCAGCCTTTCAATAATCGTAAGGTCAGCAATGAAATTCTCCGCTCGCGGCGCAGGTCCTCCTGGTTGCTTAGAAAGTTCCAACGCCTGGTTAAGTAAAGATCGAGCAGTTTCTAGCTGCAAGGAAATATCAAAAGTCAGCTCTTTAATAAAGGGTAAATCATCGACTTTCATTTCTTCTGGCAAATCGTACATCGCTGCCGCCTGGTCAAGCCAAGCCTCAGGATGCGGATGCGACCGTGAAAAATTATGCAGGGAACGAATGATTGTCTGCAGGGCTGTATCATTTCGGTCTCCTGTATAAGCATCAACAAGTTTAAAGAAGCGTTCGTTATCGCTTTGACTGTAGTGTTCCTCAAATAACTCTTCCATCACTTCATCACGTAATAATTCGGCCTCTGTAGAATCGGCTATTCGGAACCCAGGATCTACATCGGTTAAATAATAATAGGTACGGATTACGTCTAAACAAAAGGAGTGCAGCGTTGAAATGGAAGCTTTATGAATCAAGCTTACTTGTTTACGCAAATGCTGCGAATTTGGGTTATCTTTAATCGCTTGTTCAAGCGCATCTCCAATTCTGTGTTTCATCTCTGCGGCTGAGGCGTTCGTAAACGTCACGACAAGAAGTTCATCAACATTCAATGGATCCTCTTCTGAAAGGATTTTCTCGATGATTCGATTAACGAGCACAGCCGTCTTCCCCGAGCCTGCCGCAGCAGCCACAAGAATATCCTGATCCTTAGCCCAGATTGCTTTCCATTGGTCTTCTGTCCAAGTCGCACTCGCTGGCATCAGAGGTATAATCGTTTTACTCATCATCATTCCCCCCCTTCTTAAGGATGTCTAAGATATCTGCGTCTTTTCTATTCACCAGTACGTTAAACTCGTTCTCCTCTAACGACTCATCAAACTGGCAGACTGATTTATATGCACAAAATGTACATGGCTTTTTTTCTTTTAATTTGTAGGGTGTAATCTCAACTTTTCCATCAACAATTTCATCGCCTGCTTTTTGAAAAACATTTCGAACATGGTTTTGCAGGAGGGTAAAATCACCGTCACTGGCGATTTTAGAGCGGGCTCCAAGGGACCCATCCTTTTTCAACGTAACAGGGACAATATCAGATGTCGTTTTTCCTGAAGGGTCAAGGGTTTTATCCATTAGTTGTATAACCTCAGGATTACCTAATACCAACCCTTTCATTTTAAAGCTTTTGAACATCGCTTCTTCAATTTCATCCAAATTGAGCATACCATTACTTTTGACGACAGGATTGTGAACATGGAAATATAATACACCTGCAGGCTTGGCATCATTACCTACCAGCGTTTTTGAATGGCTGACAACAATATCAAGGTAAGTCAGCATTTGCAAAGCGAGTCCATAATAGACTTCACTCATATTCAGCTCTTTGTCACTCGATTTATAATCCAGCACACGAAGATAGATTCCTGAGTCATCTTCCGCTTTATCTACACGGTCAATGCGGCCTACCAGCTCCATTTGAGTACCATTTTTGAGGGAAAACGTTAAGGGCGGGATTTCCCCCTTACTGCCAAACGCTACTTCAAGTCCAATTGGTGCAAAGCCGCTCGCTTTTGCTTGTTCACTTAACACGATGGAAGCTCGTCCAATAACATCCTCCAATTTACGTTTTAAGTAATGATGGCGGTTTGTGCTTAGAAGAATCTGATTCTGAAGCTTCGGCGCCAATCGTTCGATGGCTGAACGTGCTAACTGTAAACATTGTTCCTTCGTTAACGAAGACCAAGAAATTTTGTTTTCATGCAGATAATCCGAAATAATCTTCAAGGCACCATGAAACATTTCGCCGATATCGGGAGCATCAAGACGGTAAATTTTCCGCTCCTGTAGCTTTAAACCATGAGCCGCAAAATGAGAGAACGGACAGCTATTAAACATCTCCATCCGTGAAACGCTGGCTAGAATATTTTCTCCATATAGTTTTTTAGTCGTATCTTCTGAAAGTTTCTTCGCTTTATTTTCATAAAACAGGCTGGATAACACCCTGATGGCAAGCGGCTTAATTTCATCATTTCTCATATACGCATTGTAAACATCCCACCATAGTGCATCAATTGGATACCCGCGTTTTAACAACTGAAGCTGGGCAGTTAAATAAGCCAGCGCTACATTATAGTTAGCAGCAAATGATACTTGCCTTACTTCATCGAAGTCGGATGGATCATTCGTATACACCGCTTCATTTACCTGATCCAGCAAATCTCGGACACGTTTTATATAAGAAGAGGGCAACAGCGATTTCCCTTCTTCATCCGCCAGTGGGTATGACATGAATAATGCCTCAGAAGGGGTGGTAAACGCTTTGTAAGCCGTGAATTCTTCATCAAGGAGACGCAGCCCTGAACCTGGAGCGACTTCCAATCCGTCAGCAAGCAGGGCATTACGGTCACTGTCTGAAAAGATGCCCTCAGCTGTCACTTTCCCTGGCAGTATGCCTTCATTTAGACCAATGACAAACGCTGCCCTGACATCGTCAATCCTTGATAAATTAAGATTCGCAACAATTACTTGATCGATAGCGGGCGGAACGAGGGAAAATTTCATGGATTCCATTCCCGTCTCCATTATGGTTGAAAACTGTTTTAGTCCTACCTTTTCATCACCAAGAATCTCTACGTACTGATCAAGAAGATCGATTACAGCATCCCAAGACTGTTCATGCTCTCGGGCTCGTATCAATTCCCCTGCTTCTTCTGCTTCAAACTTCAGCTTGTCGAGCTTCTCTGGGATATGCAGCTCCTCTAAATAAATAAAAAGGGCTTCACAATATTCTCTTCCGGTTCTAGCACGCTTTAAGCGGCGGGATAGAGTGAGAATCGGTTCCGTGAACATTTCCTTCAAGTCATTTAACTCATCCTCGAGTTCCTTCTCTTTTGTCGTTTGAGATCTTTCTTCAAGTTCTAAGCCTCTGATTCTCCGGTAACCCCAGCGGTCCTTTGACGTCCACCTTGTCCCTTTTATTCCGCGTGACAACACATAATTCTCAAGACGATCAACTCGTTCACGCATAGAAGGCGTTGTTTGGCCAATGGGTGCCAGCAGCTCTGTTTTAATCGCTCTAAAAACCGTTTCATATCTCCAGTTGCTCACAAGAATTTCAAGTGTTGAGCGAATTAGCTCAAGCAGCGGATGATTAAGCATCGAACGCTTCGAATCGATAAAAACAGGAATCTCGTAATCTTTAAAAACAGTATCAATTAAGTCATGATAAGACTCACCGTTTCGAACAAGGATGGCAATATCATTCCATCGATAATCACCATCGCGAACGAGTTTTAGAATATCTCTTGCTGCTCCTTCTACTTCTGCCCGACGATTCACTGCTTGGGTTACGGTGACCTGAGCGTCGAGAGGATACTTTGTCACCGGTCTTACCGCAAAGTTGGTTTCAAGATGTTTCAAAGAAGGACTTCCTGTATAGCGTCCTTCCGCTTCAAGCACCATGTCCTCCTCAATGGATAACCCTTGCTTCAACGCACTTTGGTAAATGTCGTAATAAGTAGAGCCCGTCTGCCTGAACAAGTGAAGTGCATCTGGTGGATTCTGTCTGAATGGCTGATCTAGTGTGAGTGAAACCGTTACATGGCGGCTATGCTTCAGCAGTCCAGCAACAATCAACAGTTCCTGTGGTGTAAGACTATAGAAACCATCCATATAAATGGTCGCAGATGCTAAGTATGACGAGTCCGCCATCTTTTCAACGAGCAATTTAAAATAATCTTCTGAGTCTAGATACTTTCCAATCAATTCTTCCTCAAATTGCTGATAGATTAAATCCAAATCATGAAGTTTATCACGAAGTCCCTCAGGCAGTTCTTCTGTTTCATCGTGAAAGACTCGCACCTGCTCGGGATCAATGCAATATCGTTTGAACTCCTTCAGCATTTCATCCATTTGGGCAATAAACCCTTGCTTATCCGCTGAACGTCGAAACATTTTTAAATCACTTTTTTTATCTTCCATAATCTTACGAATCAACATCGTAACGCCGACGCTGTCAAGATGACGGCGATTCATTCCGCCTGTTTCTTGAAGCACTCTCCAAGCCAGACGGCTGAAGCTGAAAACCTGCGCTCGTACCATCCCGCCGAGATCAGGCGTTTTCACTAATTTATATTCTGACAAAAATGTCATCTGATCCGGCACAAGGTAGATAATTGGATTTCCAGCCGGATCTTTTCGCAGTTTTCCACGAATATCCTCAAGAATTCTTGTCGTTTTTCCTGTTCCCGATCGTCCTACTATAAATTGGAGCGGCATCTTTTTGCCTCCTTTTTCGGTCTACATCTATATTCCTATCTTAACAGAAAATCTGAGCAGCATTCTGACAGGATTTCTGGAAATTATCTTTGAGTCTTTACCTTCTATTTTACCGGTTTGACCATGGTTTTACCAACCATACGTTCCCCTAACAAACAGGAAAGCGGTCTTGTTTACGTTTTTTTGCTTTTTATCGAATTACATAAAAAAGAACCCACACTTGGGTCCAAAATTACACGTTATCAATACTGATTTAGAACGATCCTGAAAGAGGCCAATATTTAAGATCTACTTTCCCAACAATTCGATCCATTGGGATTAAGCCGATGTGGCGGCTGTCCAAACTTTCCAGACGATTATCACCGAGTACAAATACATTGCCCTCAGGAATCCTCTTTACACCAGTTAGTTCTTTCAAAGTAAAGTCACCAGTCAACTGCTGACCAAGAAAAGGATGATCGACTAAGTACGGCTCCGAATATTCCTTCTCATTTATCACTAATTTGTCATCTTGATAGACAATCACATCTCCTGGGATTCCGATTACCCGTTTCACATAATCTTCCTTCCTATTCGCATGAAAAACAATCACATCAAAACGCTTAACGGAGGAAAATTGGTAGACAACTCGATCCACAATCAGCTTATTTCCTTCCCCTAAATACGGCTCCATTGATTGACCATCAACTACATAATTAGTAAAGCACAAAGCACGGACTAGCTGGAAAATAATGAAGACAGCAAGGATACTTCTAATCTTGAAGGATGACTTTTTTTCTTCCATTCAATTTCCTCCGTCAAAAACCACTTTATTAGATAGTATTAGCCGTCCTCTCTCTTCATGCTTTTATTAAGTCTTGCCTCAACTCGTTTTCCTACCAGCCATAGGATAAAAATAACACCTGCCATAATCGCAGTACGAACGGGCTTATGTATCAACGAAACAACGTCATAACCAATAAAGCTAATTGTAAAAATCATAACCAATTTCCCGCCCATTAAGGCTAATACATACTGTCCGCGGCTGATTTTCGATAACCCTGCAACAATATTAACAATTGCCGATGGTGTAAACGGAAAACAAAGAAGTAAAAATAATGGACCAAATCCATGATGATCCACCCACTCCATTAGCTTTTGTACTTGCTTATTCTTATAAAGGAATCGGAGTAGTTTTTTTTGTCCATAATTACGAAAGATAAGAAAAACGAGTAAAGAACCCGTAACGGTACCGATCCATGAAACTAAAAAACCTAACCATAAACCAAAAGCACTGGCATTCGCAACCACAAAAACGACTAATGGTAAGAAGGGTAAAAACGCTTCAAGCATTGGTAATACTACACCTGGAATCGGTCCAAATGATCGGTATTTTTTTATCAGTTCTAGAATACTTTCTGTTGTGAGCCACTCTTCTAATCCATTAAAATCCATAATTCTCTCCCCAGACATCAATCATCCTTGAATTTTGAGTTGTTTATCTAAATGTAAGCGAACAATATACTGAATTGCAAGAATTGCTTTTATTAAGATACTGCTTATTTTCCCTAAAACGAAGGAAACCTAACCCGTTTTTAAAATAAGAATATCAGCTTGCAACTAAAGGAGTTATCGATTACGATAAAAGAGAACATTTGTTCTTATTTTTTTCTCTGACAGATCAACTAAGAAAGGAGCCTGACCAATGACCCGAATTCCAGAACATGATCGGGATATGATTGAAAAGGCAATTTATCTTCCAATGGTTATTACGATCTTTAATCTAGATTTAGCGGTTATTGAGAAGAGTTCTTTCAAATTAAAAAAGCCCTACCAAGAATTAGTGGAAGAGGCTCTAAGAATAGTTCAGCAAGAATTAACTGTTGTACGAAGTTTTTTACGGAAGGAAAATATTAAGGTGAGCGAGATGAAACGTGACAAAGACTTTACTATGTATAGTTTTATCTACAAAGGCTTTGAGGAGCACCATAACTATTTCAACCCGCGCTTACGAAATAAAACAGAGGAATTATTGGCTTATTATTTGGTTAAGAGGCTTTATGAATAATAAGAGTTTTGGAGACAAGCTCTAAAACAGAGCAACAGAAGAATGTCCCCAACCCAAGGATACCGTCATCTCAATAAAGAGTATTTTGAAGCGCTTTCATTTTGTTCTGCAATTCCTTTTCTTGAAACTAAATAATACTGCTGCCGTTCTGTTTCTTCTATACGCTGCAGGAGTTTCGTTTTGAGAAGAGCAGTCCTCATTACTTGATTGCCAAATGAACTATAAGAAATGTCTATATCAATCTGCTGCTGATTTCGAAAAACAACAGATGTCATTCCTGTATCTGCACGAGTAAACTTACTCACATGATGATGTGACAGCCACATGCATTGAGGTCGTGCAGGTGAAGAAGTTGGAAAGAAAAAAATAGAGCTTGTTGGATCAACGGCAATTGGAGCTTTGTGGGTAATTCCGATTAAATGTTTTGTTCCATCCTTTCTTCCCTCGTAACTCGAACCAAAATATTCACAGCTCCGTTTAATAATATCCAGAGGTTTAAACGGGGAGATAAATTGATCTTCTAATTCGAAAATCTGGGAATACATTTCACTTCCATATTGAATTGGTTTAATTAGAAGTGTATAAGGATTAATTTCGTATTCCTCAATAAGACCGTCTTGAACCCTTTTCATTAATGTTCTCCCTTCTCCCTTGGCTTTTTACAATTAATAGAAATTTATTACATATTATCATATTTTATTACAAATTACACTAAAATACACAAAATATTCTGATAAACTTACAATAAAAGTAAAAATAATCGTACAAACTATTCATTTTAAAAATATTTTGAATTTTCTGTTGAATTTATATCCTCTTTGCTCATATAATAATAAAAAGTGTCAGGAGTGGTCTTCATGAAAAATGATAAGTCATATTCAGATTTGGCAGAGTCCTCAAGCTTAAAAAAGCGAAAAGTAAATGCCACATTGCAAGAAGTCTTTATTGATATGATCATCCACGAAGCCATACTCAAGGAGAAGAAGAGTAAACTCCAGAAGCAGATTGATGACGCTCTTGATTTGAAAGACAAAAAAGAATTTATGCTATTAAGCCATGAGATGAAACATTTAATAACCTTGTTTGGTTAAACAGTAAAAAAAGAGGCTGGGACATAACTAGCTTCAATTATCAAAAAAAGTGAAATGGATTAACTCCATTTCACTTTTTTCGGTTTTCCTCTATGAAACCTTACCTACTGACCGCGAATTTCCTTATATTCACGGCCATTAATGCAAATCCCATTTCATTTTCAACCTTTTTCTGTCCGCGGACAGAAAATCGGTTGAAACGCAAATTAGCCTTCAAAAATCCAAAAACTGGTTCCACATCTATTTTCCGTTGACGGTAGATGGAACTTGTTTTTTCTTCTGAAAGCTTCGCTCTTACATATTCTTTTTGCTGTTCCCATTTTTCATTCACCATTAATTTTCGGTTCGTACCTTCCTTTGCTTTGGTGCAAGAGGAACGGAATGGACAGCCTGTGCAGTTTTCACACTCATATAGTTTGAACTCGCGTGTGAATCCTGATTTGTCCGTACGCACGGAATGATTTTTGAAGACCAAACGCTGCTGATTCGGACACGTGTATGTATCGTTTTCTTTATCATACTGCCAGTTGTCTGGATTAAATTCGTTTTGTTTGTATTTTTTCTTCTGCTCTTTCTGGTACATCCCATAGGTAATTAATGCTTCCCTTTTACGATTCGAAAGAATATCATCATAATTCTGTTCGCTTCCATATCCGGCATCTGCGACGATGTGCTTCGGCAACTCGAAATAATTTTGCTCAATTTGATCTAAGAACGGAATGAGGGTGCGAGTATCGGTCGGATTCGAAAATAGGCTATAGGCCAGGGTGTATTGGCCTTCTGTTGCGACTTGAAGATTATAACCAGCTTTCAATTGACCGTTCTTCATATAATCATCTTTCATTCGCATAAAGGTCGCATCGGGGTCTGTTTTTGAATAACTATTCCTGGTGCCAAAGATTTCAAAGTCTCGCTGATAGTTCTGTTTTCTTATAAGTAAATTTAGGACTTGTTTCCGTACTTGTTTTGGAAATTTTCGTTCGCTTCTTAACGTTTTTCGTTCTGCCGCATCTGAAGATGCTTCTATTTCTTTGTCATATTCAGAAATGACATCCTCTACTTTTTGAACCACTTGAGCCAACTCGTCTGAGGACAATTGCTCTACGTTTTCTCGTTCGATTTCGGGAATGATTTCTTTTTCAATGAGCTCATCATATAACTGATTAGATTTTTCGATTAAGCTTTTATGATAGTTTTCAATAGACTTTTTCCACACGAATGTAAATTTGTTCGCATTCGCTTCAATCTTTGTTCCATCAATAAAGATTGCTTCTTGATCAATGAGTTTCTCTTGAACAAGCTGGCAACGGAATTGAACGAAACATTGCCGGATTAATTCCTTTACTTCTGGATGAACACGAAAACGGTTAATGGTGCGATAACTTGGTTCATATCCTTGTGCTAACCACATCATTCGGAGGCTGTCCTGTAAAAGAGCTTCCATTTTCCGCCCTGAAAAAACAGATTGCGTATAGGCACATAAGATAATTTTCAACATCATGCGTGGATGATAGGCAGGACAGCCCTCATTTCGCAGGAAAGGTTCCAACGCTTCATGAGGAATACTTTCAACTAAGTGATGGACGTGGAAGGCAAGATCATTTTTGTGTAATTTCACTTCTAAATCTAAAGGCAAAACTAATTGATTCATGTTATACTCTTTAAACATAAGGACACTTCTTTCTGTTTGAATTTTTGTTGTGGTGACTTAATTTTAGCAGAAAGTGTCCTTATGTTATGAGTAAAAAGACAAAGCCGGTGAAAATTTTACGTATCGTAAAATTTTCACCGGCTTTTTTTCATTTTAGAGCAGGGTTTTGTCCCAGCCTCTTTAGTCTGTAGACAAACTCGGGTGAAAACCTTAGTTTGTCTATTTTTATGGTTTGTATAACATGACATTGATTTCCACTCCAGGCACTCGCTTTCCGCGGACGGTCGGTGAGCCTCCTCGGCTTTCGCCTGCGGGGTCTCACCTAGACACGCTTTTCCCGCAGGAGTCTCGTACCTTCCGTTCCAATCAACTTTGTTTTACCTTTTAGATATCCTCGAGGCACTTTGTTTAAGGATAGAAGGATTAAAACATAGGTGATAAGGATGTTTTCTAAACATGATTCTATTCAGCGAGACCCATTTGAAATGTTATATTACATCAAATGGTGCCACCTAACCATTTGGTTCGCAAAATGAAGGCGGCCATTGACTTCACTTTCATTTATGACTTGGTGAAGGATATGTATTCAGAGGTAGAGGCCAAAGTATTTATAGGGAATCGGAATTTTCTAATTCCAATCTCCTTTTGTCTACAGACTAAAGAGGTTCGGGGTAATTACTCGGGACCTTTTTTGAGTTTTGAATACTTTTCATGGAGGTATTCTGGCTTAAGCATATTTATCCCTCAAAATGGATATAAGTCTATTTAAAATAGAACGATTTGACTTGCAGCCTACATGTAGACAGTTGATTGAAGTGGAAGGCGTGAAGACTCCTGCGGGAATAGCAGGACAGGTGAGACCCCGCAAGAGCGTAAGCGATGAGGAGGCTCACCGCCTGCCCGCGGAAAGCGAAACGCCTGGAACGGAACTCAACACCCCATTTTAAAGAAGCCTAAAGCCTCTCCTTATTGGAGAGGCTTTTTACACTTTAACCACGGTGGAACATCCCGACGACTTCGGTTGTTTCAGTGATATTAACAAACGCATCTGGATCCACTTCATTGATCAACACTTTAACTTCTGTTAATTGATAACGTGTGATGACAGTCATTAAAATTTTTCGTTCTTGCCCTGTATATGCGCCTTGACCATCCATCATCGTAATTCCCCGATAAAGGTTAGCCAATAACTTCGTTTTTAATTCATCACCCTTATTCGTAACAATCATTAAGGTTAATTTAATATGATTGGTGTGAATCGTATCAATCACTTTTCCCGTTGCATAAATCGCTACTAAAGTGTTCAGCGCTGCATCCCAGCCAAATACAAAACCTGAAATAACCACAACCACGGCGTTCATAGCAGAAAGAAGTGTGCCTAAAGGAAAATCATTTTTCTTCTGCAGCAGCATAGCGATAATATCAAAACCGCCTGATGAACCTGAAGCACGAAAAATTATGCCAATCCCAGCTCCTGTCAGCACTCCGCCAAATAAGGAAGAAAGAATGGGTTCAGTTGAAATAGCATGAATAGGGATTACGTATAAGCTGATAGAAAGGACAACAACAGACAAAATGGTATAACTAATAAATTGTTTACCAAGTTTTAATACCCCTAATATCAACAGAGGCAGATTGAGTAAAAAGTTAAGAATTCCTGTATTAAACGGGCTAATGATTCCAAGCATAATGGCGATTCCGCTTAAACCGCTGCTCAATATTTTATGAGGAATTAAAAACATATTGTATGCAACACCGACAATAATTGAACCAATAATAATGGCTAATACCTTATTCATCCTACCTATCTCCCTGCATATATAATTCCAATTTCCTTTATTATAGTAGAGAGCGAATAAAGTGAAAATTTAATAGTTTTTTCTGATAATGGAAATCTTTATCAAAGCCTCTGAATATCCTTCCTTTTCATAAAAAATAAGCCGATTCTCCGGCTTATTCCTCTACAGTATGATAATTTTCTACAGATATTATTCGTTCCAACATAGTCGGGTGTGAATACCGAAACCATTTTACTAACAGGGGCGGGTTCACTTGACTTAGTCCAGAACGCGTTAATTCTTGAAACATCGTAATGGCACTCTCTTTATCTTCGAGCATCTCCATCGCATACTGGTCAGCCCTCTCTTCCTGATAGCGCGACACAAAGTTAGAAAGCGGACTGGATGCAAAGAGCAGCATCGCGGTAATCAGTAAAAAAAGCGGGAGTGAACTAAGGTTTCCAACACCTGTAATCTTTAGTACCTTACCGTACCGAGTGATGATGCTCTTCATTAACCTTGCTGTTAACCATAGCCCAGCAAAAGTGAGAATTAAATAACCTGCAATTCCTATATAAATATGTTTTTCAACGTAATGCCCCATTTCATGGGCCATAATGACGAGTATTTCCTTTTCCTTTAACCGATTAAGGGTTGTATCCCACAAAACAATTCGAGAGTTGGCACCAATTCCTGTGACATAGGCGTTAAGCGCATTGGTTTTTTCAGCCATATTCACTTCATAAACATGTTCCGCTGGGATATCAGCTTGACTCGCAAGCTTTAGAATCTCGGTTTCTAATTCTTTGTTTTTCAGCGGATAAAAATCATTATAGAGCGGGTCAATGACCACAGGCTGAATAAACATCATAAAAAAGAAAAATGGAATCGATAGGAGCCAGGCATGAAACCACCATCTCTTCGGGCTCTTATTGATCAACCAATATAAAACGGAAACGATAATAACCATTTGACCAAAATTGACCCAAAAATCAATGAGACCATCCTTCATCCAGGAAGAAAAAGTCTGGGTGCTGATATGATAACTTTTACTTAAATTATAACTAATATAGCTTAGTGGAAACGTCACAACATAGGAAAGCAGAGAGAGTAAAAATAAATAAACGCCTGCTTGTACGATTTTCCATTTTGATTGGCTCGCCGCTACCCTTTCAAATACGCGAGATAGTCCGAACAAAAGAATAAAGAAATAGACAATCCAGTCAAAAGCATTATAAGCAAAAAACATAAAATTCCTTATTTGAGAGTACTGCTCACTTAACATTAATTCCCGTGCATTTAAAAAGGTTGCCGGATCAGCAGCCGTACCTATCCACTGTTGAGGTAGTGATGTATCTCCATTGAAAAGATACAAGTACATAAACACCAAGATTAGAAAATATATCACAATAGCCGTTCCCGCCCATTTTCTAGCCATGTCATTTCCCCCTAATCATCAATCATCTCTATCTAGTGTAGTTAAAAAAGGACAAGATAGAACCAAAACCAGTTAAAGGAAGTTTGTCCACTTAATTGTAAGAGAATGTTCAAACAATCTTCTTTATTTCACTTAATTTCACAATCCATTCCCAATTTTGTTGTGTATAGTTAAATAGTACGAAAGCATTAGAATATTTTACCTGTTTTTCGCTTTCTGAATAATAGAATAAGGGGATGGACGATATGAAAAAGCTTTATGTCATTTTTTGTACACTTTTAATCATTGGAATTAGTACTGGTATTTATTACTTTAGTGAATATCGTGAATCAAAAATGGATTTCCCAAAAGAAATCGTTATGACCACACATACCGGATCCACATTTAGCTTTGAAGAAATGGCTCCTAAGGTCCGCCTGCTTGAGTTTATTTACACAGCTTGTCCAGATATATGTCCCACTACTACCTTTCAAATGAAAAAGCTCCAGAACCAATTAACAGCCGCTAAGGTGTTTGACACCCAAGTTGAATTCTTAACCGTTACTATTGATCCAACAGTAGATACAGAGCAGACTCTCAATGATTAT
Organism: Peribacillus sp. FSL H8-0477; assembly: GCF_038002765.1. NCBI lineage: Bacteria > Bacillati > Bacillota > Bacilli > Caryophanales > Bacillaceae > Peribacillus > Peribacillus sp. FSL H8-0477. Next base: position 828,299 of record NZ_JBBODE010000002.1, on the reverse strand, counting down.
GCAGCAAATTTTGACGCTGGCAAGACAGCTGGCTGGGAATTTCTTCGCGGCAGTGTGAAAGATACCCAAAAACTCGCCGACCAATTTAACTTTCAATATCGTGAATCTGGCAACGGGGATTTTGTCCATACCAGCGCCACCTATCTCCTTGATAAAAATAATCGGGTGATCAAAGTATTCGGAATGGGCGAAGACAGTTTTGACAAAGATAAAGTTTATGAACGGATTATGAAAGAAGTTAAGTAAAAGATGGAGTCATAGAAAGAGCGAACATAAACTCAAGATTACTATGGCTCCAACAATGATGACCATGATGTTCGCTCCTAGATAAGCGAGTACAAACGCAGATACAGCACCGACAACACCAAATCGGATGTCTTCTTGAATATAGAGAACCCCTGGGAAGATTAACGCCCCTAAGATTGCATACGGAATATTTTTTAATACTCGCTGAAGAAACGGCGGCAGTTCTCTGCCATTCAACATAACAAAGGGCAGCATTCTAGGAATATATGTAACCATACCCATGGCTGCAATCATCAGAATGATACTGCTACTCATGATGAACACCTGCCTTTTCTCTCAGTGTACTAAGGAGTTCCACGAGAATGGCAGATAGAAGAGCAGAAGCAACAATTGCCCAACCGTTGCTTAGTATGTCTCCCATGATAAAGATACAATTAAAGGAAGCAGCGATAGCGGCCAAAAAGAAAAGCTTCCACGATCCTTTCAAAGTTGGAACCAACAATCCAATAAACATCGCATACAACGCTACTGACATGCTCTCCTGGAGGATTTGAGGAAGACTCGCTCCAAATAGATGACCGATTCCAGAAAAAAGCACCCAGCTGCCATAAGCGGTCACATTCAGCCCAAACATATAGCCTGCGGTTAATTCTCCAGGCTTAACAGCGGCCACGGAAAACGTTTCGTCGGTAATACCAAAAGCATAGATCATCTTTTTGAACATACTATCTTCTTTCCTGCTTTTTTCATTCAAAGAAGCAGATAACAGAAAATGACGGATATTCACAATAAAGGTGGTCAAAATGATTTCTATTGCTCCAGTTCCTAATGCCAATAAATTTAAGGCTATGTATTGAGCAGCTCCTGCATAAACAACCATACTTAATAAAAGAGTTTCCCCCATAGTGAGTCCGGTGGTTTTCGCCAGTAAACCATAGGTAATAGCAATTGGGGCGTACCCGATAGCAATACCCGTACCTGCTTTTACACCTATATGAAATGCAGGAGACTCATTTTGACTATTTGCTTCTGTCATCCCTAAGCCTCCATCTTTCTATTAATCTTCAAAAGACAATGCCTCCACTGCCTTAAAAAGGGTCTGCATATACGTTTTACCATGCGGCACAAATGACTCCTTCCTAACAGCGATTACCCCCTCACTCCTACTTCCGTCTTCACCTACTGTAAATCCATTTACCTTAATTTCAGATGTCTTCTCCTTGTATAAGGCTTTCAGGTCTTCAAGTCTTGCCTGAAACATACCGCAAACCTCTTCTTCCTGCAGCGTAAACTGTTCATTTTCAAGGGTTGTTACATATAGGTATACATGACAAAACTCTCGGTCTATAAATTGATTAAAAATCAATTCATTCTTAATTCTTCCGACTGGAATAAGGTCTGTCATATTTACCTTTATACCAATTTCCTCTTCAATTTCCCTAACCCCGTCCTGAACAGATTCCGTATCTAATAAATGTCCGGCAGCTGTAATATCAAGGAGATTAGGGAAATCCTTTTTCATCTTACTGCGCAACTGCAAAGTTAGAAACGTCTGATTGTTCTCTCGCCTAACAAACCAACAATGAAACGTTTCGTGCCAATGACCTTGTTTATGAACCTCTTTTCGAGGCAAGGAGCCAATTTCATTATACTGTTCATCAAAAATTCGCAGCCGCTCTGTTTCCATGATGATTCCTCCTATATATAGTCATTTCTTTACTTGTAACATTTTCTATTAGTATACTTTTTCCTTAAAAAGTTTTCTAGGCTGTTAATTGATAACAATAAAGAGCCGCCATCGTTTTTAGGATGACAGCTCTTTATCTTCTTCGGCATCTATTAGGTTGTCCAATCTTCGAATACTCTCCCTTGCGCGTTCCAAGTCAATTTCCCGATAGTGATGAAGACCGCCTTCTTCTTCATCCTTTTCATCGGCTTTCTTTACAATTTGCTGTAGAGCAGTTCGTTCAATATCATTCGTAGGCAGGAATGAATCTGTGTGGAACAAAATAGCCAGTGCAATGGTTCGGGCACGTATGGGGTTTTCTCCCAAGCGAATCAGCAGCTTGTGTGCCCGTTCTGCACCTTTAATCGCATGGATATCATTCTGCCGATAGAGATCATAATCCCATTTCCCATTACGATACCAAGTAAAGTGACCCATATCATGGAGCAGTCCTGCTTTTGCAGCTATGTCCACGTCTAGATTTTCTTCCTTGGCTAGATTAAACGCATGGTATGCAACCGAAATAGCATGTGCGATTCCTGAGCGGGTCAAATATTTCTGGGCAATGTGGTGTTCAAATATATTCTGGAGGGTGACATCTCTCAAGTTTATCTCTCCTTTCTAGTTGTAATAGGTAAATTTTTTTAAAATTAATATTACCTTTTTTCTAGTTGATTGACAAGGAAATAAACAGTTCACTGAAGAGCTGCGCTATTTGCTAGAGGGAATTAATTATCTTATTATGTCCGAATATGGAGCGTGCATGTTCAGCTTTTATTTCCCATGAAACTCTGCTGGTTTTTTTTCAAAAAAAGCATGTAAGCCTATAAGAAAATCTTCACTCGCTGCTGTTTTTGCAAAACATAATTCTTCTATTTTTTTACCTTGTTGAATATCTGTCTTCAAGCCATTTTTAATCGCAAATTTAGCCTGTTGTAAAGCCAGCGGACCATTTCTGAGCATAATCTTAGCCATATTAACGGCTTCTTCTTCAAGAGTTTGATTAGAAACAACCTTGGTAATGAAACCATATTGATAGGCATCAAGTGAAGTGACCCGTTTTCCGGTCAGAATTAATTCAAGTGCCTTTGTTTCTCCAATTAGACGAGGCAGTCTTTGTGTACCACCAGCACCAGGAATTAAACCGATATTCGTTTGCGGCAGTCCCATAAGTGTTTGGTCAACGGCTATACGGAAATCACAGGCTAAAGCTAATTCAAAGCCGGCTCCAAAAGCGTAGCCATTAATCGCTGCAATCGTAGGCTGCGGCAGATTGTCAATACTATCTAATAGATCATTAAGTTTTTTTAAGGTTTCAACCATTTCTGAGCTTTCTGAAAAGGCTGGATCATGCAAATCACCTCCGGCACTAAACGCCCTTTGTCCGGCTCCTGAAATGATCACCACACCCACTTGCGGATTGACCGCAATATCATTAATTACATCTTGTAATCGTTTAATCATTTTTAAATTTATCGTATTAAGGGCTTCTTCCCGATTGATTGTAATATGTGCAATGCTGGATTCAACTTCATATAAAATACAAGGCACTGCTCCCACTTCCTTCCTCACCATTCTGTTTGTATATAGGTCTATTCCCATTTTCAGTCAGGGGTAAGCAGGAAATTTAATTATCTTATTTAAGATTGGAATTTTAATGTGCAGAAAATGAAAAAAAAACAGCTGAATCAAACAACTCGTGTCTGTCAGCTGGATCTTTTTTTATTTCTGAAACTGAGTTTTCAATGAACGTCGCAATATTTTTCCAGTTGTATTTTTAGGAAGTTCAAATAAGAATTCTATTTGTTTCGGCACTTTATATTTCGCTAAATGTTCTGCACAATAGGCAATTATCTCATCTTCAGTTAAGTCTGCATTTTTTGTCACCACAAAACTATGAACAACTTCACCTTGGTTTGGATCTGGAACTCCGATAGTTGCTGCTTCAATAATATCCGGGTGGTTAAATAACACTTCTTCCACCTCACGAGGATAAACATTGAATCCACCGACAATAATCAATTCCTTTTTACGATCTACAATAAAGAAGTACCCTTCCTCATCCATTTTGGCTAAATCTCCCGTATAAAGCCAGCCGTCTTTTAATGTGGCTGCTGTCTCTTCAGGCAGCTTATAATACCCCTTCATAACGTTAGGACCTCTAACAATTAATTCGCCAACCTGTCCAACCGGTACTTCTTCCCCAAGTTCATCGACCACCTTGTTTTCAACATGAATAATCGATGTGCCGATTGATCCAGCTTTCCTTGGACGATCCAGCGGATTAAAACAGGTGACCGGTGAAGCTTCCGATAGCCCATACCCTTCCGAAATAAACACATTGAACTTTTGTTCAAAAGCTTTTAATATCGCGACAGGCATGGCAGAGCCTCCTGAAATACATAACCGAAGCGAGGATAATTCATTCGGGTCTACATCTGGATATTGATAAAGGAAATTAAACATGGTTGGAACGCCGGCGAAAACCGTTGCTTCATATTTCTTTATCAACCTGAATACTTCTTTTGGACTGAATTTAGGAACAATCAACAGTGTTCCGCCACTCATTAAGGGCGCATTCAAAGCAACCGTCATGCAAAACACATGAAACATAGGAAGTGTGGTTACCACTCGATCATCTTCATTGATTTTCAAATAATCACTGACATCCTGCGCATTCGAATACAAATTGCGATGAGTAAGCATCGCTCCCTTAGGTTTTCCTGTCGTTCCGGATGTATATAAGATTAAAGCAACATCCTCTTCATCTAAAATAGGCCCTTTAAACTGACTATCACCAGAAGAAACTAACTGTGTAAACGATTTCATTTTTGGGTATATAGATAATTGACTACTATCCATTCCACTCTGATCTGCACCTGTCTCGCATATAATCATATGCTCTACTGTAGACAACACAGGATTCATTTTTTCTAACAGCGGGACAAGTAAATCAAGTGCAATAATGGCCTTAACATCTCCATTATTCATGATAAACCCAATCTCATCAGGTGTATAAATCGGATTAACAGGTATGACTGTTGCACCTGCCCTTAATGCACCATACATCCCAATGATGAAATGCGGCGAGTTCCCGATAAGCAGGGCGACATGGTCTCCCTTCGAAATCCCTAGTTTATGCAGCTGATCTGCAAACATTGTAATCGATGCATCTAATTCCCCATAAGATGTCCCTTTGTCCATAAAATAATAAGCTGGCTTATCTGCCTTAACCTGAGCCGTACGGTGAAGCTGATCCGATAAATTCACAAATACCCCTCCTTAAAAGAAATGCGGAGGCATCCGTTATGCTTGCGAAGGAAATAGGGGGTGGACCTAAAAGGCTGTTCTTGCCTTTTGGGGACACTCATCTTTTCCACAGCAAGCAGGATGCCACAGCTGGACAACCTGAAATGCGGAGGCGCCCTGGTTTGCTCGTGAAGGAAATAGGGGGTGGACCTAAAAGGCTGTTCTTGCCTTTTGGGGACACTCATCTATTCCAAAACGAGCAGGGCGCCGCAGCTGGACACTGAAATGCGGAGGCGCCTTGTTCAGGCCTGACAGGCATAAGAACAGCCTCATAGCAAGGTGCTCTTTACCTTGCGGAGAGGATGGGCTTATGACCCGAAGGCCTAGGCGCCGCAGCTAGACAACCTGAAATGCGGAGGCGCCTTGTTCAGGCCTGACAGGCATAAGAACAGTCTCAGAGCAAGGTGCTCTTTACCTTGCGGAGAGGATGGGCTTATGACCCGAAGGCCTAGGCGCCGCACCTAGACAACCTGAAATGCGGAGGCATCCGCTTTTCCTTTTTCATAATTATCCAGTTTTATGAATGAATAGTCATTCATAAATTGAAGAAAAAAGCGCTTCCAATATATTATATTAAAAGAGAATAGACCTATCAAGAAAATCTTTCCATAAAACTGAAAATAATGTAATTACTAGTAAATAAAAAAGCAGTGTGTCATATCCTAAAATATAGAATAGACACGCTGCTTCTTTTAATAGATTAAATTGATTAACTCGTCTTTTGTTACTTTTCCGAAATAATGAGTAACATCCAGATCGGCTAATGCGTCTGCAATGGCTTCTTTTTCATAACGCACACCATTCAATAATTCTTCAATTTCAGCTACTTCTCCAACACCAAAAAAGTCTCCGTAAATTTTGCAGCTTTCAATGCGTCCTTTGTTCACTTCTAGACGAATATCAATTGAGCCTACCGGAAAACGATGTGAATTCTGCAGGTTGAATTTTGGTGATTTCCCATAATTCCAATCCCAGCTCTGATAACGCTCTTTTGAAATCTCATGGATTTTATTCCAATCCTCTTCCGTCAATACATATTCAGGAACTTCCTCACTGCCTTCAAAAATATACTTTAGAATAAGTGATTTAAATTCTTCAATTGTAATTGGGTTTTCTAGAAAATCTGCAATATTGGTTACCCTGCTTCTAACAGATTTAATGCCTTTAGATTCTATTTTGTCTTTTTTCACTTTTAGTGAAGCTACTACATCATCGACATTGACATCAAACATTAAGGTTCCGTGACTGAACATCCGTCCACGCGTTGAAAACATAGCATTCCCAGAGATTTTTTTTCCTTCCGCAAGAATATCATTTCTCCCGCTCAGCTCCGCGTTAATTCCCAGCTTTTTCAGTGCCTTCACAACTGGTTCAGTGAACTTTTGGAAGTTGTGGAAGCTCTCTCCATCATCCTTAGTTATAAAACTGAAGTTCAAGTTTCCTAGGTCATGATAAACAGCGCCTCCGCCTGATAATCGACGCACTACTTTGATTCCATTTTCTTCAACATATTCTGTATTTATTTCTTCTGCTGTATTTTGATTTTTCCCAATGATAATGGAAGGTTCATTTATGTAAAATAATAGATAACTTTCGTTAACATCAAGATTACGTAGAACATGTTCCTCTATGGCCAGATTGATCATTGGATCATGTATGCCTTTATTATCGATAAATAACATCTTCTTCTCTCCTGCTTTCCTATAGTTTGCTTATATTTGATATTCGAGTCCATTTCTTGCTATAGCAATTTCTCTTGTGAAAACTTCCGATGCTTCTTTTTTCAATTTATTTATGTCTCCAAAATGAGGCAGATGAGTCAGCATAAGCAGCTGAACTCCTGCATTATTGGCAATCTTAGCAGCCTCTTTACTGGTCATATGTCCAGCTGCTGTTCCGTCCATATCAGCATAAAAGTTACTCTCACATAAAAGTATTGTTGCGTCCTGTGCAAATTCAGCTAGTTCTTCAAAGTAAGAGCTATCACCTGTATACACAATCGATTTCCCATCAACTTCTATCCGCATAGCAAAGCATGGTACAGGGTGTTGAGTACGTAAAAAGGTAAAAGTAAGCGGACCAACTTGCATCGGTTTTTCTTGATTGTATGCTATTCCCTTCGTCACTTCCCGAAAATCCAGCTTAGCAAAGGCTGCTTCATCTAAGTTATGACCATAGATAGGCGTAGTTTTCTTGGCACTTCCCTGAAATTGTTTGATCAGCAGTGCATGCTGCAATACACCAATATCAGCTACATGATCTGCATCATAATGACTCAAAACAATCGCATCTAAATCCTCAGGTTCAAGATGATTTTGGAGCTGTGCTAGTACACCGCTTCCACAGTCTAGTAGAACTCGATACTCACCATACTCAAGTAAGTAACCTGATGTAGCTTCATTTTTGGCAGGGTATCCACCCCAACAGCCAATGACGGTTAGTTTCAAGGACAACACTCCTTTTAGGATAACTATTCTTCCTCTTCCTAATATAAAACATTCTGTCTATCTTTTCATCTTTTTCAATTTGTTATAAAACAAATCATTGACAATTACAAACTGTTATAATACAATAAAAGCATAATAAACAATCAGAAAATTCAGAGGAGGATGATCATTTTGATTAAGAGCAGTATTGAATTCTTTAAGAACCTACCAGCAAAAAAGTGTGCAGAATGCGGAAAGAAAATTGAAGAACAACATGAATGCTATGGAAATAAATGTGATCATTGTCTACAAGCTTAAATATAAACCTTAGCGGAGCAGCGAGTATCATTCCTCGCTGCTTTTTGGTTTCAAGCAAAAAGCACTCCCCTTCGATTAAAGGGGAGTGCTTTTTTATGCTTCAGTTTCGGTTTTGCTTACTCCTGAATATCTGTGTTTGTGTCTAATTACAAAGTAGGTGATAGTACCTAGCATAAACACTAATGCATAGCCGATTAATATATATCCATTTTGCCACATTAAACTAAAGTTTCCACTTGAGATAACCTCTTTAAAACCTCTGACAGAATACGTCATTGGCAGAAGACGGTTAAATATCTGCAGTGGTTCTGGTATTAATTCTAATGGGAATGTTCCTGCGCTGGTTGTTAATTGCAGAATCAAAATGATAATGGCAATAAAACGGCCAGGGTCTCCCATTACAGTAACGAGCAATTGAATTAATGCAATGAATACAAGTGAGGTGATAATCGAAAATAGGATAAATAGTGGTACACTTTGTACCTCAATTCCTAGCAACGCAATAACAAGAAGTGATGCAACTACTGCTTGAATGACTCCAACTCCAGCAATCACACCAAACTTACTAATAAACCAGCTAAATCCATTTTTCGGTATACCTACTGGTTCTCGAAGCGGGAATACAATTGATAAAAGTAATGCTCCTACAAATAAACCGAGTGATAAGAAGTATGGAGTAAATCCAGTACCATAGTTTGGAACCTTATTTACACTTTCTTTTGCGACTTCCACTGGTTCTGCTACCATATTGTACGTCTCGTCGTTTGCTTTTACTTCTGATGATTCCTTCGCCGCATCACTCAGCTTATCCTTCAATTCTTTTGAACCGTCAGCAAGCTTTGTTGTACCATTCGCAATCTTCGAAGAACCATCCGCCAATTGAACGGAACCATCTGCTAATTGTTTGGAACCGTCTGATAATTGAGTTACTCCTGTGTTAAGTGTATTAGCACCTGCGGCAAGAGCATTTCCTCCCGCCTTGGCTTCATTTAGTTTCTCACCAAACGTAACAAGTCCAGCGGTTAATTTAGATTGTCCTGCGGCAAGCTCTCCCGCTCCTGACTGCAGCTGTACACCACCATCATTCAGTTGTTGAAGACCTTGCTGCATCGCTGCTTGTCCTTCATTCAACTTGCCGACATTTTGTGACAAGTTGGCTGAACCATCTGCTAGTTTCACAGCAGAAGCGGCTAGTGTTTGATTTCCTGATTCCAGCTTGGCAGTACCGGCATTAAGCTGGGCAAATGCTTCTTTCAATGCAGCCTGATTCTCCGCAGGCAATGAAGCCATGACAGGTTCAAGTTGACTTTGAAGAGCCGCTACACCATTCTTAACGTCTGCTGCACCTTTAGATGCTGATCCAGCACCTTCAGCAAACTGATTTAAAGATGAAGTAAGCGTGTCAGCACCTGCTTTAATATCTTTGGTTCCTGTTACTAGTTGCCCCATCTTCTCTTCAGCTGTCTTAATTCCTTGACTGGCTTGAGTAATACCAGATTGTAATGATTTAGTACCGTCTTCTGCTTTAACAGCACCGTCTAAAAGCTGGGTTTGACCTTCAGCCAGCTTTCCTAATCCATCTGCTAACGTTTTAGCACCGGACTCTAGTTCTTGTGTACCGCTTGATACTTTTGTTGTACCCTCTTTAAATTGAACCTGCTTCTCTGCAAGAAGGGTTAACTTTTCTTGGAGTGTATTTGCACCATCGTTTACTTCATCGATGCCTGTTTTAAGTTTACCTGCTCCTTCATCAGCGGCTTGGAAACCATCAGCCATTTTCGTCAAGTTTTCAAACATCGTTTCCGCATAAGTTTCCGTAACCTTTACTGACAAAGCACCCTTTATTTTCTCAATGGCTGTTTCACCTATTTGAGCTGATAAGAAGTTAAAACTTTCATTAGGAACATATTTCAGTTCAAGTTTCTCCGGATGTTCATTCATTAATGTGGTTGCATTTTCAGAGAATGATTCTGGAATTTCCACTAAGAGATAATATTTTTGATCTTTAAGATTTTTATAACCTGTTTTCTTATCAACAAATTGAAAGTCAAATTCCTTACTTTCTTTCAGTTTATCAACAAATTCATTTCCCAGTTCATACTTCTCTCCATCAAGTTCTGCTCCAGTATCACTATTGACGATTGCAACAGGAAGATCTTCTAATCGATCATACGGATCCCAGAATGCCCATAGGAACATTCCACTATAAAGAATAGGAATAAAGAGAATCGCTATAATTGAAATCAGCATTTTTCGATTCGTAAACAGCGATTTTAATTCTTGTTTAAACATATTTGTCCTCCAGTTTTTCATTATGACTAATTTGTTCATTTAGTCATTTTTCGGTATAAAATGAGGATTATCAATGGTTAATCGACAATCCCTTGAGCAAAAATAGATTTGAATAAATCAGCTATGGCTTCTTTTTTCAACGGTTCTCGGTTTTTTTCCCAATCAAAAATCAATGCCACATACATCTTCAACACGATAAAAGCCGTTATTTCAGAATCACATGGACGGATATAGCCTTTTTCAATTGCTACTTCAAGCTTATTCTTGATGAAGGTAATAATTTCACCTTCAATTTCTTCAACCATATCCCGTACAGCCGGCGTGCCAATTTCTTTCTCTTCTTGAAAAAGTTTAATCAACAACTGATGTTCTTTCCTAAACGCCAGAAGGCGGTATAAAGCTTGATGAAGATTTTCTACAAAGGGCTGGTCATCATCAATAGCCTGTATTGCTTCCTGCTTCATTTCACGAATAATGACTGATACAATTTCTTTAAATAGCTCTTCCTTATTCGTATAAAATGTATAAATAGTACCTTTTCCAACATTAGCTATTTTAGCTACTTGATCCATCGTCGTCGCTTTATAGCCAAATAGAGCAAATGATTTTGCAGCGGCATCCACGATTAGTTTTTTACGATCAACTGTCATTTCTCACCTCAAAACTGACTCATTGAATAAAATAGTCATTAAGTACGTTATTTATAATAGCAAACCCCGTTAATAGTTGCAAGTCCTGTTTTAATGATTATGATAATAAAAAAAAGATTAAACAAGCGATAAATAAAAAGAAACAAGCATTTAAAAAGAAACTGATTGCCCATTCTAAAAGGGGAGCCATTCCAAAACTCTCTGCTTTCGACTGCCGATATTTTCTCCTCATTCTTATCACCTATTCTTTTACTAATTATTACCTATTTTACCACTATAAACGAATAGACGAAAGCAGTTTTACTAGAAATAATTCAGCCCCAAATAAAAGAACAAATCGGCCTAAAAAGACCAATTTGTTCATGCTTGGGCAGCTGTAAGCTGCGAACTAGGTTTTTGAATAAAATTGAGAACCTTTTCCACCGCTGCTTCAGCTTGATCGATACAATCCGGCATCCCGATACCAGTATAAGAACTTCCTGCTATAAATACGCCAGGCAGCTGATTATACAAGTTGTCTTCTACCTGCTGGATCCGTTGTTTATGACCAATTTTGTACTGAGGCATAGCTTCTTTCCAACGAGTAACGATAGTGAAATCCGGTTCTTCTGTAATGGACATCGTTTTATTAAGATCCTCAAGTACGATCTTACTGATTTCTTTATCCGATAAATTAATAATTGCTTCATCGCCTACCCTGCCCACATAACAGCGCAGCAGTACCTTACCCTCCGGTACAGCATGCGGCCATTTTTTGTGAGTCAATGTACAGGAAGTAATCGAATAATCACTATTCCTCGCTACGACAAAGCTGGAACCTTTTAAATCCTTCTTAATGGCGCTTTTATTAAAGGCCAAATTCACTGTCGCCACACTAGTTGATTCAAGTTCCTTTAACGGTTCTACGGAAATGAGGTCGTCAAGCATTTGACAAGCAGCCTGATGACCAGCAGAAATAATAACAGAATCCGCCATAATGACCCTGTTATTATTCAGACATATTTTATACTGCCCGCTCGTTTTATCCATTAGCTCAACTTTTACACCCTTAATAACAGAATCCGGTTCGAGTTTTTTCTCAATGGCTTCGACAAATGACTGAAGACCTGTTTTAAACGTAAGAAATCCATCCTTACCAATCACTTTCTCAACCGTTACTGAAGATTTTTTCATTCCTATTATCAAACTGCGATATTGCTGTTCTATTTGATGGAATTGTGGAAAAGTTGACTGTAAACTCAATCGCTCAATATGACCGGTATATATGCCTGAAAGTAACGGTTCGATAAAATTCTCCAATACCTCTGTACCAAAACGGTACCTGAAGAATTCACCTAGTGATTGGTCCTCTGCTTGAGAGTTTGACGGTAAAATAAGATCTGCTGCCGCTCTCAGTTTGCCGAGGGGACTAAATAATGACGAAGTAATAAATGGACTAATGTTTGCAGAGATCCCTTTATCTCCTCCCGGAATAGGATGGAGCCTGTCACGAATTAAGACAAATGATTTACCTGGTTTACTAGCCACAAGCTCTCCTTCCAATCCCACTTCCTGTGCAAGACGGATTGGACTTTGTTTAGAGGCGAGAAAAGAATCGGGTCCTTTTTCTATGACAAAGCCATCACGGAAAGAAGTCTGGATCTTTCCTCCAAGGCGGGGGGATGAATCAAGCAGTATACACTGGTATGGTAAATCTTCCTCTTTTATCTTTTTCTGCAGATAAAAAGCTGAAGCAAGACCAGTGATACCTCCCCCAATGACAGCAATTATTTTTTTGGATTGATTCACTTTCATCGCCTTCTTTTTTTTATTCCTGATTCAAACGTTTCTTGATGACTGTTGCCAGTGCATCAATGAATGCTGGGTTCGCATTAGGCATTTCTGGACGATAATAGGCAGCTCCAATTTCATCGGTAACCACTTTACATTCGTAATCATTGTCATAAAGTACTTCTAAATGCTCCGCGATAAAACCTGCTGGAATATAGATGAATGCTTTATAGCCTTTTTCGTTAAATAAGTCTCTTGTCAAATCTTGTACATCTGGTCCAAGCCATGGTTCTGGAGTTTGTCCAGCACTTTGCCAGCCGACTGCGTAATTTTTCACATTGGCAGCTTCAGCAATTAGTTTAGCTGTTTCATGCAATTGATCAGGGTAAGGATCGCCGTTTTGCAAGATTTTTTCAGGCAGGCTGTGTGCTGAAACTACTAAAACGAAATCTTCCTTTTGTTCGGGAGTCATTGTACGAATGGTTGCTTGTAATTGATCAACCCAATATTGAATAAATTTCGGCTCTTGATACCAGCTTTCAACAGAAACAATAGCCGGTCCATTAATCTTATCCGATTCTTGTTTAGCACGGTCATTATATGATTTCACACTAAACGTAGAGAAATGAGGAGCTAATACAATACTAACTGCTTCCTCTATGCCATCTTCTTTCATTTGTTGCACGGCATCTTCTATGAAAGGTTCAATATGTTTTAAGCCTAAGTATGTTTTAAATTCTATCTGATCTTGACTCGCATTTAATTTACTCTCAAGAGCTGCAGCCTGTGCGTCAGTTATTTTAGCTAACGGAGACAATCCGCCAATTGCTTCGTAGCGTCCTTTCAGGTCTGCAATCAGTTCTTCAGACGGCCTTCTTCCATGACGAATATGTGTATAGTATCGTTCAATATCTTCTTCTTGATAGGGAGTTCCATATGCCATAACCAATAGGCCCATTTTCTTTCTGCTCATTCCAATTACACCTCATTTAAAAGTTTGTCCTACTTATCATGCCTGCAAAAATGTTTAAAATCAAACAGTTGAGCACATTGTTATTTCCATGAAGAGTATTCATGAATTAGAGTTGTCAATTTCCTCAGAACTTCTGGATTTACCTCTGGGAAAACACCATGGCCTAAGTTAAAGATGTAGCCAGGCTGTTCCATCCCTTGATCAAGTATTTTCTTCGCACGTTCCTCAATAACATCCCAAGAAGATAAAAGAATGGCCGGATCTAAATTGCCCATTAGATTTTTCGTAATTCCTTTATTTCTTGCTTCCGTTATTGGTAAACGCCAATCTAAACCAAGAACATCGATTGGAAGATCATTCCACTCTAATGCAAGATGGCTTGCACCGACTCCAAACATAATAAGAGGTACATTTTCTTCACGAAGTTCTGAGAAAATACGATTCATGATTGGTTTAATAAAGATTCGATAATCTTCTACATTTAACGCCCCAACCCAAGAATCAAAGATTTGAACTGCCTTTACCCCTGCTTTTATTTGAGCTTTCACGTAAATAATAATCATATCAGCTAATTTATCCATTAGAGCAAACCATGCTTGCGGCTCTGAATACATAAATGCTTTTGTTTTGTTATAATTTTTAGAAGGTCCACCTTCAATCATATATGAAGCAAGCGTAAATGGTGCGCCCGAAAAACCAATTAACGGAACCGACAACTGTTCAGTCGTTAATAGCTTGATGGTATCCAACACGTAAGGCACATCATCTTCTGGAGATAGTTCACCAAGTTTGCCTACATCCGCTAATGATTTAATAGGATTTGCAATGACTGGACCTATTCCAGATTTAATTTCAACATCCACTCCAAGTGCAGGAAGAGGTGTCATTATATCCTTATAAAGAATGGCAGCATCCACATTATATTGTTCAACTGGCAATCTTGTTACATAAGCACATAGTTCAGGCTGGTGTGTAATTTCGAATAAAGAGTATTGTTCCTTAATCTTACGGTACTCTGGCTGTGATCTGCCTGCCTGACGCATATACCATACCGGTACATGGTCTGTCTTTTCCCCTTTTGCAGCTCTTAATAATGTATCATTAAATTCTTTTGTCATTGAAATCCACCTTTCGAGCGTGGCTAGAAAAACTATATCTCCTGAATCATAACAATCCAACGTATCAGAACCCTTTACAGTTCTGGAGAAACAATCCACACTAGACGCTAGTCATATTGTTGAAAAACTTTAATTAGATAAATGTTAAGAAAATATTTTAAACTTTCCTTAAATAGAATAGCAGAAGGAAAGAAAATTTCAAATTGAATTCCTTCTCAACTATAGCCGTTTCTACTATGTAAGTATAGGAAACCTAGGCAATTGTCAAAAAATCGCCGTTTTTAACGATTAGAGCATACACTCGGATCGTTAAACTAGATTACCCATCTTATTTTTGGGTACAATACAGTATATAAAATAATGGGAGGTGTTGGCAATGTACGTATATATTACATCAGGAACCTATGAATTCTTAAAAGAAATCAAGAGTAAACATCAGAAAGAAAATCTATTACTAATGGAGAATTTCGAGAAAGCGGTGTTACTACAGGAAACAGAGGGTAAAAAAACGGTATTTGCTTCACCGCGTAAATTCGAGGTCGTCGATCAAAGAGGGGCGTTGTCTGAAGTTGGGTTTGTTGTGCTCGATAACATTCCTGTTCGAGAAGAGGAACGTCCAGGTTTTGAACATCGATATAAAAAGCGTGCTGAAACGATTGAAAATGAATCCGGTTTTCTAGCACTACGAATCCTTCGCCCATTAAATTCCGATACATATGTCATTCTTACTGTCTGGCAAAACGAATCGAGCAGTTCTAGTTGGAAGAACCATTTTTCGTCTAGTGCAGACAAAAGCACGAACACTTGGCAAGACCTTAATAAAAACATATTCTCCGGTCCGCCATATGTTAATCAATACAAATTGGGACTTAGAGACAGAGCAGACTGAACCGAAAAGAGTTCAGTCTTTTTTCGGTTTACTAATGTGATTTCTATTGGCATAAACAGCAGCCTGGGTTCGATCGGCAACAGTCAGCTTGCTTAAGATATTACTAACATGAGTTTTCACGGTTTTGATACCTATGAATAAGTCCTCTGATATTTCCGCATTTGTCATACCTTCACTGATGCATTGCAAAACATCCATTTCTCTCTCGGTTAAAGTATCATGTAATTTGTTTTCATGATGTCTCAAGCGCTTCACCATAACATTCGTTACCTTTGGCTCAATGACGGACTCTCCTTTAGCAGCTTTACGGATGGCTGTTACCACTTCAGCTGCCGAGGATGTTTTTAATAAAAAGCTGAAAGCTCCTGCCTCGAGTGCCGGGATTACTTCCTTTTCATCATAGTAGCTCGTCAAAATCACTACCCGACTATTTAATCCTGCGTCTACTATTTCCTTAGTTGCTTCAATACCATTACCATTTTCCATTAATAAGTCCATGAGTACTACATCAGGTGTATGTTCCTTAGTCAACTGTATAGCTTCTATGCCGCTTTTCCCTTCACCCACTACCTCTATATCAGGTTCTGTCAATAAAAAGGACAAAATTCCTTTCCTTACAAGCTCATGATCATCCACCACTACTAAACGAATTTTAGTCATCTTTTCCACCCTTTACAGGAACTTTAATATCGATATACGTACCTTCATGGTAAATCGAGCGTATTTGAATCACGCCCCCTATTTCCTTACACCGTTCCTTCATGGATCGAATACCGTAGGAAATCATTTTTTTATCTTCAGGATCGAATCCTTTTCCATCGTCACTGATAAATAAATGAACATATCCCTCTTCCTCGGACAGTTCAACTTTTATCTTCCCAGCTTCTGCATGCCGAATAATATTGGAAACAGCTTCTTGAACTATTCTAAACAAATGCTCTTCTGCTGCTTTTGTTAAACCGCAGACTTCATCAATACTTCCTTGAAAATGATGATTGGTCTTGGATTTCAACTCTCGTAATAGCTTGATGATTCCGTCACACAATGAGTCTTTTTGTAATTCAACCGGCCTTAAATGCATAAGCAGTGCGCGCATCTCTCCCTGTGCTTTAACAGATATATCCGCCATTTGAATGAGTTGTTCTCGGGCAGCTTCAGGGTATTCATCAAATAGTTTAATAGCTGTCGCTGACATCATGCTTAATGCAAATAGTTGTTGACTGACCGCATCGTGTAGATCTCTTGCGATTCTCTGCCTTTCTTCAATCACTGCCGCAGTATGTACTTGTTCAGAGAGAACTAGTTTCTCATTAGACATTTTCTGTAAAAGTTCAATTTGTTCCTGCACGTACTCTCCAAGCAAATTCACTTCTGTTATCATTCGTGCTGTTTCTTCTGTATGTTCTACTTTTAATTGGTCAGGAAATTTCCCATTCCGCAGACTCGCAAGATAACCACTAATTTTAGAAAGCTTACCATTTAAGATAAACAAATTGCGAATGCCAAAATAAATAGAACAAACCATCAGTAATACCATGACAAAAAACGATAGAATAAGCGATGTTTTTATGGAAAAGGCGGGGTTTTTCACTGCCAGCAAATACACTTGAAGGAGAATAAAGAAAAACAACGAACTAAACATTGCATTCATTACATAACTTTGAAAGAAAGTTGATTTAAATCCTTTCATCATTTCACTACTTTCTACACTTTATCTATCTTCACTTCACCAATCATCATATCAATGACAAAATCGATTTTTTTGACTGCCTCTTCGTATTGTGGAGACTCGAAGTAGACATTTGGTCCAAAAACGTGTGCAGAAGATGAGGAAAAAATAGTCACTTCACCAATCGTTACTTTTGCTTGGACACGAATCGGGATATCCTCTGGAATAAGGATATTCACATCACCTATCCAACCTTTTAATTGGATTAATGTTTCTCGTTCAGGGATATATGCTTTATTTAAGTCAAAAGAATAGTCACCAATGCCGTGATAAATATTCATCGGTTCCAAATGCCAATTACTTTGATTAAAGTCCACTGATCCCAAGGTTATCATTTTTGAATATCTTACTTTTGACTTCTCCTTACTTTTTTTCTTTCTAAGCTCAGGTTTCCCTGTGAGTTTTAACAAATTAATTGTCTCTTGGCTTTTATTTATTTCAGTCCATACATCCTCAATTTGCTGATGAATAATCCCATGAGTCTGTTCGTCTGCTTTTTTACCGGATAATTCTCGTAGTTTTTCTTTCCCATTTTCCAAATGTATAAGCGCTTCTTCTATCTTCTGACTGTAATCACCTTGTTCATTAGGTTTAGTGTTCAAGGTTTCATCTTCATAATATTCAGTTTTATCTTTAGATACAATGCGATTATTTTTACTAAGTAAGAGCTGTAGGCCAATAAAAACAATTAATAAAGGCCATAAATTCCAAATCTTAAAGTCTAAATTCGTAAATTTACTAATTAGTAATAAAGTTGAATAGGTAATCAAAAACAACCCGATAAATAGTTTATTTCCAGATTGCCTAGAAAAACAGGAAATAAACAGATATATCCCTGCTAGTAGTAGAAGGATAGGATAAACCTCGACAAACATCTCCTTTATTTCCAAGGAAATGACTCCTATATTGATAAGCAACAATAAAAAACCGGTTAATAAAAGTATGCTTGCAGCTAATGCTCGGTTCAACGAACGCTTTTTCATTACACCGTTTCCTCTCATTCCCTCTATTATACTATTCTTCATTGGTCGATAAAGCTCCTCTTTCAGGTTGATCATTCTCCTTAAATCTATCATGAAGTCTTTCCCATAAATACCTTCTGTAGTTTCTATTTTTCTCCGTCTACAGACGGAGAGATTCATTCACATAAATATGCGCCCATCATATCCTAAATAGACAAATTAAGATAAAAGGCTGGAGGATGCGTCATGGGTGTGGAATTAACCGTATTGCATTGGACCTATGTGGGATTCATTCTTTTGATTATTGGATGTATGATAAAAAGACGAGATACTACGTTCATGTGTATTCTCGGTATCTTTTCGATCGCTTTATTAGCCACTGCCAGCTTTTCTGCTTCTATAAGCGGAATTTTCAACAGCTTTATCTATGCAATTATCGAATTAGCACCTACTATCCTGATCATCTCCATCATTGTTGCGATGAGTCGAGTGCTTACCCGAACCGGCATTAATGAAGCTATGATATCTCCTTTTACCAAATTCATTAAAACACCTGCACTTGCATTCTGGATTATTGGAATTTTAATGATGATAATATCTTGGTTTTTCTGGCCTTCCCCGGCTGTTGCTCTGCTTGGCGCGGTTCTCCTCCCTGTCGCTTTACGCGCTGGACTTCCCGCTTTAGGAGTGGCCATGGCTATGAACCTTTTTGGTCACGGGATTGCTTTATCAGGGGATTTTGTCATTCAAGGAGCACCTAAATTAACTGCAGATGCTGCGTCGCTTCCAGTCTCTTCTGTTATCCAGGCAAGCATACCACTGGTTATTACAATGGGGATTGTTACCACACTTGTGGCCTTCTTTCTACTTAAACGAGATATGAATAAGGGGAAATTCTTAGAGGAAGAATCATCTATCGCTAATGAAGACTCCGAGAAGGATCACTTTCTACCATCTGGTCAACGGAAATTCTTCGCCTTCTTTATCCCATTAGCCTTTATTGCAGATGTCATCACAATGTCTGTCCTCAAGCTTCAGGGCGGCGATGCTACAGCCCTTATTGGCGGAACAGCTGTTTTTATATTAGTCATACTTTCGTTAACTTCCCATCGAAAGGACGGACTTGAGAAAATAACCAGTTATTTAATAGAAGGGTTTCAATTTGGTTTTAAAGTATTTGGTCCAGTCATCCCTATTGCTGCCTTTTTTTATTTAGGAGATTCAGGATTCGCAAAAATACTTGGTGACTATCTGCCTTCTGATTCTCAAGGAATAGTTAATGACCTGGGTGGAGCATTAGCCGCATCGGTACCATTATCGAAGGAAATTGCAGCAGTAACCTTGACGACGGTTGGGGCTATAACTGGGTTAGACGGGTCCGGCTTTTCTGGTATATCCCTGACCGGATCGGTTGCTCATTTATTCTCAGCCGCTATTGGAGGAGGTGCAGCCACACTGACTGCTTTAGGTCAGCTATCAGCCATCTGGGTTGGTGGTGGTACACTGGTTCCTTGGGCGCTAATCCCCGCCGCTGCCATTTGTAATGTTGATCCTTTTGAACTCGCACGAAGGAATCTCGCCCCCGTGTGCATTGGTCTTTTCGTCACTACGATTGTCGCGATGTTCCTAATTTAAATAAAAAATATGACCTGTTTCAGGTCGTATTTTTTATGGGCGCAGTCCATTTTTTGTATAGCAGCAGACAAAGAATAATTACAACAGACCCAAGGGCATACCCGGCGATTACATCTGATGGAAAATGTGCTAGAAGAACGACTCGGCTTACCCCTATTAATAGAACTAATAGAGCTGCTGTTGACCAGACAAGTTTTTTCACCACGCCTCCTTTAAGACCGCTAGTGACAAAATAAGCAATAAGCATGTAAAAGATTATTCCAATCATCGCATGACCACTAGGAAAACTATAACCAAGCGCATCAATTGCTTTATTAATAGAAGGCCGCTCTCTTTCCACCAACGCCTTTATCCATTTATTTAATTGGTCTCCTCCTGCCACACCAATTAGAAACATGATCATTCCCTGGTAATCCTTCTTTCTTATCCATAGCCAGGTTATCAGCAGGATACTCCCAGGAATTAACGTAATCTTGGAACCTAATTTAGTAATGACAAAGAATACACTATGCCATATACTATTTTCACCTATAGTTAGGTACTGTTGAAGTGTATGGTCAAAATTATTTAATGATCCTTGGTTAATTCCGTCCAATATATAAAGAAACAGTGAAATTAACATGATACATACTAAAGAAATAACTAATAATGTCGGAAGTTTTGTTTTTTTCATTGCGTATTGATTCTCCTCCATATGCTGAGAGACCTTTCGAAAAATCCTCCCCCCGCACTTTATTTACTATGCTATAATTGGAATTATTTAAAAATTTTGATAACGATAAAAAGGAGGCTATACGATGATTAATCTATTACATACCCGCCTCGAGCAATCATTTGAAGAGATGATTAAAATCAGGCGCTATCTTCACCAGCACCCAGAAGTTTCATTCAAAGAAACGAAAACAGCTGCCTTTATAGCTGACTTTTATCGTAAATTAGACATTGAAGTTGAAACAAATATAGGCGGCAATGGAGTCATTGCCAGAGTGTATGGTGCAAAGCCGGGGAAAACAGTTGCCCTGCGCGCTGACTTTGATGCTCTCCCTATTCAAGATTTAAAGGATGTCCCCTATAAATCTACCGTCCCTGGTGTGATGCATGCGTGTGGGCATGACGGGCATACGGCAACGCTTTTACTCTTAGCCAAAATTATTAATGAATTAAGAGACAATCTTGAAGGTACCTATGTATTTATCCACCAGCATGCAGAAGAATATTCTCCAGGCGGGGCTAAACCAATGATTGAAGCTGGGTGTCTCGATGGGGTAGATGTCATATTTGGTACACACTTATGGGTGACCGTTCCGACTGGCACACTCCAATACTCTCTTGGTCCTATAATGGCTGCTGCTGATCGTTTTACGATAACTATTCAGGGGAAAGGCGGTCATGGAGCAAAACCTCATGAAACAAAGGACGCCATTGTTGCGGGTGCTCAGCTTGTGACCACACTTCAGCAAATAGTCAGCAGACGTATCAATCCCATTGATCCTGCCGTTGTTACGATTGGTTCTTTTGTTGCTGATAATACTTTTAATGTAATTGCCGACACTGCAACACTCATTGGCACAGTTCGAACCTTTAATGATGAAACACGAAATTTTATTGAAGCAGAGATTGAACGAATTGTTAAAGGGACTTGCCTTTCTACTGATTGCACGTATGAATACCTTTTTGAACAAGGGTATCCCGCTGTAATCCCAAATAATGAGGTCACGAACTTCCTTCTTAAATCGACTGAAAGCATTAACGACGTAGAAATTCTTCACGAAGGTGACCCAGATATGGGCGGAGAAGATTATGCTTATTACCTGCAAAAGGTAAAGGGAACCTTTTTCTTTACGGGTGCCATGCCTGAAACAACTGGAGAAATCACCTATGGGCACCACCATCCCATGTTTGATTTCAATGAAAAAGCGATGCTGATTGCTGCAAAAACACTTGGTACAGCAGCCATTACTTATCATCAACATTCCTAGATATAAATAAGGAACAGGCTGCCCTGTTCCTTATTTTTGTTCTAACATTCTCAAACGGAAGCAATTTTGGGCCGTTTCCCCAAGGTGCAATAGGAGATTATGGTTAGCATAGGCCCCGACTGCAGCTCCTATGCCTGGTACAAGCTGAAGCATTTTCACCAAATCCACATAATCCCGATACTCCTGTTGAACAGCATACCAATCTAATTCAGGATGCTTTTCAATCTCATTCCACCGCTCAATAAGCGGCAGATGTTTCAATTTGGTCTCATTTTTTGAAAAGCTTATATGAAAAATATAAAGAATAAACAGACGTTCCTCATAATTTTTCGCATCAAAGCCATATAAACCTGAGATGTCAAATAACAACTTCATTTTAATACTAAGCAGCAGCGGAAAATCAGTTAGACCGATCAACAGACCCCCTGCACCCGTTCCAATCCCTTCAATAACAGCCGTTTTTCGGTACGTATCAATCTTCTCTTGTACCCACTCTTCTTTTTGCTGAAACGTCAGCATACGGACTTCTTTCTCTTTCGTGATATACCCTGACCCCGTTAGTATAGCTTCGATAAAGTAACGGATACTGGCGGTTATTCCCGTATGTACTTTATCAGGAATATATCTGTTCATTTTAAGTTGTGTTTTTCTAGAGAATTTCTCGATCGCCCCTGTTTTCTTCAAGAGCTTCTTTTTCCATGTCAAAGCATCTCTGAGACAATTTTGCTCATATTCATTCAGCGGCGATTCCCTCCAGCCTGTTAGAAACTAGTCATTCTCTTTCTCGAATACCCCTTAAAGAAGATAACAAACAAGACTCCTGCTGCTGCAGAGGCAGCTGCCGCCATGAAACGACCTGTGACGAGCATGACAATCGTAAACGCAATAACTTCGACACATAAGAAATATGAAACTAATCGGACGACTGCTTCCTGCCTCATTTTAGCTGGTAGAGGATATAGTGAAACCCATATTTTCAATTCATGCTGCCTCCAAACAGGCAGTAATTGAATACCTGTCATATAAAGAAACAGAACCGTTATAAACACTGTAGCCCAAATTGATGGGAAGGCCATCATAATCACTGCTCCTATGAACGTAAGACGGACCACCAATCCAGCATAATCGTTTGTTCTAAGCATTGTCCTTGCATATAAATATAAATAAGAAGAGTTCGGACCATATGGAATCAAAACCAAAAGCCAATCAAGCCATTTTCTTCTTGCAACTTTTCCGCGCAAGCTTGGCACATCAGTAAAAAGATTAGCAAAACGGTAAAAATTCATCATTCTTTTACCTTCAAGTTCAATTAAAACTTCCCATTTTAATGATTTTTTTTCAGTCGATTTTTTGTAATACATCAACAATGCAAAAAGCAATATAAAAGGTGCAATAATAAGAAGAAGGTTTACGTTTGCAAGTGCAAAATACAACAAGACAACATTTAGAACCAGTCTAATCAGTGCATCTATTCTGGCTGTAGACTTTTCCTGATATTTCAGCACATACCAATGGATGCCGATATTCATACATTTTGTAATAATCATTAATCCCAAAATAGTAAGAAACTCTGTTGATCCAGCGTTTGTTACTTTGGAATACATAGGCATTGAAACGATAAATACAATCAGTAACAGAAAGCTTTGAAGCACTAAACTTAAAATAATTGAACGTTTGAAATACCCAGTAAGCTTAGTCTCGAGCGCTAATAAAAAGACCATATCAGCTTCTTTAAGAAAAGTAGACACGGGGCTCCTTGTCATAAAGATGCCTAATACAATCGATATAATCAAGGCAGCAGGAAAACTACTGTCTAGCGTTTTAATCCACTCACTGTAGTAATAGCCTAATCCACCAAGAGCTATAATCATGACAAAGACCAGGTGCCCATTAAAAATGTACTTTAAATACTTTTGTAATTCTCTGCTATACAAGGTAAACCGTTCATTCCATAATCCCTGACTATTCATGATTTAATTCTTCCTTAGTCAGTTGAATATAAAGGTCATCAAGCGTCGCACCTGGCATATTAAATTGAGTACGAAGCTGTTCAAGATCACCCTTCGCACGTATTTCTCCATTATGAAGAATGATGAATGAATCGCAATATCGTTCTGCAGTAGCTAATATATGTGTAGACATTAATATACCCGCACCATTTTGTTTCATCTTATCCATCAAATCAAGCAACGATTGAATTCCTAATGGATCAAGTCCAACAAAGGGTTCATCGACTATGTAAAGCGAAGGCTGTACTAAAAAAGCACACATAATCATCACTTTCTGACGCATACCCTTTGAGAAATGTGCAGGAAACCAAGATAGCCGTTTTTCCATATGAAATTCCTTTAACAGGCCGGTCATACGGCTTTGAAACGTAGCTTCATCCAGGCCGTAAGCCATTGCAGTAAGTTTTAAATGTTCTTCAAGTGTTAATTCATCATATAATATAGGGGTTTCTGGAACATAGGTAAATTGCTTACGATAATGATCAGGGTCTTCAGCAAACGTTTTATCGTTTATTGAAATTCCCCCCTCCTTCGCCTCCATAAGTCCAATTATATGTTTAATTGTTGTGCTTTTCCCCGCTCCATTTAATCCAATTAAGCCGACCAGCTGATTCGGCTCGATCTCGAAGCTTATCCCTTTTAAGACGGGAGTTCGCGTGTAGC
This sequence comes from Peribacillus sp. FSL H8-0477, assembly GCF_038002765.1. Taxonomy (NCBI): domain Bacteria; kingdom Bacillati; phylum Bacillota; class Bacilli; order Caryophanales; family Bacillaceae; genus Peribacillus; species Peribacillus sp. FSL H8-0477. The sequence goes on along the minus strand of NZ_JBBODE010000002.1, from coordinate 803,605 downwards.
CTCCAACAAGCTTGTCAATTTTTAGTAAAGACATATCAACGTTCCCTTCTATATGTATGTAGGTTATTTATATATTATCAAAAAATGATTCGTTAACATAGTGATGTATTATTATTTTACCATAAGTTACCAATTATATTTTCAAGCCTTCATGGTAATCATAATTAAGGAAGAAGGGGTTCTTCATTAGCAATTGGTCATATCCTATTGTCAAATGAGGTGTCAGTTAAAGACATATAACTGAATTACACAGACTTCATATAAACGTTTCGAGCAAGGAGATGGTACTCTTGCACGTAATAGGCGGAAACCCATTGATAACTGTCAATTATGCTTTCTGCGTTGAATAAACGATGAAGATATAGGAGATGGTTGCTTTGAATGGAATAACTCTACCAACTGTAACCGCATTTTACTCTAATTAAATGAGGTGTTGGTCCAAGAGAACTCAACCTAAAACGCATAAGAAGATCAGGACCCCTTTTTCTGGGCAGGGTGCAGCTATTAGCTGCATCCTGTTTTATTTTTTTCAACCAGCCTTTTCGATATGTTTTGCCGATGGTACAATTAGAGCAAAGAACAAGATAGAAGAAAGGGTGACTGGAATGAGCGATTGTATATTTTGTAAAATTATTAATGGTGAGATTCCGAGTACAAAGGTCTTTGAAAATGAGCATGTATTGGCTTTCCTTGATATCAGCCAAGTAACAAAAGGACATACCCTTGTCATACCAAAAGTACATAAAGAAAATATTTACGAGTTGACTCCAGAGATAGCAAAACAAGTTTTCGAAGTCATTCCTGAAATTGCACGTGCAATTAAAACAGAATTTTCCCCAGTTGGTTTGAACATTCTAAATAATAACGGAGAAGCCGCTGGACAATCAGTCTTCCATTATCATGTACATTTAATTCCGCGCCATGGTGTGGATGATGGCTTCGGCGCAGTATGGAAAACTCATACAAGTGAGTATACCCCTGAAAACTTGAAACAAATTGCTGACTCGATTGCCAGTCATATTCAACAGTAAACGCTATTCATGAAGATCTGGGAAAACTTCTCCCAGATCTGTTTTTTATTTCTTAATGTTTTCCATCCCTTCACTTTTAATCATAAAGTTCTAAATTTTCTCCCTTTACTGCTTTTATTTCTGATAGGATATAGATTATTAACACTTTACTACATTGACGTATAGGAGGAAAATTCATGAAACGTGCTCGTAATTTTAATGCAGGACCAGCTGCACTACCTGAAGAAGTGTTAGTGAAAGCTGAGAAAGAATTCTTAAACATAAACAATTCTGGTATGTCCGTCATGGAATTAAGTCACCGAAGTGCCATTTTTGAAAGCATCCATAATCAGGCCATCCAAGGATTAAAAGAGTTATTGTACATACCAGAAAACTACGAAGTCCTGCTGCTGCAAGGCGGTGCCAGTTTACAGTTCTCGATGATACCGATGAATTTGTTACCTGCTGATAAACATGCAGATTATGTTTTAACTGGGTCTTGGTCTGAAAAAGCCCTTAAAGAAGCTGTAAAGGTAGGAGACACCAAAGTTATCGCTTCTTCGAAAGATGGCAGCTACAAGTTTATTCCTGATGTAAATGATTTATCGATAGATGAGACTGCCGCTTATCTGCATATTACTAGTAATAATACCATTTATGGAACACAATGGACGGATTTCCCTTCCACACAGTCTGTTCCGCTAATCGCAGACATGTCGAGCGATATCTTGAGCAGAGAAATTGATGTCAGTAAATTTGGCGTTATCTATGCTGGAGCACAAAAAAACCTTGGCCCTTCCGGAGTAACGGTTGTGATTATTAGAAAAGATTTGATTCAATCGAATCAAACAAATTTACCAAGCATGCTCGATTATTCCATCCACGCGAAGAGCAATTCTTTATATAACACACCACCGACGATGGCTATTTATCTCCTCTCCCTTGTCATGGAATGGGTAAAGAAACAAGGTGGAGTCAAAGCGATTGAGGCCTTAAATAGTAAAAAAGCCAATCTCATTTATGCTGCGATTGACGAAAGCGATGGTTTTTATATCGGTCATGCTGATACAAATAGTCGTTCAAAGATGAATATTACCTTCAATCTTCCTACAGAAGTTGCTGAAAAATTATTTTTACAACAAGCAAGTGATGCTGGCTTTGTAGGCTTAGCGGGACATCGTTCCATTGGCGGATGCAGAGCTTCTATCTATAACGCTGTCCCATTAGAACATTGCGCAGAGCTTGCTGCATTTATGAAGAACTTCCAAAAAACATATGAGAAGAACAGCTAAGAGTCACAAAAAACTATTTCGAAAGCTGCTTGCACATGATATACTGTATAGAACTTTTCGCTCCAGGCAATTAGTGCACTGGAGGAGAAGAAACTAGTTGAGACGAGAAGAGGAGAGAGTTTAAATGAATACTAAAACCCTTATTTCCCTATCCCTATTAGTGGGGATCGGCGCCGCGCTTCATGTAATTATTCCAGGATTTTTCTTAGGAATGAAACCAGATATGATGCTGACAATGGCTTTTTTAGCGATTATCCTTTTTCCAGATAAAAAGAGCGTGTTTCTTGTTGCTATCACGAGTGGCTTGATTTCAGGATTAACAACAACCTTTCCGGGAGGATTTATCCCGAATATAATTGATAAATGTGTTACCTGTTTTATATTCTTCTTACTATTTATCGGCATTAGAAAAATTTCAAAGTCTTTAGTAAGCATAGGTATATTAACTGTAATTGGTACCTTACTATCCGGTTTTGTCTTTTTGGGATCCGCTTATTATTTAGTTGGTCTTCCCGGAGCATTCCTCGGACTATTTGCGGCAGTTGTCTTACCAGCCACCCTTCTTAATACAGCGGCTATTATTATTATTTATCCGATTGTCAGCGGGATTATTAGGAAAACCAGTATTCCTGCCCATGTGTAACCCTATAAAAAAAGCATGCAGACTTTTCTGCATGCTTTTTTTATCCGACAAATCCCTTTATTTTCCTTCTTACTATTTTTATATACCTCGATGTTGCAAATGAAGTTTAACTTATTATTTTTGTGATATAAAGATAAAGGAAAGATTATCCTTCCCTTCGTAAGAAAAATATGGTATTTTAGGGAAAATGGCATATATAAAATCCTTTGTAAGATTACCAATTATGTTTTCACTATTAGAAGGGATTTGGCTTAATTAAGGCGAATCAATTAAATAAGAGAATGAGGTGATTGATAATGAAGATAAAATCATTATTTATTGGATTTGTAACAGGATCAATTTTAACAGGAGCTGCCACATTGCTGACTGCACCATCGTCAGGAAAAGAAACAAGAGATCGAATTAAAAAAAACAAAGAGGACATCGCTCTTACCTTATTGGAACTTAAGGAAAAGGCAGCTGCCGTTAAAGAAGATGCCTCTACCGCAACTCAGGCTGGTAAAGAAACCCTAAAAACGTTTATTGCTGATTTAAAAATCCTTCTAGACAATTGGAAAGAGGACATCGAACCGAATAAAGAGGAATTATCAAAGAGCATTAAAGAAATAGAGTCATCGATCCAAGAGCTTGAAGCCATTGCATCGGCACCTGCAGATGATAAAAAACATCCAGTCGAATAACCCCTATATCTGATCAGTTGAACCAGACCCGGTTTATAAAGAACTGGCATGTTCTATTTAAACCGGGGGTTCATTTAATTTCACTTCAATATTCATGAGGAAATTTCCAAATAATCATCCAAAAAATAGTTAAACCGTTAAAAATAATAAAAAAATCTAAAAATTATGTTAATTTTTCCTTTATTAATTATTACTTTATTGTCATAATAAATATAACGAATAAATTAAAGTAGGTGGGCCAAATTATGCAGGATAAAAATTATACTATGAAAGAGGCTATGATTTTCAGCCAAAGGATTGCTCAATTAAGCAAGGCATTATGGAAATCAGTAGAAAAAGATTGGCAGCAGTGGATTAAGCCGTATGATTTGAATATTAATGAACATCATATTCTTTGGATCGCCTATCACTTAAACGGTGCCTCAATTTCAGACGTGGCGAAATTTGGTGTCATGCATGTTTCCACCGCCTTTAACTTTTCCAAAAAGTTAGAAGAACGCGGTTTATTGAATTTCTCAAAGAAAGAAAATGACAAACGGAATACCTATATCCAAATTACGGATGATGGTGAAAAAATGCTCTCAGATTTGATGGAAACCTATGATCCTGGTACAAATGCAGCCTTTTCAGGTGTATTGCCGCTTCGCAATTTGTATGGTAAATTTCCTGAATTAATTGAGTTGATGTCCATTATTAAAAATATTTATGGTGATGATTTTATGGAGATTTTCGAACGTTCTTTTTCGAATATTGACAAGGAGTTTAACGTCGGAGAAGATGGTACGTTGAAAAAAAAGATAGAGAAAGAAGCTGAGCCAGTTTAGAGTTTCAACTCTTTTTCCATTTCCTTCATGAATTCACTAAACACACCTTGCTTTAGACATGATCGGATTAATTCGTATATTGATAGCTTGGGGTTTAATTGATTTCTTAGTTGTTGTAGAAGCGGTTGAAAGTGTAAATAACCTTCCGCTTTTTCTATTTCCATTTTCTTGCTCAACGTTGCACATAGTTTAAGGAGTATCCTTCCCTCTTCCCTCGTTAGATTTTTTTCTACGAAGAGCAGATCTAGTTCTGCTTCCCGATTTCTTATTACATTGATCAATAATTCCTGATGATAACGTAACGTTTCCACCTCTTTATACAGGTCCTTCATATTTATCCCCCATCGCAATCGTTTCCCTACTCATACAGCTTCCATTTTTCTTTTAATCGGCTTAACGAAAAACTATTGATTTTTATATCAAAACATCGTAAAGTATGTAAGTAATTTTATCAGTCTTCTTATCCTCACTAAATGGAGGCATTCATTCTATGAATAGCTGGAAATCAATTAATCTATCAAGACAATATGACAGTCAGCGAATTTTCTTTTTATCATTATTCACCATGCTGTTATCTTTTATTGCCATACACACACTTATCGCTCCATTTACGTCTGGATTGGCTATGTATGATGATCACAGTCTTTTACTAATCATCTTCATTATCTTATTATATCCCGTCCATAAGCTTTTGCACTACCTGCCGCTCCTTGGACAGCTGAAAAAAATTAAAACGCAAATCACATATAACTATACCTTTTTTCCAACTATTAAAATTATCATTCACGAACCCATTTCTAAACAATTATATCTTCTGACACTTTTTATCCCTTTCTTTATTGTATCACTTGGTCTACTCACTTGTACCCTTACATTCCCACATTATACCCATTACTTTACCATTTTATTTGCTTTACACACAGGCCTCTGTGTAACAGATTTCATTTGTTTAAAAACCATTACTGGTTCTCCCAACCGATGCTTTGTTGAAGAACATGCTGATGGATACGACATATTGACCCTAGCAGATTAACAAACTGTTTTTTGTAGTATCTTTTTAACGCGTTATTTGATATCGTAATACTTACAGAACCGTTATGCAGGGAGGGAGTCAGGAATGATTCTTATAATTTTCATCATCTTCTCCGGATTGATTCTATATAATATTAATAAAATGACGAATTCACTTTGTCAGCAGAAAGAAATTCCTGAAGAACGTCAGCCTAAAGTATTCCGCACGATTAACGTACTCATTACGATTCTGTTATTATCTTCTTACGTTGAAATTTTATTTACCTAAACTTTCAATGATAAGAAGATTGACCAGAGCAAAATTGGTCCATATACATACGTAACACTGGATACTTGCTTGGTTTTTTCAGGAAACAAGGAGACAGCATATGCTGTCTCCTTGTTTAATTCGCTGCTTCTTATAACCAAGAAGCGCCAATGATTACTAATAGAATAAATAAAACAACAATTAACGCGAAGCCTCCGCCTCCACCGTATCCTCCAGACATTATTCCCCCTCCTTTCTATTACCATTGCATGGTACAGACCCATAATCAGCAGTTCTGTACACAAGTTCTCTGTACTATATGCAGACCGTTACGTAACGGAAACGGCATTCATATCAAATTAGAAACAATCCCTAAAGCCTCGTCATCTTAGTCAGCAGAATGATGCTCCTACAATGACCAATAGAATGAACAATACAACTATAAAAGCGAACCCTCCGCTATATCCTTGGCTCAAGCTGCATACCTCCTTTGTATTCTTCGTTATATCCTATGCATTTTTACTGATATTGGGTGTGCATTTACCTATATTTCACAAATTAGCTGGTTGAAAAGGATAATTATAGTTTTTTTATAACTTCTAACTATGTTATAGTAAGATTTGTGGATTTATAAATCACCACCAATTTATTTACAGGAGTTGTTCTTAATGAGAAAATGGGTATTATCCATCGCGGTTACAACAAGTCTTCTAGGATTAACTGCGTGCAACAGCGGAGGAGACGACTCCGAAGCAGTGGTAACCACTAAAGCAGGAGATATTTCGAAGGACGAGCTTTATAATGAAATGAAAGAGAAATACGGTGACCAAGTTCTTCAAGAGCTTGTTTATGAAAAAGTTCTTTCAGAAAAATATAAAGTGACAGATAAAGAACTAGATGCAAAAGTGGCTGAGCTCAAAGAACAAATGGGTGATAATTTTGCAACAGCATTAGCTCAATCAGGATACGAAGATGAAGATGCTCTTAAGAGTTCAATGAGAATTGGTATGCTGCAAGAAAAAGCAGCAATTAAAGATATTAAAGTAAAAGAATCTGAAATCAAAAAACGCTACGAAGAAACACAACCGCAAATCAAAGCTAGACATATCCTAGTGGCTGATGAGAAAACTGCCAAGGATGTAAAAGCTAAACTTGCAAAAGGTGAAAAGTTTGAAGATCTAGCTAAGGAAGTTTCTACAGATACTGGTTCTAAAGAAGCTGGCGGCGATTTAGGATGGTTCGGAACGGGCGCTATGCTTCCAGAATTTGAAGCAGCTGCCTATAAGCTGAAAAAAGGTGAAATTAGTGAACCTGTTAAAACAGAATACGGGTATCACATCATCGAACTTCAAGATAAAAAAGAAAAAGAATCATATGATAAAATGAAAGCTAAACTTGAATACGATCTTAAAGTTGAAAAAATTGAGGCAGATAAAGTACAATCTATCCTTGATAAAGAGCTTGAAGATGCAAAAGTGAAAATCAAAGATAAAGATCTAGAAGATGCTTTGACTCCAGCGCCTGCAGCTCCTGCAGCACAATAAGAGTATAAAAAACAGGTCGGTCCTAGGACAGGCCTGTTTTTTTATTCACTTTTTTCTACAACAAAAAAACCCGGCCTATGCCGGGTCTTTTTGTTCGTTATTTTCACTAGATTCATTACTGCGTGTTTCCTGTTCCTGCAGCATACGTTCCATATATTTCTGTCCCTGCTCCTCAATCCAGTCCTGTTCCTGAACTTGATCTTTCCTGGCTGTATAGACGGCCATTACTGCACTCACCAGAATTCCTGCAAAAACAAACCATACCCAAATCGGCATACATATTCTCCTTCCAAAGGTTGTCCTAAAACACTCTTAATAGAGAATATGCCTGTAAGAAAGAAAATATGCTAGAACGTCGTACTAGTTAAAAGTTTGGTTTATAGAAGCTGCGATTTTCAAGGGCAAACACCCGCTCCGTAAACTCACCAGGTTTTACCTTTTCAAGAGCGCGATCCATCATATTAATCTTCGCATCTAGATTATCAATATAATGAAGCACTTCCGCTTCTTTTACCATTGGAGGTTTTGGACTTCCCCACTCCGCTTTCCCATGATGAGCGAGCACAAGATGTTGAAGAATCATAATTTCTTCTGCTTTAATACTTAACTCATCAGCTGCTTTACCAATTTCATTAACCATAATCGTAATGTGACCAAGCAAATTTCCTTCAACCGTATAAACAGTTGAAACCGGTCCAGATAATTCAAATACCTTCCCAAGATCATGTAAAATGACTCCTGCGTATAATAAATCCTTATCCAGTTTTGGATATAGATTTACGACGGCACTAGCAAGGTCAAGCATTGACACAACATGATAAGCAAGACCAGAATAAAATTCATGGTGATTCTTTGTTGCAGCTGGGAATGTAAGAAACTCTTTTTGGTATTTTTTTAATAAATGACGTGTAATTCGTTGAATGTTTGGATTGCGCATTTCAAAAATAAATTGCGTAATTTTATCCATCATTTCTTCTTGACTTATCGGCGCCGTCTGAATTAGATCAGCAGGTGTAATTCCATCTGCCTCCGTAGTAACACGGATATTACGTATTTTTAACTGATGGCGGCCGCGATAGTTTTGAATATCTCCCTGTACCTTAACAGTCCGTTCCGCAGCAAATGTCTTTTCATTTTCTTCTGAAACATCCCAAAGTTTTGCCTCAATTTCTCCCGTTTTATCCGAAAGGATCAACGTCAAAAAAGGTTTACCATTACTTGCTAAAGCTTTGGTACTACTTTTGATGTACATATATGTATCGATTGTGTCACCAATTCCATAATGATTAATTCCCGTTTCCATAGACATACCTCCGTTCATTAAGTAAAAATAGTATACCATATCGAGCATTTGATAGCTTGAAGTTTCCTCCTCTACACCACGCAAAAAAACCTTCTGAATTACTAATTAATACCCGTTTTTTCTATCCAATAAATAAACAAACATTCCTCCACCGCCGCTTGTTACGAAAGAGACTTCCTGTTGAAAGTCTCTTTAGGTATCTCTCTTCTTATTGAAAAGAATGCGTGTTGGGTTTCTTTAATACGTGTATCTCAGAATCTGAAAAATTAGTAAGTAATGTTTCATGACAAGTGAAAAAGATAATTTGTCTTGTTTCAGATAATTGTCGCAAAAGCTTAATCATATTTCTTGTCCGCTTTTGATCAAAGTTAACAAAGCCATCATCAATGATTAAAGGAAAGGGATCCTCTCCAAAAGTAGAGACAGCAAGCGCTAACCTCATAGACGCATAAATTTGCTCAGCTGTTCCTCTGCTTAATTCTTCGGCCTCAAAAGTGAGTCGGTCATTTCGTTCGACTAGCAGACCCTTTCCGCTGTCATTTATGCGTATCTTCGTGTATTCACCATCTGTCAAGAAGGAAAAATAATCTTCTGCTAAAGCAATCACTGCCGGCAGACGTTCTTGTTTAAAGCTGTTAACCGTCTGTTCTAGGAGCGTTTTGGCAATCGCATATCGACCCCAGACTTTTGCCTCCTCGTTCAATGCAGCCCGCTCTTCCATAAAGAGATGCATGCGTTCCTCATACGTGCCCCCATCCTCAAGATTTTGAATGACATGCTTCAAATCTGAAAGTTGTTCTAGCAGTTGAGATTGACGTTTGGATTGTTCCTTTCGTTCCTTACTCAACCGTTCCAAACTATTTCCGTCAATTTGAGCAGTCAAATAGTCAGCTATTTGCTCATGTCCAAGCTGCGATTGTTGAAGTTGGATCTGAAGCAGGTCCCTTCTACTAGTTAGGCTTGCCCATTCCTCTGCTTTCAGAGCCTTTTGACGGTACTCTTCTTCTTCTCCTGTTCCCGTTTTGTTATAGAGCTTCTTAATTTCCTCATCTATTTGTGACCGATTATTTGTGAGTTTTTCTATTTCCAAAGTCATTTTTTCTATTTCTGTAAGTAACTGCTTTGATTGAATTGTTTTTTCAAGTGTTTCGTTCAGTGCCTTTTTTAATAAAACAACGGCTTCTTTCCAAGAGGCTGTTGTCTTCCCAAGCTCTCTACTGAAAGTTAGAAGTTCTTGCGTTTTATCGGTTATTTCTTTTTTAAGAAAGGTCAACTGATTGCTTTTCTCTTCTTTTTCTAGCACTAAAGCTTTTAATTGACTGAGCATGTCAAAAATAACTTCCAAATTATTTTCAGTCGGATTAATCTTGATCCTCCAATTTTTGTGGAAAACTAGGATTTCATCATATACCGTTTTCCAGGAATGTTCCCAGCCCTCGAATTTCTGAATAGACTTATCAAAGACCATCTCACGTTCTTCATGGCGAAACATTTCATTTCTCAAGGATTTTTCAACTTCTCTATCCCTTTCGAGGAGATCGAGCTGGGCCGTATGTTCTTCAGCTGGAATCGGTTTTTCTTGATCCAGTGCTGCTTTCTTTCGTTTCAAGGTATCAAGCTGACGGCTTAACTCTTGAGCTAGTCCTTGCCCTTTAAATACCGATCTTGACGCAATCAGTATGAACAATCCTGCTGTTAGAAGAAGCCCAATCATTACTTGGTCTTGGGTAAAACTGTATGCAGCTCCAGCTGCCAAAAGAATGCCCAATAATCCGAAAAGGTTCCGCTGACGTAAACGGTTTTGAGTCTCCCGTTTCTTTTGCTGTTCATACTGCTGTTCAACTTCTGCAAGTTGCTCAGTCAGCAAAGCTTTTTTTAGTGTCTGAAAGCTTTCATTACTCACCCGTCCTACGGTATCTTCAAGCTGCTTCCGTTTTTCTTCAGGAAGCATTCTTTCCTTTAACTCAGCTATCCGTGCTTCAGAACGTTCAAGCTTTTCTTTTTCTGTCTTATACTCTTCATCCAGCTGCTTCCGTTCATCAAGTAATCGATTTTTATCCCGATCAAGCCGTTTGACATACTCTTTTACAAAATTACTTAAATCAAGCGTTAATAGACTGGTTTCATCTCCTGGATAATGAAGATTACCGTATGCATTTCTAATATCCTTTTGTATCCTATCAAGTTCTTGCAAAAGGACTGATTGTTCAAGTTCCATTTTTTCAAGAAAAGATGCTGATTCCAGAGCTGCTTCGATTTCTTCCTTATGGTCTTGTATATATTCATTTGGTTTTCGCTCTGCTTGTTCCTTTAGCATTGCTTGTTTTCTTTCGATAAGAGACACTATCTGTGAGTGAATCTGCACCTTGACTGCAAGAAATTGTTCAAGCCGCTGAATCCCATCCGCAATAAATGTTTGTTCTCCAAGAAAATCTAACTTCCGATCAAGGATATTACGTTCATCCACAATGGGTTTAATACGCAAAAACTCCTGATACCTATATTGCATTTCTTCATTTTCACTGCTTTTCATCTTTACTTCTGCCAATTCTTCTGTGTACTGTTTTTGTTGCTCAATCAGTGCTTTATATGCTTCCTGCTCATCTCCAGCAAGCTTCATTTGTTTATCTAATTCTTTTATTTTTTTCAGTTGAAGATTGATGGATGGTTTTTGACCTGCAGGTTTAAACCGCTGTTCCATTTCTTTTTGGAGAGTGTCCTCCGCTTCAAGCAGCACATCATTGCCAATTAACCCTGCAGACAGCAAAATTTTTCCAACATTTCCTTCATTCATTGTATGTACACCCTGTAACCCCTGTAAATTGAAGGAAAATACAGATTGAAAGTAGGACTTGTCAATCCCATGAAGGATGTCATGCAGCGTTTCCTCTGATCTAACCTCACCACTTTCGAGCGTAACCGTTACATCCCCAGCGGCTTTCCCTTTTACTCGTTCAATCATTACCTCACCATATCGTTCGGTAACAAGTACAAGTCTTCCTCCGTACTTAGCCTGTTGTTTTGGTTCATATCTTGGCTCTTCATGATTTTTACTTGGAAAGCCAAACAACATACTATGAATGAAAGACATAATGGTTGATTTTCCGGCTTCATTTTCTCCAAAAAACACATATAACTGCTGTAAATCATTAAATCGTTCATTTTCAAGCTTTCCATAGCCGTAGACATGTAATTCTTTAATTCGCATCTTCTCACCTCTTTTACGTTTTAAATAATTGAAACAGCATCTGTCGAGATTCCTCAAGCAGTCCTTTTCGTTCTTCTTCATCGAGCACATCTAAATAACGCCTTGCTCCTGGATGTTTATATAGTGATTGAAGGGCACCCTCAAAATCTGTAAATCCTTCAGCAAGCGCAAGAAGTTCACTCGTAAATGGCGTTTCTGTATGTGTTAAGACCAATTCCTGATGATTCGCTATTTTTATTTTATACGGCCAGCAAAGAGATTCTATTTGCTCAGCCTCATCTTGTAAAATAGCTAATAGATCATCCAACAGCTGTAGGGAGATAAGAGACGGTTCAAGGGATGAGATTTCGAGCTCTAATTCAAGTAAAAGTTTAGAACCAGTTTGCTTTCTCTGCTCAATTACGTCTCTCGTTGAAGTTAATATCTCATCAAATGAAGGCTGATCATGGATTGGGATCACGACCGTATCCCAAATAAATTCAGCACTTTCTATGAAGTTTCGGGAGATAGTCCTATTTTCCATTTCAATAAGGAAACAGCCTTTTGGACCGCTTTCTTTTCTGTTTCTTCCTTGAATATTACCGGGATAGATGGCCAGCGGCAGCTCCGAGATCACTTGACTTTTATGAATATGTCCAAGCGCCCAGTAATGAAAATCCTTTTCAACCAAGTCTTTGATCGTAAACGGTGCATAAGGGCTGTGTCCAGCTACTCCTTCAAGACTGCCATGAAGGAGACCGATATGATAGCCCTCACTCGCAGTCTTCCTATAGGTATCAATCATTCTTTCCGTTACATGTCTCTGCTGATAACTGAAGCCGTATAGGCTTGCCATTGTTCCATCCTGTTTGCTATATACCTTCACATCCGTCTTTCCTCCGAAAACGGTAACGTTCTTTGGAAGCTCAAGCTGAATCCATGAACCATTCAAATGATCATGATTTCCATGAATCATATAGACTTCTATTCCTGCTCGATCCAGTCTTTCCATTTCTGAACGGAAACGGACCTGAGTTCTTAAATTCCGATTTTCACCATCAAATAAATCTCCTGCAATGATTATAAAATCTACTTTTTGTGAAATAGCTGTTTCAATAATGTTCTGAAACGCACGAAATGGACTTTCACGAAGCGCCTTAACTAAATAATCGGGTAAATGACTCAGCCCTGCAAATGGGCTGTCCAAGTGAAGATCCGCTGTATGTATAAATCGAATCTGGCTCATGTTTTCCACCTCGTTCTATATGAATAGTAATAAATGTTGATGGCTAGGTTTGGGCTGATGACGGGGTATTCCCGTCTGGTGTAGCCATATTCCCGTCTAGGATGATGATATTCCCGTCTGAGATCGTCGTATTCCCGTCTAGCAACACTCTAGCTAATATTCTATCACAAAGGGAACATGCTTTCCCATTCCATTATTGTATTGTATGTACAATAAAAACACCTAAATTATGTTAAAATAAAGCCTGAGGTGACGTGTATGCAATCAAAGCCCATTTATGTGGAAATACCGATAGATTCAGAGATGGATAAGTTATGGGATTCAACGCAACGACCAGAACTGCATCAGCAGTGGGACCTTCGCTTTTCTTCCATTACCTATTTACCAAAACCAGACGATGATGCCCAGGACTTTTCTTATAAAACGAATCTTGCCTTTGGGCTTAGCATTGAAGGCTGGGGGACAACAACAGGTACTCACAACAGCACGAATGGATCAAGGACTTCTTCACTCCATTTTGGAACAAATCAAGCTTATTCAATCATTAAAGAAGGGAAAGGGTATTGGAAATATACCCCTGGGGAAACATTAACTTTTCTCACGCAGTATGATTACCAGGTGAATTTTGGCCAAATCGGTCAGCTTTTTGACAGAAGCATGTTCCGACCGCTTATCGGATGGGCGACTGCACTTAGCTTTGATGTATTAAAAAGATGGCTTGAAAAAGGGGAAACACCTGCTTCCCAATATCTGCGTTTTTTCAGCACTTTTCTGCTTTCCTTTACTTTTTTCTTTGTTTGGACTTACCAAGGATTATTGCCAAAGCTAATCGGCCGGCATCCCGAGGAGGTAGCTATGACCCAAGCGCTTCTGCCACTTCCTGAAAATTACGCGACGTCAGCAGTTATCGTGATTGGTATTTTTGAAATTTTATTTGGTTTACTTTGGCTTTTCTATCAAAAAAAACGTCACTTATTTGGGATTCAACTTATTCTTTTTCCGTTACTCACGATTTCTGCTTTTGTCGCTGATCCTGCTGTTCTCATTGATCCGTTTAATCCATTAACCTTTAATATAAGTTTGCTAGTTCTATCAATCATTGGCTTTTTGTTCAGCAAGGACACTCCTACTTCAAAAAGCTGTAAACGCAAGAGATAAGGAGAGCCTATGTCTATTTATCAGAAAATATTAGGTCCACAGTACAAGCAGCTTCACCCTATGCTGCAAAAAAGATATAACCTAACAAAAGACAATCAATTTAAAGCAAGTGGAGTGATGCAAACCATTACAGGCGGACCAAAATGGCTTTATCCGCTTTTTCGCCTTGGAAGTCACTGGAAACTAGTATTCCCAGAGCACGGAAAGCAGATACCATTTACGATTTTAAATACCTATCAAATTGGCACGAATGGGGAAGAACACGTTCACTGGGAAAGAATTTTCTTCTTCGGAGAAAAGAAAAGGTATTTTAATGCGTTGATGAGTTATGACCCAGAACGAAAAATCATTAAAGATTATTTAGGACAGCCGAGTCTTCTCTACTCTGACCTAGTCTTTCACGTATCACCCGAGGGAAATCTCTCTATTTTATCAAAAAAACAACGACTAGTACTAGGACCGCTCGAAATCCCACTACCGGGGATACTCCAAGGCTTAGCAACCGTACATGAAAACTATCTAGAAGATAGAGATAGCTTCCAGATAAAAGTAGAAGTGCAAAATCCATTAATAGGTCGCATATTTGCGTATGAAGGGGAATTTACAGAGGATGTTCAAGCTTAACCTGACCTATATTCAAACAGGACTACTGCTTATCACTGCTATCTTAGGAGAGCAGAATTGGCCCTATCTATTATTAACATCGGCCCAAATTCTATTTGTACCCTTAGTTATCCAATTGATTCTGCAAAAAGGGGACTGGTATACAACCATACATCCTTATCTAGCCTTTTTTTCTTCACTAGCCATTGTTTTTTTACAAATAACGGGGGAAACACAATTTGATGCTCTATTCGCAGCTCTTTATTTATGTTATCCCTTGCTTACTGCACTCTTTGGATTGATTCGTTTTTTAAAAAGGGGGTTTTCTCATGTTGAAGAATTCTCCATTGAAATGGGGATGATGTATCTGGCCTTAGGAGGCGGTTGGTTCTTTGCCTATATGGCGAAAATCAATTTAGGCTTTTCACCGCTGCTTACTTGGTTAACGGCCATTCATTTTCATTACTCCGCTTGCTTACTGCCCATTTTTGTTGGGTTTCTTGGGCGAATGTATAAACCGAAATCTTACGGCCTGACAGTGGCTATCATTCTATCTTCACCGATGATTGTTGCGGCAGGAATTACTTTTTCTTCTCTGATTGAAATTGCATCAGTCATCATTTATATGATTGGGATTTATCAATTACTCAAATTAGCGTATCAAGCGCCCTTTACTCACCCAATTCAGAAATGGCTTGTTCGGTTATCCTTTTCAACACTTGGAGTAACGATCCTCTTTTCAATGTTGTACGCACTGCGGCATCTTGCAGGGCTGCCATCACTTAGTATAAACTTTATGTTAATTTTCCATGGTTTTTTTAATGCAATTTGTTTTGCGCTGCTTGGCGTTTTTGGCTGGTCCCACACTCCTGTGTCTGGTGTAAGACCCTTAACCTTTCCCGTCAGCCGCATTCGAGGCGGTCTAGTCATAGGGGATACCATTGTTGCTAAAGCTGGCAATTCTATAACAAAAAAAGGATTAGTGGAAAACATGCACGTGTATAAGCCACATGTAAATCCGCTTACTCTATCACCTGCCATTATTGACTTCTATGAAAACACAGCTGATTATCGTTTATTTGCTGAAGTACATTGGCTAAACTGGTTTAAGCCTTTTGCCTGTGTATATCGTTTGATCAGTAAATGGGTCAAACAAATTAATTTGCCTCTATCAAGCCGAAAAGTGGAAATGACCGGTACAATAGTGGAAATAAACGAACAGATGGACGGGCGAGATCGTCCGCGAGCTTGGGTACGAAAAATTGATGGGGACACAGTTTTCGTTGCCCTTTATTCTTCCCATGAACATCTTGGCCGTACCTATATGAATATTGCTCTTCCCCTGCCATGGTCAACAATGACAGGCGTCTTAGATCTTCAACAGGTTGATGATGAACTAGAGCTGACTAGTAAATCAAATCAGTTCTCGGACGCAGGTATTTATTTAGCCATTCATAACTACCTGCCTAAATTACCGATAGAAGAAATATTCCGGGTCAAACAAACGAGTGCAGGAACTCTTTCCGCAAATCATACAATGTGGATCTTCGGTGTGCCTTTTTTAAAAATCATTTATCGTATTCATCATAAAGAAAATACCTCTACAACAATTAACCCCTGACTGAAAGTCAGGGGTTAATTGTTCTGAACAAAGATAATTGCTCTTTTTTTACGAGTGCTTTGACATCTTCAATGCCTCTTTAATATCTTTAAATGATTTTGAACTTCCGTACATGAGAACTCCCCCGCGATAGATACGAGCACCGATGATGGCTAAAAGACCTATCGTACCCAGAAGAATCAGGATACTCGTAAGGATTTGCCAAAACGGTACATCAAGCATCCCTACTCGAAGGAACATAATCATGGGACTAAAAAAGGGAATAAACGACGTGAACGTCACATAGCTTGCTCCTGGATTAGAAAGACCAGACATCGCAATAAGGAAGGCGATAATGATGAGCGTCGTCATTGGCATAATCATGGACTGAACGTCCTCCACTCGGCTGACGATTGACCCAAGACATGCCGCAAGTGTTGCATACAGCAAATAACCGAGTAACATGAATATCACTGCATACACAAGTATTGAAGGCTGAATACTTCCAAATCCAAAAACGGAGAAAAACCCATCATTCAATTCTGCAAGATTTTGTTTCACCGTCACATACCCAACTCCTAAAAAAAGCAGAATCTGGGTGAAATTTAATAAGGCGACCCCAAGAATTTTCGCAAACATCTGCTGTATGGGTGGAATGCTTGAAATTAAGATTTCCATTACTCGTGAAGACTTTTCAGTAGCAACCTCCGTTGCAATCATACTAGAATACATCAAAACACTAAAATAGATAACAAACAATAGGATATAGACAAGGCCACGTGCCTGGTTCAAGTCTTCCTCTGTTTTTGCACTTTCTTTCAGCGCAACAGTTTCAAAAACAGCCGGTTTATTTAACGCTTCAATTTGCTGATCAGTTAAATTGAGTTCAGTTTTCACCTTTTGCAGTTTTAACTGGTTTAGCGTTGTAGATAAGCCTGCACTTACCTCCGTATTAGATATTTCATTCGCTTTATAGACCCCCATTACTTCTCCGTTACTGTCTTCACTTATAAGTAGGTAGCCGGTTATCTCTTCATCGGCAACCTGCTTTTTTGCTTCTTTTTCATTTGGAACCGCTTGAACTGTCAGTTCCTTATTCATCGTTTCTGCCGTATTCTTGAAAAGGTCGAAATAAGCACCCGTCTGATCAATTACAGCTACTTTCTCTTTTTCATTATCATCAAAGTAATCAATAATCTTCGTTACATTGGACAGACCGAAGATTAACACTAACATAACTGCAGTCGTAATAATGAAGGATTTTGATTTTATCTTTGTTAGATAGGTATGTGCAAAGACAATCCAAAATTTATTCATAAGCTGCACCTACTTTCTCAATGAAAATATCATTTAGCGATGGCTCTTCCAGCTCAAACTTCCTTACAAACCCACGCGGTACAAGATCCTGAAGAATTTTTTCTGCAACATCCTCTCCCGTAATTTGTAGAATTCTTCCTTCTGTTGTAATCTTCGTTTTCACCACACCCGGATATTCATCAAGGAAATCTAGGTTAAAATCGGCTTTAATGACGATATTCTTTTTTCCAAAAGAACGCTTAATATCTTTTAATTTCCCGGCTGCTACAGGTGCTCCTCGATGCATGATACATAAGTGTTCACACATTTCCTCGACATGCTCCATACGATGACTGGAAAAGACAATTGTTGTCCCTTTGTCGCGTAAATCAATAACAGCTTGTTTAAGCATTTCTACATTGACTGGATCCAGCCCGCTAAAGGGTTCATCAAGAATGAGCAGCTGTGGTTTATGTATAACAGATGCTATCAGCTGAATCTTCTGCTGATTTCCCTTTGAAAGATCCTCTACCTTTTTATCAAGGTATTCTGGGATTTTAAAGCGCTCCAGCCAATGCTGTAACTCAGTAAACGCATCATTTTTAGACATTCCTCGGAGTCTTGCTAAATAAAGTAACTGTTCACGAACCTTCAATTTCGGATACAATCCTCTTTCTTCAGGAAGATAGCCAATAATTGAGCTGGTTGAATAGTCGATTCCTTTTCCATTCCAAGTAACCTCGCCCTCAGTTGGAGTTAGTAATCCTAGAATCATTCGGAACGTTGTCGTCTTCCCTGCACCATTTGCTCCCAACAAACCAAACATTTGATTCTCAGGAATGGTAATATTCAATTCATTCACTGCAGTAAAATCACCAAATTTTTTGGTTACGTGATTTATATGTAATGACAAACCTTTTCCCCCTCTCAATAAAAACCGTTTATCTAATCGTATTATATAAATCTACGAAAGTACATAACCCTTTACAAAAGATGGAATATTATGCAAAAATAATAGTAGTAGAACCTTTTAAAATAGATGGAGGAATTTTTATGAGTAACGTTTATAAGTTGACCGTTTTTGAACCAACTGGTGAAAAGCTGCTTGATGAATCATTTACTGCTGAGAACAACAAGCTGGCAAAGGAAATCGGCCATAAGATGTTAGTTGAAAAGAACTTCCTTGAAAAAACACACCGCTGTACATCACCACAAGGCAGTCTCGTTTTATTTCATTCATAATGAAAGCGCTGTAAATGTAAATACCCCACTCAACGTACTGAACGGGGTATTTACATTATTTTATTGACCAATAAATTTTGGCTTTCTTTTTTCAAGAAAGGCTTGCACGCCTTCTTTATGGTCTATAGTTTCGCGCATTTTCATTTGAGCATTTTTTTCAATTTCAAGGATCTTCAATAGAGTCGGCCGGTTTTGTTCACTGAGGATTTTTTTCGTTTTGATCATGGCTTTAGTCGGGCTGTTCAACCAGATTTGACGTTTTTTCTCTACCGCCTGTTCTAGGGGAATCGATGCTATTTCATGAATCAGGTCTTTTTCAAATGCTTGCTGGGCACTCAGTACTCTTCCTTCCCAGATTAATTCTTTTGCTTTCACTTCTCCAAGCCTTCGCTCTAGGAAGAAGTGACCGCCTCCATCCGGAATTAACCCAATCCCAATAAAGTTCATGGCCAATTTGCTTTCCGGCTCAGCAATAATATAATCGGTTGCTAAGGCAACAGATAAACCAAGACCCGCTGCTGCACCGTGCACAGCACAAATCGTCAACTTCGGCATTAAATAAAGTGATGTCACAATATCACTTATACAGTCCATGATGTTATCGAATCCTGTTGTCACATCTGATGACAACATCATCTTAATATCCCCGCCTGCTGAAAACGCTTTTCCCTTGCCTTTTAATATGACGATGTCAATCTCGTCTTTGTACGTTATTTCCTTTAAAACTTTTGCCAACTCGTGAAGCATCGCTTCATTCATGGCATTCATGGCTTCAGGGCGGTTCAATTCTACGACTGCTGTTCTTTCAAAATACGTGACAATCACGGTTTGTTTTGTCGAAGTCGATTCGATACTCAAGCTCCCCAGCTCCTTCTATTTACTGTATATACTAACAGTATACATGAAAGCGGATTCATTAAAAATAATTATGTCGAATTATTATAAAAATGTTCATATTTGTTATTTGCTATTAGCGTATAGATCTTTTACTTGTTCACGGAGTGCCATTTTTAAAAATTTTCCTACACCAGTTTTAGGAATGTCACTTAAGAATAAGATGTCATCAGGGAGCCACCATTTTGCGAATTGCGGCGCTAGAAATTCAAGCAGTTCTTCCTTTGTCACTTTATCTTTATATGCATCCTTTAATACTACACAAGCGACGGGGCGCTCCTGCCATTTCTCATGCGGAACAGCAATAACGGCTGCTTCAAAAACACTAGAATGAGCCATCAGAGCATTCTCAAGATCAACGGAAGAAATCCATTCACCCCCGCTTTTAATTAAATCCTTAGTTCGGTCAACTATTTTCACATATCCTTCTTCATCGATAGTTACTACATCCCCTGTATGCAGCCATCCATTTACGAAAGCAGCTTCCGTCCGCTCATCTTGATAATATTCATCCGCAATCCATGGCCCTCTGATTAAGAGTTCGCCCATTTCTTTCCCATCTGGCTGAATTTCTCCATCAGGTCCGACAACTTTAATTTCAATACAAGGAACAACCATTCCCTGTTTTGACTTAATATTATAACGGTCTTCTTCGCTAAGCTCTTCTTGATAGCTTTTTAATCGGCCAGAAAACACTAATGGACTCGTTTCTGTCATCCCGTAAGCATGAAGAAACGGGATATGATATTTAGTTTCAAATTCTTTAATCATACTCTTCGGTGCAGCAGATCCGCCGCAAAGAATCATACGCAAGCTGCTTGTATCGTAGGTATGTTCCTCGAGTTCTTTAAGGAGACCCAGCCATACTGTCGGCACACCTGCAGAAATCGTAACCTTTTCTGCTTCAAATAATTCGGCAATCAATTTCGGTGAAAACGCTGGACCTGGCAGGACTAATTTTGCACCGAACCAAACACACGCAAAGGGAATCCCCCACGCATTAACATGAAACATAGGGACCACTGGGAGGGCTGTATCTCGTTCACTTATTCCCGTATTATCGACTAATCCTAAAGCCATTGCATGCAGAAAAATCCCTCGATGTGAATAGATAACCCCTTTTGGATTACCTGTCGTAGCTGATGTATAGCACATACCAGCTGGGCTGTTTTCATCTAAATCTTGAATAAATGGTTCTTTAGGATTCCCTTCAGACAATAGGTTTTCATAGTGATAAACAGGTGATAATGTCGTTTCAGGCAACTCATTTTGATCCGTCATAATAACAAACCCTTTTACGTTTTTTAACTGTTCTTTAATCCCTTCCAACAGCGGTAAGATATCTGTATCGACAAATAGGAGCTTATCTTCGGCGTGATTAATGATATAAGAAACGTGTTGAGGTGATAGACGAAAGTTAATGGTATGCAAGACGGCACCCGAACAGGGAACAGCAAAATAGGTCTCTAAATGACGATGATGGTTCCAAGCCAAGGTTCCCACTTTGTCCCCTTTATTAACACCCAGCTTCCGTAAAACACTAACAAGTCTCCTCGTCCGTTCAGCAGTTTGAGCGTATGTCATTCGTTGTATGCCCGATTCTGTTCTCGAAATGACTTCCTTTCTTGGAAAATACCGCTCTGCTCGTTCAATCATTTGTGTTACTAATAATGGCGTGTTCATCATAGACATTTCCCCCTTAATAATCCATTTCATGAATATAAAGATAGGTATTCGCTGAATAATAGAATATTCCTTTACCTATTTTCTGGCTTGGTAGGTTTCTTTCCCTTCATTTAAGGAAATATAAGAAGAAAGAATTTAATCAGGAGGACTGTATGAAACAAATAGTAAAAAACACTGTGTTTTGTGGAAGTGAGTATGACACTTTAAAAAAAGTAATTGTATGTGAACCACGCTTTATGAAGATTCGTGATGTCATTAATGAAACACAAAAGTATTATAAAGAAGATAATATTAAAATTCCTTTAGCTTTACAGCAGCACGAAGCTTTTATTACCCTCCTTGAAAATCATGATATTGACGTCATTCAACTGCCTGCTAAACCTACATATAATGAACAGGTTTTCACACGAGATATTGGATTTACACTTGGACATACCATCTTTATTGCTGAAATGGCTAGTCCTATCAGACAGGGTGAAGAAACCATATTAAAATCCTGGATAGAAGACCATAACCTGCCTAACTATAATTTGAATCATGAACGAATTGAAGGCGGAGATGTAATTATTGATCGTGATTCGATTTATGTAGGACTGAGCGATCGAACGCATAAACATTCGGTCCGCCAATTACAAAAACTGCTTACTGATTATGAAATTAACTCGATCCGTTTTGACGAAAAATACCTGCATTTAGATTGTGTCTTTAATATTATTTCACCTACCGAAGCATTAATTTTCCCAGATGCGATTCATGAAGAAGATCGGAAACAACTTAGTGAACGTTATGATTTGATTAGCGTTTCTCCTGAAGAACAATTCACACTTGGCACGAATGTTTTATCTATTGGGAACAAAAAGATAATCAGCCTGCCTGTAAACAAACAAGTAAATAAGGAGTTACGTAACCGTGGATATGAAGTGTTAGAATGTGATATCTCAGAAATCATTAAATCTGGCGGCTCATTCCGCTGCTGTACTCTCCCTATTTTGCGAACAGAGTATCCACAACAATAAAACTGACCCCGTTTTGTCGACGGGGTCTGTTGATTTTTGGGGGCTTGTTGATATCCGAGAGATAGACTACTTGAGGTATAAACACCATGAATTGTATTCAAAAAGAAAAGAGGTTCAGAATGAAATCATTCCGAACCTCTTTTCGTACAAACTGAACGAGCCCCGTTTAGGATGTGATCTATTCTTTAGAATAGGACATCTTCATCGTATAACTCGTTAAAGGCTGTCTCTGCTTCCGCTTCAGAAGAATAGAGAGCATCGTCATTCTCTACAACATGAAAAGTATCATTTAAAAACAAAGCTATGGCTTGAGGGTCCTTTGGATGCTGGACAATTTCAGCTGCTCTTACATTCGATACACTAGGTGTATGAGGGTTATTGTAAATGACATAGACCTCATCGCCAACATTCACATCTTTTGGATCAATTGTTCCCATTTTCATGTTCCTTTCTATTTAAGGATAGTTATAGTGTGTGAAAGAAACATAAAAATATTTATCAAATCAACTATTTATCGAAGATGATTCAGTTTTTCAATAAATCCAATGGGATGCTGCTTGCGAAAAAATTCCTTGAGCATATAGGCAACACCTTGTTCATCATTCGTCCTTGTTACCCATTTTGCTGCTAACTTCACTTCATTTGGTGCATTTCCCATTGCTACCCCTAATCCAGAGTATGCAATCATCTCTAAATCATCAAGACCATCGCCAATCGCTACAATCTCATTTGCTTTAACTCCTAGAAAATCAGCAAGATAGAGAACCCCATTCCACTTGGATACCCCAGCTGGAACAATGGTGAGTATTTGCCCTGGTTTTTCAATAACAGTCACTTCTTTAAACATGTCATTGATTAGATTAAATAGGCTTTCCTTTTCTTCTTCTTCTGGAAAGTAGACATCGATTTTGGTTGCTTTAAAGGGCTGCACTTCCAATTCTTCACTAAGTGTATCGACAAAGTGCTGTGAATAGAAATTTTGTTCATTCATTTGCAGAACAGCTTTCCCTATTAGATTTTCTGGTATTTCTAATCGATTAGCTAATAGCTGCTTTTCATGGACCAATTGAATCTGACAAACTGTCTTCTCCAGTAGTTGCACGATTTCCAAGACTAGACTTTCTGACATTCGTTGTACATGAATTGGTTTATCAAGCGCTTCTCCTACAAATGCTCCTTGATGAGCCACAATCATTGGATTTATTTTAAGGGCCTTAGCCACTTTTCTGGCTGAATGGTAACTTCTTGATGTAACTAAAGCTACATGTACACCTTTTTGGTGAACATATTCTATGGCTTCCTTAGTTATTTTATTTAAGCGGCCATTCGATTGAAGCAGGGTTCCATCAATATTGACCGCCAGTAACCGATATACCATGCCAATCTCCCCCATCTGTAGTGTTCTACTACAATTTATGAATCAAAAATGAGGGCTAGAACATTCACAGGGATTTTGTAAAAAACAAATGCCTCCCGAGCACAATGTGCTTGAGAGGCATTTCAATGACTTATTGTTCAGGTGCACCGTATAAGTCTTCTAAAGGCTTCATAATAATACGGTTTAAATCGGCAATAACCATGCTTAATCTTTGCTCTGCTTCCATTAATTTAGCAATGGTTTCATGCTGCTGTACAAGAGCAACTGTTTTTTGTGCTTGTTCCATTTCATCAGGTGCAATTTCTTGTCCTGTCATTTGTTTTTGCTGAAGACTCATCTGAAGCTGACGGAAATTATCAAACATTCCTTTAGCTCCCGGATCGGCATTCACCTGATCATAAAGATTCTTTAATTCAGTAAATTCACTGCTGTTTCTAATTGCTTTTTCCATATCATACGCTGCATCATATACATTTGCCATAATTGTGTAACCTCCTAATAATCTATTTCCCTACTATACCAAAACAATCTTCATTAGCCAAAAAATATGGAGAAAAAGCCTTGGAACATTCCAATCAATCCACCAAGCAGGAATCCTAAGTACGTGATCATACTCAATTCTCTCTTTGCAATCAGTAAAACAATTTCCTCAAGTCTTTCGAGTGAGAATGCCTTAACTTGCTCTTCCACAATTTCCTCAATATGAAGTTTTTTTACCATTGGAATAAGGTGTGCACTGACCAGCAGTAAGGCTTGATCCAGCAGGGTGGGAATTACCTTATCAAGGATGACAGATTCCATTGGAGCAGCAAGCTCATGAAGCGGCTTTTCAAACCATTCAGGAATATCTGCTAATTGAGTTACTTTCTTAGCAAGCATATCTTTAATAGCATCTGCACCAAAGATGCCTTCCACTCTTTCCAGTTCCCATTCTTCTACTTTATGCCATTCTCGAGTAAGTAACACAGTAATTAAATCGGACGTTTTAGGCTGATTAAGAAATTTAAGCAATTCAGGTTGAACGATATCGACCAATTTGGCATTCCCCATGAACATTTGAATCATATTCCCAATTTTTCCGCGCTGACTAAAAAATTCTTCCATCATTTGTTCAAGACGACGCTTGCCTTCTGGGCTCGTAAAGTAATCTTTTCCCTTGGACAGAATATATTCAGAAATGTCAGGGATCTTTGCAACAGCTTTCTCAAGAATGGCCGGTGAAAATAAATCACTAGTCTGTTTACTGCGGTTCTCAGCCATCCAGCTGTCATATTTACTTACAAGGAATTTCTTTAAAAAGTCTTCCGTTACATTAGAAGCATTGTTGATTCCGTAATCAGCCAATAATTCCGCTAGATTTTTTTCTGATGACAGATATTTTTTTACTTCTCCCTGTACCCATGTATTCATATCCTGTTTAAGAGTAGAATTGAGCACCTTTTGCTGAAGGCTTTCAGGGGTAAGTAAATGTTCAACTACTATTTTTCCAAGTTGAGAGGCTAGCTCATCACGTCGTTTTGGGATTAACCCCGGTGTGAAAGGCAGCTGTTTACCAAATAGATAGATTGGTTTATAAGGGTGGAACAGCATTTTTATTGCAATAAAGTTGGTAAATCCTCCTATTATTGCTCCAATAACAATCATAAATGCAAGTGTAATCATCCAGTTCATGCTTTATCTCCTTCTTCTGTTAAAAATATTCATCATAAAGGTACGTTCAAATCACCCAAAACATAAGATATGATATCCGCATTAGCCCATCTCTTCATTATAAAAGGATACTAATCTCAGTGCAAATGAGGGATGAGAATGAAGGTGTTAGAAAATCGTGCATTTATACTAACGGCAGGAAATGTTCCCGAGAATAAAGAATCCATTTATATTTCTAAAAGTCTTCTCAAAAAGTGGGAACTCAAACATGGTGAAAGCATCTTCGTGAGAGCAGGAATCAACCAACTTTCATTACAGATCCGTCAACTTCCAGGCCGCGACAGTTTAGTTAAGCTGGCGGAAGAAAGTATGCAAGATCTGTTGATTCCTTTACTTACCTTCCCTGTCCGCGTTCAATATTGTCCTAACGAAAATAGATTAACCATAGGTCCTATTTTGGCGCTCCTTACCAATCATACACCAAACTCTCTAAATGGAACATTTGATAACGATCTATTTTACCGCGAACTATCTTCCTATTGTAGTGAACAAGGCTTTATTTTTTATCTGCTAAAGCTGCAAAGCCTTGAAGATAGGCAAGTACTTGGTTATTATCCAACAGAAAACCAATGGGAGAGAACCTTACTTCCTATGCCAAATGTTATTTATAATCGGCTGCATTCAAGAAAGTTAGAGAAATCTGTAGACTTTCACCACTTCGTCTCAAAGTTACAAGAACTAGCTATCCCGCTTTTTAATGGGGGCTTTCTCTCTAAATGGGAAGTTCATGAACTTCTAAGCATAGAGAATTCTCTGCTGCCTTTCTTGCCAGAGACCGTTCCGCTTAAAATAGAATCGGATTTCATAACGTTCTTACTTAAACACCCTGCTGTCTATGTAAAACCATCCTTTGGAAGCCAAGGAAAAAATATTTGCAAACTGACTCAAACCTCGGAAGGGTGGGTTATTGAACATTCTAATAACCTTACATCTTTTCTTGTTCAATCCGAAGCAGAAGTATTTCAGATTTTAAAAAAACAAAGCCGAAGACGTTCCTATATCATTCAAAAAGGTATTTCTTTATTTGAGGTCGAT
Source organism: Peribacillus sp. FSL H8-0477 (assembly GCF_038002765.1). Classification (NCBI taxonomy): domain Bacteria; kingdom Bacillati; phylum Bacillota; class Bacilli; order Caryophanales; family Bacillaceae; genus Peribacillus; species Peribacillus sp. FSL H8-0477. The sequence continues at coordinate 776,979 of NZ_JBBODE010000002.1, read as the reverse complement.
GATAAAAAGACAGATTTCAGGGTGCTCTTAATTAAAAATCAACAGCATAACTGGAAAATCACTTCCATTATTGCACGAACCGGTCACGCCGGTCATATTGTCTCAAATCTTGCTCGCGGGGGCGAAATGGAAAACGGTCTTGAATTTCTGCTAACTATATTCGAACCAGCAAAAGCGTATGAAATGTACCAAACACTCTCCCAGCTTGCATTGAAAACAGCTGAAGTTCTATCAAATGGCAGAAGTGATTTATTCGGAGAGCTTGGGATTGATTTGGCACTCGATACAGATTATTTTCCATGGATTATTGAGGTAAACTCAAAACCCTCCAAAAAGTTCATAGGTAACTACGTACGTTTTCGACCGTCAGTAAGAAAGATCATTGACTATATGCATGCACTTTATTTAAACCCTAATTAAGAAAGGAGCTGTATTATGCAATCTCTTGGAATTATGACGAATGACTTATCAAAGGAACATCTCTATTTTACAGCAATCGCAAAGGAAGCCATCAAACTGAATCTCAATGTTTACCGTTTTACACCGCAAGCGATTGATAGTACAAAAAAAATGATTCAAGGTGAATGTTTTCATCGTAAGGATCACTATTGGACAAAAAGACTCTTCCCAGTACCTGAATTTATCTATGATCGAACCTTTCACGGCTTAACTCGCCAATCCAATGAAACTAGGAAAAATATAAACTGGCTTAAACAAGATACCAACTTTATTGGATACGGTCTTCCTGGGAAATGGGAGGTTTATCAAACCCTCAAGGAAGATGCGTTCTTACAGGCCTTTCTTCCACCTACTGAAAAACTACAAAGTCCTGCTGATGCCGCCGCCATGCTGACACAGTTTTCCTCTATTATCCTGAAACCAGAATACGGTTCACGCGGATCCGGCATTTTTGTCTTAACCAAAATGGAGAAGGGTACGGAAGTATCCATGCAAAAACAGGCAGGCCGCTATAAAAGGTCCTTTACTACTGAGGAAGAATTAAACAAATGGCTGGAACGATTACTAACGAAATACCACTATCTAGGTCAGCCTTTTCTTACTCTCTTCACACAAGAGCAGGAGCCTTTTGATATCCGGTCTCTGCTGCAAAAGAATGAAGAAAACAACTGGATTGAACGCGGAAGAGGAATACGTAAAGGGAAAAAGGATGGCATTACCTCAAATCTTGCCACCGGCGGACGGGCCTATTCTTATGATTCCTATTTAGATACACTTTCCATTGCTGCAGCAAGACAGCTAGAACCGATGATTGAACGTATTTACCAAACATTGCCTGTTGCATTAGAAACAAAATTTAATCGTTTATTTGAATTGGGTGTTGATCTTGGACGTGATCAGGACGGGAAGGTTTGGATACTTGATATTAATTCTAAGCCAGGCCGGAAAATTATCGAAAAGCTTCACCCAGAACAACTGACTAACATCTTTTCCGCCCCTGGTCTATTTTGTAAATACCTAGCATCAGAACTTTCGAAAGCAGGTCAATCATCATGAAGAGGATTTATTCAGTTGAAATCTCAGATGTTTCAGAAGATATTTTTTATTATCCTTCTGAATTAACGGATATGCAGGAAATAAACACCGTCTGTTTTGGTCATTCTTCTGTACCGGCCTTAATCAAGCGAAATCCATCCATTACACAATCCATTGTCATTTCTAAAAGCCTGGCTGAGCGCCTGCACTTCCCGGATACAGAAACGCCCATCCATTTATTCATCTATGGAAAAGACATTCACATTGGTCCACTTGTAGGTGTTTTTTCTTCCGGCTTTTCAACGATTCAAAATAAACCCCTCGGAGAACGTACGTCGTTCTTTTCTAAGCTGCTTTCCTTAAACAAAGCGACGGGATGCATTCCATTTATGTTTGGAGAAAATCATATTGATTGGGAGAATGAGACCATAACCGGGTATATGTATCATCAGCATACATGGGAAACCTATGAGCTCCCCTTTCCTAATGTCGTTTATGACCGTCTCCCCAATCGTAAAACAGAAGGACGCAGTGGACCGCGAGAGGTAAAGCAGACATTCCAAGAGAAATACGCAATTCCATGGTATAATCCTGGTTTTTTTAATAAATGGGATGTATATGAGCGGCTTTCGGATGATCCAAGGGCCATCAATTTTTTGCCTGAGACTTATCCGTTTCAATCACTGTCCGTGATAGAAACATTGTTATCAAAGTATCGCCAAGTCTATATTAAACCGATTCATGGGTCTCTTGGTCTTGGTATCCATCAGGTATTATATGACAAACATGATCAAGTCTATTATTGTCGTTATAAAAATGAACAAAAGGAAAATAAATTAAAAAAATTCCAGTCACTTGAAGCGATTTTCAGTCATGTGTTTAAAGAAAAACGTCTCCATAATATGATTGTTCAACAAGGCATTCCTTTAATACGCAGCGAAAAAAGACATATTGATTTTCGGGTCCATACGAATAAAGACCATGATGGAATCTGGCAGGTTACAGCAATGGCCGCTAAAATTGCTGGTGCTGGAAGTGTAACCACACATATCAAAAGCGGAGGAACCATCAAGACAATTGAAGAATTATTTGTTGATCCAGAAACCGTCAAAGAGGTGAAAGACAAACTCACAAGTGCTGCTCTCATCTTAAGTGAATGCATGGAAGAACATCTTGATGGAATTATAGCCGAAATAGGCTTTGATTTAGGTATCGATAAAAAAGGAAAAGTCTGGATGTTTGAAGCCAATTCAAAACCGGGCCGATCCATTTTTTCTCATCCAAAGTTACGAGAATTTGAATTATTAACACGAAAACTCTCGCTCGATTATGCCGTCTATCTTGCTGAGAAATCCATTACGAGTTCCGGCAGCAGCAACGGATGAAACTTTTTTACGATTCACTTGAAAAGGAATGGTACCATACAGATGGCATGGACATTTCTTTTGGAAAGAACAGCAAAAGTATCCCCGTTAAGTTTACTGCAGCTGATGAACCCGTTTTTACTGCAGATGTTTTTCATTCGTTTATTCCTGCTATCGGAATCATGTCCTGTCGCAGCCCTAAAAACAAAGAGGTCATAAGCGGGAATGCAGTCTTGTTTCAAAGTCTTCATCGTTATTTAACACGGCATAACATTTTTTCTTTTATTTTTACAGCGGAAGATGTACTTGAAGGAAATTGGAGAGGGCTGGTGTATTCCGAGAGTGAGCAAAAATGGCTTCGTATGGCTGTCCCCCTTCCCTCTCTCGTCTATAATCGAATCCCTTTTCGAAAATTTGAAGAATCGGATTCCTATCAACAATTAAAACAGCTCTTTGAAGAACTTGATATTCCTATGTTTAATCCAGGATTTATCGATAAGTATGCACTCTATCGTTGCTTGAAGAAGGATCGATTCTTAGTAAACTACCTTCCAGAGACATTTAGACTGACCAGCGAAACACAGTTATTATTTCTTTTACAAAAATACGGTTCTTTATACCTTAAACCTGGCAAAGGAAATCGCGGCAGAGGAATTTTACTTGTTACATTGAATAAAAACCAGAGCATTACAGTGAAGAAGACAAGCGGGACAAAGAATTTCCCCACTCTGAATGAGTTTTGGCTCGATGAAGGCAAGCGTTTAGTAAAGAAAAATTACATTGCTCAGCGTGCCATTACGCCTAAGAAAATAAATGGTCATCGCTATGACTTTCGCATTCTAACGCATTACTGGAAAGGGAATTATCATATTAGCGGAAAAGCCATTCGTATGTCACAGACCCAAGAAGTGACTACTCATATTCCAAAGGGAGGGATTCTATATCCCTATAAAAATCTGCAATCACAAGAACTCGATCTACTTCTCAATCAAATTACCCAGCAATGCGGAATAGCCTTATCAAAAGAAAATGGGTTTTACGGAGAGTTCTCAATTGACTTAGGTCAAGATGAATCCGGCCAGCTGTTTATATATGAAATTAATGCAAAACCGATGCAGTTTGACGAAGAAGAGATTGAACGGACACGGCTTAAAATGCTCAAAAATTTATTTATTACGATTGTTTTGGAGAAAAATAACAACAGAACTCAATAACTTTCCATTATACTGAAGGTATACCAAAATAATGGAGGTTATCTGCTTGCTTACCCACTTTCAATGGAAACCGCTTTATAGTGATGATTCATTACCTGGTTGGAGTATATCCTTTTACTTTAAAAAGCACCTGTATCAAGCGATTTACAACAGCAACGGCAGCATTGAATTTAATGGGGCCCAGCCTGCTGAAGAAGATAAAGAAAACCTTTCTTCAATGATTCATGAATTAATGATTTATCATGTTTATGATAAATAAGTAAATGATTGTATGAAACTCTCCCTTTTTACCAAAGTTATACAAAAGGAGGGATTTCATGAAACAAAAATACACCTTTCTCAAAGATACTGAATACGACGGAAAAAATATGGTTTACTTAGACATCGACCGCATTATTAATGAGGGAATGGCTGGTGGAACTGTCTTTACTGCCGGAGATACTCAGAACATAGAGGAAGCCCGTGATTTGCATGACGAAACGCCGCCGAATGATAACCATTAGAAAAAGCGCTAAGACGAATTGAATCGTCTTAGCACTTTTTCATTCCAGCAGAAATACAGTCTGTAATACCCCATTTACCTTGAATCAACTTAAGTAAGTGATTTGTCTTCTAACAAACGAATGACCGTATGGACCATCCATTGAATTCCGATTTTAATGGCGTCTTCATCTACCATGAATTTAGGATGATGCCACCCATGCTCTATGCCCTTTTCTTTGTTACCAGAACCAAGCCAAGCATAACAGCCAGGAACAACTTTTTGATAGAGAGCAAAATCATCTCCGCCCATTGTCGGTTCTGCCGCTAGTACATTCTTTGTACCAACAATGTCTACAGCAGCTATCCGCGAAATGGCTGCTATAGCAGGGTCGTTCACTACGGGCGGGATAAGCAGTTGGTAGTCAATCTCCACTTCGCCGCCGAGTGCGTGAACCTGGTTAGTAACAAGCCGTACAAATTCGTCACGAATTTTATAACGGACAGTGTCACTAGATGTTCTGACTGTTCCCGTCAGTACAGCTCTCTCAGGAATCACATTATTCGTCCTTCCCGCTTGAAAGGTACCGATCGTCACAACTGCTGATTCTTTTGGTGATATGGTTCTGCTGACAAGTGTTTGTAGTTGAGTAACGACCGCACTGCCGATGATAATGGGATCAATCGTACGTTCTGGTATACCTGCATGTCCTCCCTTTCCCTTAATTGTAATGATAAAATCATCGATTCCGGCCATTAAGAATCCTTCTTTTATACCAATTGTGCCTACTTCCTGATCTGGTGTATTGTGTAAACCGATGATAGCAGACACGCCGTTTAAAAGCCCATCATCAATCATTGATTCTGCACCACCCTCGAATTCTTCAGCAGGCTGAAAGAGAATTCGAACGTTTCCTGGAAGATCTTCCTGTAATTCTTGGAGGATGAGTGCTGCTCCGAGAGAAATGACTGTATGAACATCATGGCCGCACATGTGACTGACACCTGGTATCTTTGAACGAAATTCCAAATCTGATTCTTCTTCTATCGGCAAGGCATCAATATCTGCTCTAATAGCTATTGTTCGATTGGATTTCCCCTTAACTTCAGCGGCTGAACCAGTTTGTGAAGAAACCGGAATCCTGCTTATACCATAATGATCTAACACTTGATTTATACTCTTTGTTGTCTCAAATTCCTGCTTGCTTAATTCAGGATACATATGTAAGTGTCTCCTTAGAGCAAGCATTTCAGGCAAGTATTTATCGATAAGTTGTAGAATGTTTTCTTTTCTTGATATCAAATCACTCATACTCCCAACATTACGTTATCGGTTTACTTTTCATTATTTTATTATAAAGTATCCTTATATAAACAGCCTTATATTTCTCTAGATAAATGACATGAGCTATAATTAAAGGAACCATAAAAAGAAGAAGGGTTGTCTATGCTGCTTGAAAAATTAAAACAAAAATATCCTGATTGTCTTGAATCAAGAGCTCAAACCCAGCTGCCTGAAAAGTACCTTTGGATTGAGTATAACGGTGAGCATCTCGGCATTCTTCGTCAGGATCTATCGACACAAGAAATCAGCTTGATTGAGGCACTTTTTTCAGATGAGACGCTGGATGACAAAAGTGAATGGGGAAATTTTTTACTTAGAAACAGCACGAGTCTTCCACTTACAAACTGGAAACATGTTCGATTTATCCACTTTCGAATTACTCAAGCTGAGTTTTCACGATCAGATTTCGAAGAAGCCTTCCTTGCGGTTTCTCCTCTTGAGGCAATCATTATTTGGGAGAATTCTGAGGCTGGAGTATTGATTGAAGGGCTAAATAATGAAAATGCCGATAAAGCTGAGTTAACTCCAATTGTTCGGACACTGGAAAGTGATTTATATGTTCACTTACATTTTTATCTTGGTTATTTTCATGAAGTTAATAACGAATTACGTCATCACTATCAAATGGAGAAAACTTGTTTTAATGCTGCTGTCAGTCATTTTCCTGATACTGCGGTCAGTGACTTGCCAATGGTCATTCCTTATATTTTTCTCGATGGAAGGTTAACAGATAAGATTGATTGGTATACGGATGAACTGCTTGGAGAAATGAAAGATAACGATGAAGTTATACATACGGTAAAAACCTATATCGAAACGAGCTCAAACGCGAGTCTGACCGCCAAAAAACTATATATCCACCGCAATAGTCTACAATATCGGATCGATCGATTTATTGAAAAAACCGGATTGGATATTCGAACCTTTCATCATGCTCTGCCTGCCTATCTGCTCCTATTGAAACTGGGAAAATAGGAGTTTAGAAGATTTGCCTGAAAAAAGGTGTCTGAATTTTGTGCAGATTGTACATATCGTTTTGAACACGCTTCCATTACACTAATGGTAAGATACATATTTAAGGGGGACTCACTAATGGCTGAATTACAATTAGATCATATTTTTAAAGTTTACGATAATAAAGTAACTGCTGTTGATGATTTTAATCTAAAAATTGAAGATAAGGAATTTATCGTATTTGTTGGTCCATCCGGCTGCGGTAAATCAACTACTTTACGTATGATAGCTGGTCTTGAGGAAATCTCACAAGGTGATTTCTTTATCGATGGAAAACGCGTTAATGATGTTCCTCCTAAAGATCGTGATATCGCCATGGTATTCCAAAACTATGCACTATATCCACATATGTCAGTCTATGATAATATGGCGTTCGGTTTAAAATTAAGAAAGATGCCAAAAAAAGAAATTGAAGTCCGCGTTAACGATGCTGCAAAGATTCTAGGTCTAGAAGCATACTTAGATCGGAAGCCAAAAGCTTTATCGGGCGGACAGCGTCAGCGTGTTGCGCTTGGTCGTGCTATCGTTCGTGATGCGAAAGTATTCTTAATGGATGAACCACTTTCCAATTTAGATGCAAAACTTCGGGTTCAAATGCGTGCAGAAATTGCAAAATTGCACAAACGTTTAAATACAACAACAATCTATGTAACGCATGATCAGACAGAAGCCATGACAATGGCAACTCGTCTTGTAGTTATGAAAGACGGCATTGTTCAACAGGTCGGGGCACCTAAAGACGTCTATGAAAAACCTGATAATGTATTTGTAGGTGGATTTATCGGTTCACCAGCAATGAACTTCCTGCATGGAACTCTTTCTGATGGCATCATTAAAACAGGTGAACAAACCATCGCTATACCTGAAGGTAAAATGAAGATGCTTCGTGAGCAAGGATATATCGGTAAAGAAATAATTCTAGGTATCCGTCCAGAAGACTTCCATGACGAGCCTTTATTTATTGAATCATCTCCAGAAACGACAGTTACTGCTCATATTGATGTAGCAGAATTGATGGGTGCTGAATTTATGCTTTACTCAACCATCGCTGGGCAAGACTTTGTTGCTCGTGTAGATGCACGTACCATTTATCAAGCGGGTGAGAAAGTTAAACTAGCCTTAGATATGAACAAAGCTCATTTCTTCGATAAAGAAACCGAAGTACGAATTCGTACTATGAAAGAACAATAATTTACAAAGAAAAGGCTATCGAGATCCACTCGATAGCCTTTATTCATCTTATAATGCTGGGTTATTCCTTCACAAGTATAATTTCATCATGTCCACAACTTGGGCATTTCATTAGATGAGGACACTGACCGTCAGCAAGACTACGCATAAACCCATCATTTTGTTTTAAGGTATCCGTATCCATATAAGCACTGTATTCATCATCATAATCCATACTCTTACCTTTATCATCCATTTCAGTGTTGCATTCTGAACAAAGAACATTAATTTTTCTTAATCCATTACATAACGGACAAAGTGCCATTGCAATTGCTCCTTAGAAGCTTGACCCCCTTAAATCAGAAGGGCTTTGCTTATTATTTATTGACCATTGTCTGCGGGTCGACCCATTGATCAAATTGCTCTTCAGTAAGATAATTTAACTTCAAGGCTGCAGCTTTCAAGGTTGAGGCATCTTTGAAGGCTAGTTTTGCAATTTCAGCTGCTTTTTCATAACCGATATATGGGTTTAACGCAGTCACCAGCATTAAGGATTGATCAAGATTTTCCTTTATTTTTTCTTCATTTGCTTCAATTCCTTTAGCTGCATGTTCGTTGAAGGAAATAATGCCTTCACTTAATAGCTTCACAGATTGCAGGAAATTATAGATAATAACTGGTTTAAAAACATTCAATTCAAAATTACCTTGGCTTGCAGCTACCGATACAGCTGTATCATTCCCAAAAACTTGAACAGCAATCATCGTTAACGCTTCACTTTGAGTTGGATTTACCTTCCCAGGCATAATGGAACTTCCAGGCTCATTGGCAGGAATAGTAATTTCGCCAATTCCGCTTCTTGGTCCGCTTGCCAGCCATCTAACATCGTTTGCAATCTTCATTAAATCCGCTGCAAGTGCTTTTAATGCACCGTGTGCATAGACTAGTTCATCATGGCTTGTTAATGCATGGAATTTATTATCTGCTGTTTCAAATGAATGACCTGTATCGGCAGCTATTTGTTTTGCTGCCAATGCTGGAAACTCAGCCTTCGTATTAATTCCCGTACCCACTGCTGTTCCACCCAGTGCCAAATCTAATAGGTAACGGCTGCTTTCTTCAACCATTCTCAGATCTTTATCAAGCATCGCTTTCCATCCTGAAATTTCTTGACCCAATGTTAATGGAGTAGCATCCTGAAGATGAGTACGTCCAATCTTGACAATATCCCAGAATTCCTCTTCTTTGGCTGCAAAGGTCAACCGAAGCTCTTTAATAGCCGGAATTAATTGATCTGCAACTTCCATATAAGCGGCAATATGCATCGCAGTTGGGAATGTATCATTCGAGCTTTGTGCTTTATTAACATCATCATTTGGATGAAGGGTCTCGTCACTACCTTTTTCCTTCAACCATTCGTTCCCTTTATTTGCAATCACTTCATTAACATTCATATTACTCTGTGTTCCGCTGCCTGTCTGCCAGACCACTAGTGGAAAATGTTCATCAAGCGTTCCTTCCATAATTTCACCACAGATTTGTACAATCGCTTTCATTTTTGATTCTGATAAATCACCTAACTCATAATTCACTTTTGCTGCAGCCTGCTTCACATAGGCAAAGGCTCGAATTAGTTCAAGCGGCATTTTCTCATTACCAATTTTAAAGTTATTCCGGCTTCTTTCTGTTTGTGCACCCCAATATTTATCGAACGGTACTTGAACTTCCCCCATTGTATCTTTCTCGATTCTATATTTCATCGTTTCTCCTCCTGATTACAAGCTTTTACTTAAGCTCTCTTTTGTTTAAAGATAGTCATCTTCCCTTTGTTTTTAATTAATCCCCATTAATATAAAACGCCTTCATTAGTATTGTACAAACTTTAAACTTTTAAAAGCAAGGAATACGGTGGGTAACTTTGGATATAACTGCTAAAAATAGGCGAGAAAGAAAAAAAGACAGCCTCAGCTGCCTTTCAGACTGTAGACAAACTCGGGTGAAAACCGAGTTTGTCTATTTTTTATGGTTTGTATAACATGAACATTGATTTCCACTCTAAGCACTCGCTTTCCGCGGGCGGTCGGTGAGCCTCCTCGGCTTTCGCCTGCGGGGTCTCACCTAGACACGCTTTTCCCGCAGGAGTCTCCTACCTTCCGTTCCAATCAACTTTGTTTTACCTTTTAGATATCCTCGAGTCACTTTGTTTAAAAATAGAAGGATTACAACTTAGGCTAGTGCCACCTAACCATTTGATTCGCAAAATGAAGGCGGCCATTGACTTCACTTTCATTTATGACTTGGTGAAGGATATGTATTCAGAGGTAGACGCCAAAGTATTTCTATAGGAAATCGGAATTTTTAATTCCAATCTCCTTTTGTCTACAAACAAACTGAAAGACAGCCTCTGCTGCCTTTTTACCTGTTTATGAAGCTTTGTGAAAAATGGTGTAGCAAAAAAAATAGCCGAGTGTCATAACACTTGCAATTGCCAATGTTACACTTAATTCTTCCATCTTATTTCCTCCATCCTTAGACCCTATTACTACCAAAATACCATATAGACTGAGTAAGCTGAGTACATATTCTTTACTATTTATTGACAAGTAAGTGACATAATCATGAACACAGATATACTAATCAAGCCGTTGACATGAACCCTGTAATATAGTAAGATTCAAAAAAATAGAATACTCTGAATTTCTTATCCAGAGAGGTCGAGGGAATGGCCCTATGACACCTCAGCAACCATCAATGCAACCCATTGAAAAGGTGCTAACTCCAGCAAGCTTGTATGGCTTGGCAGATAAGAAGATGACTTAACAATAAAAGTCTTCTTCTTATGAAGTGCACCCCAAAAGTTAGAGTCATAATCTAACTTTTGGGGTGTTTTAGTATGGCTAAATATAGCGATGAGTTTAAGTTGATGATTGTGAGAGAGTATCTGAATGGTCCACTTGGCTTCAAACTACTTGTTCGTAAATACGAGATAAAATCACCTACGCAATTAAGAAATTGGGTAAATATATACAAGAACCAAGGCGCAGTTGGACTTTCTAGAAAGAAAACCAATGAATTTTACTCTGTTCAATTCAAGCTTGATGTACTAAGCTTTATGAAAAGGACAGGCGCTTCTTACACTGAAACGGCTCTTCACTTCGGGTTGACCAATCCACCTTTGATTGCTTCGTGGAAAGGAAAACTCCTTGAGAGTGGTGTGGAAGGCCTACTTAAACCGAAAGGACGGCCAGCCATGTCAGACAAAGCGAAGAACAATCAAAGAAGAAAACAGCCTGTAAAAGAGATGACCGTTGAACAGAAACTCAAAAGGGAAAATGAACTTCTGCGTTTGGAGAACGAGTACCTAAAAAAGTTGCGCGCTTTTCAGATGGATCCGGACGGTTATCTCGAAAAGCACAAGCAGCGCTATCATACGAACTCAAAGAAGAATTCCGACTGAAGGATGTACTTCAGTTCATAGGTATTCCCGAATCTTCTTATCATTACCATGTGAAAAAAATGAAGCAAGAAAACCCTCATCAAGAAGTAGAAGAAATCATTCAAGCTATTTTTGAAGAGCATAATGGCAACTATGGGTATCGCAGGATTCGTTTAGCGTTAAAGAACCAGGGACTCCTAGTGAATCATAAGAAAGTACTACGCATCATGAGAAAGCTTGGATTGAAAGGGGATAAGTTCACCCGTAAATCACGTCGATTTAGTTCGTACAAAGGAACAATTGGCACGGTAGCGAAGAACAGAATCCATCGCCGGTTTAAGACCCCTATTCCCTATCAAAAACTCACCACCGACATCACAGAATTCAAGTGTGCGGATGGAGGTAAACTCTACCTCAGTCCGATTTTGGATATGTATAATGGTGAAATTCTTTCATATGGGATGAGTATGCATCCGACACTGGACTTTGTACTAGAGCCTTTGAAGGAAACTCTTCGAGTAGTAAAAGAGGCAAGATACCGAACGACCATCCATTCAGATCAAGGCTGGCATTATCAGCATAGAAAATGGGTCCATACATTGAAAAAACATAACGTGTTCCAAAGCATGTCCCGAAAGGGAAACTGCTTAGATAACTCGCCTATGGAGAACTTCTTCGGATTATTAAAGCAAGAAATGTATTATGGTGAACCACTTCGCACGTACGAGGAACTGAAACGGACTATCGAGTCCTACATTTATTATTATAATAACCAACGCATTAAACAGAAATTGGCTGGAATGAGTCCGGTACAATACCGTCTTCAAACCAACCAATTGGCTGCGTAATATAAAACTCTAACTTTTAGGGGTCACATCATTAGAGGACTTTTTTTGTTTGCCTCTTTTTGAGTCGATCATACTTTTTATCTGGGCGTCGTACAGCGGCCTAAACAGAATTCCCCCCAATATAAAAAGGAGGTTCGACCATGACAAAACAATCTTTTAGTTTTGAAACACAATTACTTCACAATCAGCATAAAATTGATCCTGAAACAGGAGCTGTTAATGTACCGATTCATCTTTCTTCTACCTTTCATCAGTTTGCGATTGATCAGTTTGGCAAGTACGACTATAGTCGCAGTGGGAATCCTACCCGTGAAGCATTAGAAGATATTATCGCTGACCTTGAAGAAGGAACAAATGGATTTGCCTTCGCCTCTGGCATGGCTGCCATTTCCACAGCTTTTCTTCTGCTGTCTGCCGGTGACCACGTTATTGTTTCTGAGGATGTTTATGGGGGAACGTATCGAATGGTAACGAGCGTCTTAACCCGTTTTAATATCGAACATACCTTTGTAGACATGACGAATATCTCCGCGGTGGAAGCAGCGATACAATCTAATACAAAAGCAATATATATTGAAACACCATCTAATCCACTGCTTAAAGTGACCGATATAAAAGCCCTCAGCACACTTGCGAAGCAAGTTGGAGCGTTAACCTACGTGGATAATACATTCTTAACGCCTGCCCTTCAAAAACCGTTAACCCTGGGAGCAGATATCGTCCTCCATAGTGCCACAAAGTTCTTATCCGGCCACAGTGATGCAGTTGCCGGTCTCGCTGTCGTCAAAGATGCAAAACTTGCGGAGCAGCTTGGATTTTTGCAAAACTCTTTTGGTGCAATCCTAGGTGTTCAAGATGCATGGTTGGTTATGCGGGGGATTAAAACTTTACATGTCAGGATTCAACATTCTCAAAAATCTGCTCAACGACTTGCGGAATGGTTAGAAGCACACCATCTTGTTAAAACCGTCCATTATCCAGGTCTCGTTAATCATCCAGATTATCGATTGCAGCAAGTTCAAGCTTCAGGAGCCGGCGCTGTCCTTTCTTTCGAACTTGTGGATGAAGAATTGCTCGGGTCCTTTGTGGAATCTGTAAAGCTCCCTGTATTTGCTGTTAGCTTAGGTGCAGTAGAATCGATTCTGTCCTATCCCGCAAAAATGTCTCACGCTGCTATTCCAAAAGATGAGAGGGAAAAGCGTGGAATAACCGATTCTCTGCTCCGTCTATCCGTTGGGCTTGAAAGTGCAGATGATTTAATTAAAGATTTTTCGGAAGCACTTGAAGCATGTAAAGTACAACTTAGTGCTGGTGCATTATAGAACAGTTGATACAAAAACGAACACTATCCAGTGGATAGTGTTCGTTTTGTTCTTATCATTATTTAGTTACGCTGGGTTGGTGGTTTTCGACTAGTGTCAATAGACCATCTTCCATACGGTAAATACGATCACAATAACCTAGCATCCGTTCATCATGTGTAACCATGATTGCGGCTTTATTTCTTGCTTTGACTTCTTTTGAAATCAGCTGTACGACTTCATGTGCACGATTTGAATCAAGGCTCGCCGTTGGTTCATCAGCTAGAATGATACTAGAGTTATTCATGAAGGCACGCGCAATTGCGGCACGCTGACGTTCCCCGCCGGATAATTCATTCGGGAAATTGTTTAATTTAGCACCTAATCCTAATTCCGTTAATAATTCTTTAGCAAATGCTTTGTCTGCAGTACTGACAGAGCCTGACATTCTTTTTACGACGAGCAGCTGATCAAGAATCGTTAAGTACGGAATTAGGTTTGATGTTTGTAAGATAAAACCAATTTCTTTTAAACGAACGTTTGCTAGTTGTTTTTCTGACAAGCTGGCAATATCTGTTCCATTGATGATCACTTCTCCTGCAGATGCGTGTAAAAGTGCACCCGCAATGGATAATAAGGTGCTTTTACCAGATCCAGAGGGTCCAATGATAGCAACAAATTCCCCTTGTTCAATGGTTAACGAGACGTTATCCATTGCTTTTACTTCGTCATTACCTTCTTTATATACTTTTGATACGTTTTTCAATAGTAGTCCAGTCATTATTCTACCCTCCCAAGTGCGGTCAGCGGATCGATTTTTGTAATTTTACGGACTGAAAATAGTGAGCTCAGAACACTAATGACGAGTAATGCTGCCCCAAAAATAATCACAAGGGTTACGTCTAAATCAAACGGCATTCCTTCTGGCATGATGGCGGCTGTTGCATACGTTAATGCAATACCGATTAACACACTAACTAACGATAAGATAAACACTTGCGCTACGATGGCTTTTGCAATAAAGCCATTGCTTGCTCCAATTGCTTTCATTACACCAAATTGATTTGTTTTTTGTATCGTTAAGACATAGAAGAATACGGCAATGATAAAGGCTGAAATGACAATTAAGAAGGCAAGCATCATATAGATTGTTCCTGTCTCTTCTTGATATCCAGGCATCCCATTAACTGCTTGACCTTTTGTCGCTGTTTCAATACCACCAAGGTTTTTGTCTAATTCCGCAGCTTCAATATCTGGTCCTTGCAGAACAAAAGCATTCACTACATCTTCTATTCCATTATTGGCACCTGGGGCAGCAAAGCTATATAAACGCCAGTGATCCAAGGTCGTAAATAATACGGGTAAATGATTATACGTTTCGTTTTCTACAAATCCGATTATTTGGAATGTCTCGGTAGACCCATCTAAAGTGAGCGTATCACCAATCGTATATCCATCCTCTTTTAAGGTATCATTAGCCAGAACACCCAACTGGTTTTCTTCATCTAAAGGTTTTCCTTCGATAAGTTTCGGCTCTAGGAAAGATCCCGGAGAGATTCCCAGAATGGCAACATCTGTTTTATCTTGCCCTTCATCGCTGCCTTCTTTTAAGATGGCTCCCATAGCAGAACCAAATGGAGCTACCTCTTCAACATTCGCTTGATCTTTTAAATCCGAACTGATTGACTCTGATAGCATGGACTTACTGAATGAAGAACTAGACCCTTCTTCGAAAACGACATAATCAGCATCCATATTCTTAATGGTCGCTGCACTCAGTGTTGATAGACCGTTTCCTAAACCGGAAAGAATAAATACAAGCCAAGCCACTAATACAATGATAAAACCAATCATTGCAAACCGAAGTTTTCCGTGCTTTAACTCCTTCAAAGCTAAAAACATAAAAAGACACCCTCATTTCGTATTTAGTACTTAGCAACACAGCTAAACTCTATGATGACAAGCCAAAGTTACACAAGTGTATCTTTAGGCAAAAAAAATAGTTCAAACTTAAATAACACTCGTGTAACTTTATTATACATCTAAGTTACACAAGTGTCACTCATTTAATTTCAAAGATTCCATAGCAGACCACGTCTTTTATTGATGAAATCCATTCATTTTCAGGTATCCCCCTGTGATTGGGGATGGCGATGCTTTGAAAAATACAGCCTAGTATCACATCATTTGAAAGAGTGTCCCGCAGAACCTTTTCTTTTTTCCCTTGCACCATAAGACCTTCTAGGTATTGATACATGTCCAAATGAAGTTTTTCCAGCTGTTTCTTTTTCTCCATAATCACAGCTGAACTGCTTTCTTTGAATTGATGAACCATCCCTAGTATTTGATGAATATCCTTGTACGTAAAAATAAGTGTAATAAGCTCATTTAATTGAGCTGTGAAGGTTGCGGACTGGTCAATCTTTTGAAGATCAATCAGCATCTTTGTCATTTCATAGACCATATAGTCAATAATAAGTTCTTCTTTATTGGGATAATATTTATAAATGGCTGCCCTCGATACGTCTAATGACTCTGCTAAGAGACTAAATGTAAAGCCTTCATAACCGTAACGTAGTAAAAGGGAATTTGTAGCTTTAAATATCTCTGGAGTCGAGAACTTCCTTTCTCTTGTCATCTAACCACCTCTTCCATTACTTTCAACTAATCTGTATGCTAGCTTAATCGACTTTCCCTAAGATGCCGAATATTTACTTTAATGAGACATAAAAAACGGTCTAATTCGAAGTATATTATCTTTGTATTGTACAGTACAAGTTGGGTATGTTTCACCTTTTTATTATTTTCACCATCCCATAACAAATACCCCCTCTTAGGAAAGAGGGGGTATTTGTTATCCAGCCAGGCCTTTATTCTTACCTTTCTGCAATTCATACATCTGATAATATTTCCCTTTCAACGCGATTAATTCATCATGGCTTCCCTTTTCAACAATTCTGCCTTTATCAAGAACGAGAATTTGATCTGCATTTTTAATGGTTGAAAGTCGGTGGGCAATGATAAAGGTCGTACGTCCTTGTTTCAATACATCCATTCCTTGCTGGATAATGGCTTCTGTTTCTGTATCAATACTCGCTGTTGCTTCATCTAGAATCAATATCGCTGGATCAAAAGCTAAAGCTCTTGCAAAGGATATGAGCTGACGCTGTCCAGAGGAGAGCGTGCTTCCTTTTTCAACAACTGGTTCCTCTAGACCAAGTGGTAAATGATTTAGTACTGTGTCGCCCCCTACCTCTCGTAATGCCTTTTCAATGGTTTCTTTGGAAATGTTCTCATTTC
This sequence comes from Peribacillus sp. FSL H8-0477, assembly GCF_038002765.1. Classification (NCBI taxonomy): domain Bacteria; kingdom Bacillati; phylum Bacillota; class Bacilli; order Caryophanales; family Bacillaceae; genus Peribacillus; species Peribacillus sp. FSL H8-0477. The sequence goes on along the minus strand of NZ_JBBODE010000002.1, from coordinate 760,013 downwards.
CTAGATTGATATTCGACGCGATCGTACCTGTAAATAAATAGGGATCCTGAAGAACGATTCCCATATGCTCCCGAAGAGTTTGATGAGGTATGTCTGTGATGTCACGGCCATCAATGGTAATCGTTCCTTTACTAGGGTCATAAAAACGAAACAGCAGATTCATAATCGAGCTCTTTCCTGATCCAGTATGACCTACCAATGCCACCGTTTCACCTTGCTTTGCTGTAAAAGAAATATTTTTCAAGACATACTCATCTTCCTTATAGGCAAAGGAAACGTCCTTAAATTCAACGTCACCCTTATATCGGTTAATTTTCCCATCACTTACCCTTATCCCTTGCTCATCTAAGAGACTGAAAGCACGTTCACCCGCCACGAGGGCCTGTTCTAGATTGGCAAACTGATTAACAATCCCTTGGACGGGTTGAAGCAGCCGATTGATAAGGTTAACAATTGCATAGAGCATACCGAGAGAAACAGCTGAAGAGGCAGTTAATGACTGTCCTCCAAAATACCAAATAAAGGCTACCAGTGCTATATTTCGTAAAACACTAACCATATTATGGCCCGTCAGTGAATTCAAATTCAACATCTTATTTTGATACGTAAAATGCTCATGATTCATTTTTTCAAAAGACTTTTCGGTTTCTTTTTCACGACTAAAAGCCTGAATAATACTCATTCCAGATATAGATTCATTAATCATTCCATTGATATCACTAATTCTTGCTCGAATAATTTGATTATACTTTGAAGCAAATTTCCGGTAGAAATATGTCCACACTACTAATATGGGAATAACCAATAAAGCAATCAGTGCAATCACTGGTTCTAAAATGTATAGAGCAATAAAAACACCAATGATATTGATAGTCCCTGAAAAGAAATTGGCGAGGACCGTAACATATAATTCACGGATTGCCTCTGTATCGTTCGTAATTCGTGCAACCACTTTTCCAGCTGGTAAGTTATCAAAATAGCGAATCGGCAATCGGGAGATATGTGTAAAAATATCATTCCTCATCCGTTGAATAATTCGATTTGCTGCTTTTTGCAAGTAATAGCTTTGTCCGTACTGAAAAATAGAGGATAGAATAACCAACCCTAGATAAAAAGCTAAAAGCAGCGCTATCCGTGAAATTTCCGGCTGATAAAAGGCCATTAATTCTCGTTTAGAAAGAACTTGTGCCTCATACGCTGTTGTTTCGTTGTTCTTGGTCACCCTAAGAGTTGAATCTGCAAGCGTTCTTTTTCCTTCAAACGGAACCAACTCCTCAACAAAGACAAACTTTGTACCTGTTTGAAGAATCCTTACTTCCTGGCCTTTTTCTTCATTATCTGCAAAGTAACTGCCTCGCTTATACCAGGTATCCTGATAGGAGACGGCATCTTTGCTTTTCACTGTTTCATACCAGGGTGATTCAATTCCTAAAACGTGAGAATCAATCACCTTTTTCGCTACAAACGGTCCACCTAAATCGGCGGCAACCGATATGGATAACATAATAAGCGCGGCAATGATAATTTTTTTATACAAACAGGCATATTGATAGAGTTTTTTAACTACTTTCATGCACTTACCTCCGCTCCATCTTCCACTTGCTGTCGTTCATATTGTTCCCAATACCAGCCCTGCAGCTTGAGCAGATCTTCATGCGTTCCTTCTTCAATGATTTTCCCTTGATCGAGGACAATAATCCACTCAGCGTGCTGTACGCTTGAAAGTCGATGTGTTGTAATAATGGTCGTTTTTCCTGCTCGTTCCTTTTGGATATTGGTTATAATGTTCGTTTCTGTCTTGGCATCAACCGCTGAAAGCGAATCATCAAGAATCAGTATATCCGGGTCTTTAATGAGTGCACGTGCGATTGATATCCGCTGCTTCTGGCCGCCGGATAACGCCACACCCTTTTCTCCGACCATTGTTTCCAGACGCTCTGGAAGCATCTCTAAATCCTTTTCAAAATCGGCTAAACGAATTGCCTCAGCCAGTTCCGCCTCTGTGGCATCCATTTTTCCAAATAAGATGTTATCCTTTACTGATTTTGAAAATAAAAAATGATCTTGAGGGACGTAGCCAATCCAGTTTCGGACATCTTCTATTAAATGTTTCTCAAGGGGGATATCTCCGATAGACAATATACCCTTTCCTAACGGATATTCACGTAATAGCTGCTTCACAAATGTAGTCTTCCCGCTGCCAGTTTTACCGACGATACCAAGCGTATGTCCTCGGTTAACGGCGACTGAAATATTATCTAAATTAGTTACTTTAGAAGATGGATAGGTAAATTCAACCGAGTCAAAAATAATTTCCTCTGGCCGATTCACCGTTTCAGTGTTATCTTCATTTTTCACATCTTGATGGGCAGACATAGTGGTTTGAACACGGTCTAAGGATGCATTTCCTCTTTGCAGCACATTAATCAGTTCACCCATTGCTATCATCGGCCAGATCAGCATGCCGAGATAAACATTAAAGGAAACCAAGCTCCCTAAGGTAATCGATTGCTGAAAGACCATATAGGCGCCATAACCCAGTCCAATTAAATAACTAATTCCAACCAAAATGGAAATAGTCGGATCGAATAACGAATCAATTTTGGCCACTTCAAGATTTTTTTTATATACATCCTCAGTCATATCATCAAAACGTTGCTCATCTTCACGTTCTTGAACATAAGCCCGAATGACGCGGACACCTGCAACAGATTCTAGCACTTTATCATTTAGGTCACCGAACGCATTTTGTGCATCGGTAAATCGTTGGTGAATTTTATTACCAAAAACCTGAATCATTACAGCCATAATAGGTAACGGCAGCACAGCGGCCAAAGTTAGTGTCCAACTAATGGTTGTTCCCATCACAAGCAAAATCGTTGCTGTAAATAGAACAGAATCCGCTAACGTCAAAATTCCAAAACCGGCAGTGATTGAAATAGCCTTTAAATCATTTGTCGCCCTTGCCATTAAGTCACCAGTTCGATTTCGTTCATAAAACGTAGGTGTCATTTTTAATAAATGGCCCATAAATCCACTTCTTAGCTTGCGCTCAACTAAAAAGGCTCCACCAAATAACAGGTAACTCCATATATAACTAAAAAGATAACTAGCCGTCCCGACTAACGCTAAATAGAGAATATATCGCCCAATCCCATTCGTAGTCAGCGTACCTTGGTTAATATCATCTATGGCCATACCGACAAGCTTTGGCGGTATAATCTCCATCACGTTCACTAAGCATAAAAATAGTATGGCAATACTGTACCGCTTCCATTGTTCCTTGAAAAACCAGGACAGCTTTATGAATATCGAAAACATGTATTTTCCTCCTTTAGTCTAAATGATGTACTAGCCGCTTTCTGGATCTCCTGTGTTCAACAGCATAATCTTTGTCCTTTTAATCATCTCTTATTCCTCCTGTGTATGGTTTATCTATAGAACAGATGCTTTTAGCATCGTACTCCCTCTCAAAAAGACAAAAAAAGCCTTCGCAGCACACGAAAGCTTTTTTTGGAATGCACAAAAATGCAAACAAATAAAAAGCACACACCGCGGAATGCAGCCTGCGCTTATGTGAACATAACTAAATTCTGTCTAAGACAGATATAAAGCAGGATTCAGGCAGGCTATATTATGAAGATAAATGACATTTGGATTACTCCTCTTCATGTAAGTCATAATCTTCGCCTCCCTTCTTTTTAATGGTTAAAGTTTCCTTTTATAATAGTAATCCGACTAAAGAATTTTGTCAATTACAAATTTTTATATTTTTCAAATAGTTTAGCTTACCTATCCTTCGAAGCATATGTATCCTTTATTTTGGCCAGACTGTATGCTAAAAAGGCAGTGATAAAATGCGTTCAATCGTATTATTGAACAGACAGTCTGGCGATGAAAATTATCATTTATTGGTACAAAAAATAGTGTTGGACAAGTATCTCATTGACCAGCCGCATACCCTTGTCCAATTAAACGGTTTTCAAGTCGAACAATTTTATACGATTCCCCATGCTTTATTATATGATTTACAGAAGATAAAGCACGAACCGCTTGACTGTTTACTTATTTATTCAGTCGAAAGTATTCAACGATTCGTTTCTATCTATCCTGAAAAGTGGCTGATGATCTGTACCTATTTTCAGGATATTAAAACGATTACCGGCCCTCAATTCCATACTGCAACAAAAGCTTTGAGGCACAGTCTTTAAGCTTTTTTGAGATGGTCGATTATTTGTTCTTCCCAATGGGTAAACACAGATAAAAAGAATAAAAGCAGGTGCAGCTATGAATCTATTACACTGGTCCTATATGAAACGCCATCAAGTGAAGGCTTTATATGATGCCTTTCCAAATTCGCCCGTCATTTTAAGAAAAATTAAAAGCTATTATGTTATTTATTACGTACAATGGTCAAAATTAGATCCACCCGTACATACCTCCGATCTTGAAGCGATGGAACTGCTTCTCAACCGAGAGTTTAATCACGAGGAAAATTATCGCGGTCGCAAGAAAGAGCTGACTGACTATTCTTCATAAATCATTTTACGAGTCATTCCCCCGTCGATGATCAGATTTATCCCTGTTACAAAGTCATTTTCCTCTGCCGTTAGATACAAACAAGCCCGAGCTATATCTTGAGGACGGCCAACTCGTCTTGAAAAATGCTGAAGATGATCTTCTGTTCTTAACCGCGCATAATCACCTGTTTCAATCCAGCCTGGAGAAATGGCGTTCACCGTAATTCTTTCTTGACTAAGTGAAGCGGCGAGAGCATGCGTCAATGCAACAATTCCGCCCTTACTGGCAGCATACGCTTCAGAGTTAGGTTCAGACATCATCGCTCGTGTTGAGGCAAGATTAATAATCGCACCTCCTGCCTCATTTTGCTTCATATATTTTGATGCCGCTTTCGTACAAAGAAAGACACTACGTAAATTCGTATTTAATAGATCATCCCATTCTTCTACTTCTAATTCATGAAGAGGCGTAAATTTTGCTTTCCCAGCATTATTAATTAAAATATCTATCGACCCAAATGACTGAGCAGCTTTCTCCATCAGCTGTTGAATGTCACTTTCCTGTCTCACATCTGTTTTAATAAATATGGCCTGCCATCCTTTTTCTTGTAAACTAGCTGCTGCTTCGACTCCCGCTGCCTCATCTAAATCAGCCAGTACAACCGATGCCCCTTTTTCTGCAAAACCAACAGCCACCCCTCGGCCAATACCATTAGAAGCCCCCGTTACAATAACCGTTTTATTAGAGTAATCCATATTCGTACTCCTTTCTGTAGGTATCTCTGCTCTTACTTATTCTCTTGAACGCTTTAATAGAGAAAACATAGTCACATCATAGAAGTGTCCATTTTGAAGCATATATTCCTTTAAGATTCCCTCCTCTGCAAATCCGATACTCTTCAACAGCTGTCTTGATGCCTTATTTTCCAAATATACAATGGCACCAATACGATTTAACTCCATCTGACTAAACCCATATGACAATACACGTTGAATGGCTTCCGTTGCATATCCCTTCCGCCAATAACTAGGGTGAAGATCATAACCAATTTCAGCCCGTTTATTCTTCGGAGCCCAATTATTAAATCCAATTGTACCTATTAGTTCATTGTCTTCTTTTTTGACAATTCCCCATCGTATCCCCTGATTCTTTTGATAACTTTTAGTAAAGTTCGTGATAAGTTGTATTGCTTGGTTACTATTTTCCATCGGTTCCATTCCATAAAAACGGGTGACATCCGAATTAGAAAAGATTGAAAAAACGCTCTCTATATCCTCATTCCCTATTTCTCTTAGAATCAATCGGCTAGTCTCAAGCTTCGGAAACATTTACTTTCCCCCTATATTTTTATCTCTCTTATCTATTCGATTTAACTACTTCTATTCCTTTAAAATCGTAAAAAGGCAGCCCTCTCATCTGGAGGACTGCCCGTTAATATTAATGCCTTTATACTAATTTCTCAATATCAGCTTCCATGTCAAAGGGCTCATCCGCTGGTTCAAATCGTTTAACGATTTCCCCTTCCTTATTAATCAAGAATTTAGTGAAGTTCCATTTAATAGAATCGTCTCCCAAGAGTTCTGGGTGCTCTGACTCAATCATCGATTTCAACAGTCTGCTGCCTGAATTATTCTTAAAGCCTTCGAATGGAGCTGCTTTTATTAAGTATTGAAAAAGCGGGTGCGCCTGTTCTCCGCGAACATCAACCTTCCCGAATAACGGGAACGAAACACCATAATTAATCTGGCAGAATGTTTGTATACCCTCATTATTTTCAGTTTCTTGGCCGAATTGATTACATGGAAAACCTAAAATAATTAATCCCTTATCTTGATAGCGTTCATATAATTTTTGCAAATCTTCATATTGTGGGGTAAATCCGCACTTGCTTGCTGTATTAACAACAATTATTGCTTTACCTTTATATTGTTCAAGAGAAATTTCCTGTCCATTCATCTTTTGTGCAGAAAAATTAAAGATACTCATCCTATATCCTCCAAGAAATCTATGTGACTATCATCTAAGTGAAAAGTCCTATTTAATCATATACATATTTACTATAATTAGCCATCATAGAACTCTCTCATCCATTTATAAAGCAACGACTTCCTTCTTCTTTTGTGCATGTTCCTGATTGATAAATTTAGGCAAAATCATCATATAGAAGAAACCCACAAGTACAAGACAACTGCCTACAATCAAATACAACATTTCTATCGTTACAAAGCTAGGATATAGAACAGCAATAAGGAATAGTGTCAATGATTGCGAGAGCATCATCACCGGATTAATACATCCCTGAACCCTGCCCATCATCTTCGGATCCACAATACTTGGAAGCCACCCACCTAACGAGACGTTAACCAATGGAAGAGATAAGGCTACAATCCCTAACCCGCACATATATAGAACAGTTGAATTAACCAGGGCTCCAAAGATAGTCGCTGTCCCAGAAATCAACAAACCAATAATAAGCATATGATGTAGTTTTAATTTTTTTGCCAGTACGGAAGCAATGATACTTCCTATTAAAACACCCAGTCCGAAAATAATCCCTAAAAGAACGGCATACTTTTCATAATCTAACGGTTCCAGCTTATATTTTAAAATAAACACCTGCATGACTGAAAAACCACCGTTTACTATTCCAAAAAGGACAAACCCAGAGATTAATGTAAGCAGCAGTTTATTTCGAATTAAATAGAGAAACCCTGACGAGAAATCCTTTATAACTAAGGAAACATTTAAATCTTTAAGTGTATGTCTTCCATTTGGGAGCCGTATTTCTTCAGTAAATTGGGTCGATTTAATCAAAAAGCCGCTAATAATAAAACAAACCATATCAATAGCAATCGCCCCTTCAATACCAAACGTCCAATAACAGAACACACCCATGCCGCTTCCAAATAACATAAATAAACTGGAGACCATTTGATTTAACCCAGCAGCTGTGGTGTAGTCATCACTAGATAATATCCCTTGCACAAGAGCAGCCTCGGCCGGAAAGAAAAAATTACGAATAGCACTGCGGATAAATAGAAGCCCAAAAATCAACGGCATAATGTCAACCGATAATAACAAAAGAAAGATTAGTGAGAGTCCAGCACATATCCAATCACAGTAAAGGGCAATCTTCCTTCGGTCTAGTCTGTCGGCAAACACCCCCACCAAAAAGAAAACGGCCAGCGTCGGTAAAGAAAACATTAATTCCGTAACTGTTGCATACGCTGGCTGACTAGAAAAACGATCGAGCAAATAGAAGGTAAAAGCGGTGAGTCCAATTGTGCCTCCCATTTGTGATGTAAACGTAGCAAAAAACAACTTCGTGTAATTTGAATTACGAAAAATCCCAATAATATTGTTCATTACATTCCCTCATTCTGTTTTTTCTTTTAATACTACATGGGAATTTTCCGATAAAAAACCGCCTTCTGATCATTTTTTCTTCAGACTTTAGGCGGATGAAAGTTCCTACTTTGTACACTAAAAATACAGACCTGTCCCCCCGCTAACCTCATATAGCTGTTATTCATTAGTACCTGTCATCTTATACTCTTCAATAATATGTATTTCAAAATAATATTTACCTGTTCCAAATAATAGGTTTCAAATGAACCAGGGCGGGTAAATATCTAACATAAGCAAACATAACATCTACAACTCGATGAAATCATACAATTGGTATATTACTTAAAAAGGAGTATCGACTTATGAATCAAACAATTTCATCTCAACTAACCTTCGATAAGAAATTAAGTATGCAGCAAATTATGGATCTGTTTGAAATATCCAAAAATTATGAAGGCAGTATTTACTTCATCTGCAAGAACAGAGTAGTTGAACCTGAACGGTTATCAAAACTCGTTTCCTTTATGCTCACCCTTGAGGACTGTTCTGATTTAAAAATTATGATTGAAGGACCTGAAGTACAGGCCATTATGCAGAAGATCAATGAATGCTGTGCTGGATCTTATATTTCTGAAGACAAGATGGACTTTGTTGTACATTCTAATCATAAAATTAAACTCTAATGAGTACACTTACTATTACTCTAAGAAAGTGATGTGAAAAAACATGAGAACAATCTTAATGATCATTGGTGCTATTGTCGTAATCGGTATTATTGCTAACTTTATCTTTTAATTATTCGGGACTGCCTTAAGGCAGTCCTTTTTCGTGCTTAGTTCATTTTTGATATATCCATATAATTTCTCATGCGCACTCCATACACCCTGTTATCTATGTATATGTGTATTAAAAAACTCTAGGATTTTCTTGTAAACGTAAATTTCATTTTCCTTTTTCGTAAACCCATGTCCCTCATCTTCTAGAACGACATATTCCACTTCCCTCCCTTTTCCCTCCAAAGCAGCCACAATTTGATCTGATTCCTGTTGAACAACGCGTGGATCATTCGCGCCTTGGATCACTAACATGGGCTTTGTCATCAGGACTAACTGCAAAGTCACTAATAGCTAAATTTTATAAAAAATGTGTACTATCCGACTTTCAAACTGAATCATACTTACTCCTCTTTTCTTAAAATTTTTTACTCTGCGCGTTACTTATTTTTCTAAATATTCTCTCTCTTTATTATATAAGATAATTGATAAAAATGGTTGTATATTCCATAACAACACATCTCTTATTCATACGATTCCATCCATCTCTTTACAAAAAAATGACATCTCCTTGATTCGACAATGAATCAGAAGATGCCAACCTTATCCTTTTTAATTGCCGTCGTTATTAAATAGCTTATTACGCCATTTATTCCAGCCCTTTTTAAATTCTTCTTTCTTATCTTCCCAATAGTTTTTTTGGTTCTCTTCTTCAGCTTTTCTTTCTTGTTCTTCAATTAATGGACCTATATCAGCTGCTTCAAACGATTTTGATTCTTTGGATTGTAACGATTGAGCCATAATTTTTTGAAAAATTTTAGTAGCCCCTTCACTACTATAGGTCGTTAAGTAATGATCTTTATCTGTTTTATCATACCCAACCCAGACAGCTCCAACTAGTGATGGTGTATACCCTACAAACCACTGATCTTTTACTCCTGATATGCCTTCTATCGGAACCTGTGTGGATCCGGTTTTCCCAGCAATCTCATGACCTTCGACTGCGGCATTTACACCTGTTCCATACTTCACTACTCCTAAGAGCATAGAATTCATTTTTTCTACGACTTCTTTTGTGGCCACCTTTTTCGATTGTTCTTCCCAAACAGCCATTTCTTTTCCATTTGGGTCTTGAATTTTCACAATGGCATGAGACTCATTCCGTACACCATTATTGGCAAACACCGTATATGCTTCTGCCATATCCTGAGGAGATACTCCTTTACTCATCCCCCCTAATGCGATAGATAGGTTACGATCGTCCTTTTCTAAGGGCAGTCCAAAGTCCTTTAAGGAGTCAACTCCTTTTTGGATACCGATTTCATTAAGAAGCCACACAGTCGGGACATTTAATGATTCCATGACTGCTTCATACATAGGGACCGTTCCCTTATACTGCCCATTCAAATTTTCTGGGTTATATTGGCCAAAAGCCATTTTTTCATCGACCAAAGGATCTGTTAATTCATACCCCTCTTTTAGTGCAGGCACATAAACAGCCAGCGGCTTAATGGATGATCCCGGTGATGTAATCAACTGAGTAGCCCTGTTATAGCCAAGAAATTGGTGTGTTCCCCTGCCGCCGATTAATGCTTTTATTCCGCCGGTTTTCGGGTCGATTAAAATAGTTCCACTTTGGACAAGATCTGGACTTGTACCAGTTGGAAAATTAGAATCTTCCTTATAAATGGCCTCTGCAATACTTTGAACCTCTTGATCCAATGTGGTATAGATTTTATAGCCGCCAGTCAACAACTCATCCAAATCAATCTTATACATTTTAGAAGCCTCTGCTAAAACATGGTCGACATAATACGGATACTTACCTTTTAGCGGATCTACTTGATCAACCGAAGCGAGAGTAATTGTTTCTTTCTTCGCTTGATCCGCTTTCTCAGCACTAATTAAATTCAGTTCCTCCATTCGGCTAAGGACAAGATTACGTCGATTAATCGCTCCTTCATAATTCTTATAGGGATCTAGTTTACTTGGAAGATTAATAACGCCCGCAAGCATCGCTCCTTCGGAAATGGTTAATTGCTCAACATCTTTACCAAAGTATATTTGGGATGCTTTATTAATTCCCCAAGCTCCATGCCCGAAATAAACCTGATTAAAATACATTTCAAGGATTTCGTCTTTCTTATATTCATGTTCAACTTCTTTCGCGAGAAAGTATTCTTGTATTTTTCGTTTATAGGTCCTGTCAGATTCAAGTAATGAGATTTTTATGAACTGCTGCGTAAGAGTACTTCCTCCTTCAACAATTCCACCCGCCTTCAGGTTATTAACCATCGCACGTGTTATCCCTTTATAGTCAATACCATGATGTTCGTAAAAGCGGCGGTCTTCGATTGCAATCACAGCGTTTTTTACATGTTCTGGTATTTTTTCTATTGATATTCCCTCTGACTTATTCGCAGTCACAGTACTCGCCAATTGGTTATCTTGATCATAAATCTTAGTAGAGTGACCAATTTGATTCTTTAATTGACTAATATCAGTATCTGGTAATACAGAATATATAAAGCCAGCTGCCGCTAGTGTAATAATTGACAGTACTAAGATACCAACCTGAACAAAACCGATTAGTCTGGCTCTCTTCCGTTTTTTTGTTCTTAACCGTCGATCCCCTTCCATAACAATCCCTCCAACAATCAAAAAATCTTCATATGGTAAAAAGGTCTATCCCTCTTTTACTACCCTCTAAAATATCATTATGTCACTAGTTTAATGATTTCCCAATAAACATACACTAATCCTAAAAAAATAGCAGTCGAAGAAAATCGACTGCCGGACCTTTAATGATCATTAGAGTGTTTATGGGATAAGGACAATTCTTTATATAAGGTTTGCAGATACATATAGACAATTTGTTTTGTTTTATCATCGGTGCCTAATACTTCTAGATGGGTTAAGCAGCGTTTAATTGTAGGGTGCATTTTCGGAATATTACGTTGCATCTTACCACCTCTTTCTAGACAGCATATTATTATAATATACCAACCATCCCCATTTTTATAGATGACCATCGTCTTATTTGTTTCTTTATGTCAAAAAATACATAATTAAACTATGGATAAATTTTGTAAAAGAGGGTATAACATAATAAACTGTTATCCCTTCATCTAGAATCGTGAACCAATCATACTTAAAACATTTGAGGAGATGAAGAAAGATGGAAGTAGAATTTAACCATATCATCGCAGCTTACGATGGCACACCCAGCGGAAAAAGAGCAATCGAGTACGGCATAAAGCTGCATAAAACCTATTTAGGCTCTCATCTCACTATTGTGCATGTTTTTAATGAAAAGGTTGAACAACGAACAGTAGGAAAGTCCATGTCTGAAATTAATGAAGGATTTTATATTGACCCTTCTCAAAATCAACCTGTGCTTGCAATGGAACCTGGTTTTTCACAGGCGGATGATACACATACAGTCGTAAAAAACAGTGTGACCATAGCTGAAAGCACTGTAAGAAGATTACTAAGCGAACACCAAATACAAGGCCGATTCGAAGTACTAGAAGGGAATACAGGAGACAGCATCTGTAGTTATGCTCAAAGAACAGATGCCAGTCTTATTATTGTTGGAGAAAGTGAGAAAAGCGGATTGAAGAAGTTTTTCTTAGGCAGCACCAGTAGTGCTGTAATTAAAGATTCTCCATGTCCTGTTCTAATTGCGAAAATGAATAGACCCCTTGACATACCTGACAAATAAACAAACAAGGCCGATTCTCCTAAAGAGAACGGCCTTGTTTATCGGTGGAAATTAATTCTTGAAAGCGATTTACAGCTTCCTGTTCATCTAAACTACTGTATATTCTGTAATACTTATCATCGAGAATACGATAATGTAGACTGATATTATTTTTTTGTAAGATGTAACCTGACATGACAGACACCTCTGTCCACCATACCTTGCCGCCCAATGTTTTTTCTTTACGTTGTGTAACGCCAGAGCGGACCGTGGTATCAATCGTCTCTAACGGGTCACCGCCTAATGCCGTTTGAAGAAGAGTATGTTCACGAAACAAAGCACATATAGCAATGACAACCGTCCAGCTTGCAGACACTCGTTGTTTTTCAATCTGTACAAGTGTTTTTTTAGATAATCCAAGCATTTCGGCCATCTTTTCTTGCGAATAACCAAGATCTAAACGAATGGGTTTGATTATACCTGAAATAAGAGCAATAATTTCTTCTCGATTCATACGTCACCTTTTAGCATTTTAGTGCCATCTTACACTCATTTAATAAAAAAAGACAGGAAACCGTTTTAATACGCTTTTTTCAGAAGTACGTTTGAAGCCGAAGAATACAACATAGCTACTACTACTCCAGAAAGAAGAAAACTTGCCAGCATATATGTGCCGTTGTAGACAAGGGAGAATGTAAGTACTGGTGTACCAGCAGGGGTGGAAGATCCAAAAAAGAAGATCCCAGAAATAACATGACATATATACCTCAAGAAGCTGCCTGTAAACATTCCTGCTATTCCGTAGAACAACCCCATTTTTTTGTTGCCATTCTTATAATAACTACTTACGCGAGTCATAAAAACACCTGAAATCCCCACTACAGTAAAGGCTAAAAAATAATCAATAAACCCCTGAATAGGATGCGCAATCCAAGCTGTTCCACTGACAACTTGTAAAAGGCCGAGTAAAAATCCTGTGGAAAGCCCGCCTTTTATTCCCCAGCGATAAGCCATGAGAAAAATCGGAACCATTGCAATGGACACTGATCCTCCCTGTGGCCAAATTCTTGAAAAAATAAATCCTGATACTAAATCAAGTAATAATGCCAGTGAAGAAAAAACAGCTACCTCTACTAAAAATAATGTCTTATGGTTCATTTTTCTTCCCCCTTCATCTTTGTGGGAAGCGTTCATGAGTATCTGCCATTGTTTTTTGCACGCAAAAAAGCAATGACAGAGGGTTATGGATCACCTGCATTGCTTTATCCAAAACCACATCCCTACGTTAGCATTAACTAACAGGTTCATAGGGTAAGAACTCATTCGCTCACTCTCAGCCATACGGCTCCCCTTGTGGATATATTCAATTATCCTTACACAAAATATACTATTAATTTCAATTACATACAAGTTATTAAATTCTAGACTTTTCGACAGATTTCCTTATGGCAACAAATTTATACCAAGGAAATACAGCTGAAAACCACCAATTTAAATGACTTTAGACGACTCTTTTTCTATAGACACACATACATTTACTTTGGTATCTTTAACAGGCAATTGCGGGAGGTAAAATATATGTACCAAGATAAATACTCTATTACCGCTGAAAAAGGAGCATATGTAAGTATAGCTGCCTATTTGTTCCTTTCTGTATTAAAGCTGAGCATCGGCTATTTCGGTCATTCTCAGGGTTTATGGGCAGATGGCTTGAATAATACAACTGATATACTTGCCTCATTAGCTGTCCTAATCGGGTTAAAGATTTCAAAACGCCCGCCTGACGAGGACCACGCTTATGGACATAGGCGTGCAGAAACCATCGCATCTTTAGTATCAGCATTTATAATGGCTTCCGTCGGGGTTCAAGTAATCGTTACCGGTATACAAACCTTTTTTTCAGGTCACCATGAAACACCCAGTATATTGACTTCATATACTGCTTTGTTTTCGGCCATTTTCATGTACGGAATATACCGTTATAATTTAAATATAAGTAAGAAGATTAACAGTGCTTCTATTAACGCTGTTGCTCAGGATAATAAATCTGATGCATTAGTAAGTCTAGGTGCATTGGTTGGAATCCTCGGCACACAAATTGGAATTAACTGGCTTGATTCCGTCGCTGCCTTACTCGTTGGAATCATTATTTGTAAAACCGCCTGGAGTATTTTTCGGGATTCATCCTATTCGCTGACTGATGGGTTTGATGAACAACTTCTTCAAACAATCGGAGAAACCATTAGTAAAACACCTGGGGTAAAAGAAATGAGCGAAATTAAAGCACGCATGCACGGAAATCAAATTCTCGTCGAATCTACGATTCATGTTGATTCAACCTTAAGTATCCTCGAAGGTCATCACATCACCGAGAAAGTTGAAGAAAATTTGAGCAAACAGCATAATATTAAGCAAGCAATTATTCACGTCGAACCATTTACTAAGTAACTAGCTGGCTTGCTTTGAAACCTATCAGAATTGGAAAATCATTAGTAAGAAATATCTAAAAAAGGACTTTTATCTCCATTTATCGAATTTAATTAAACGAATCATTTTTAAAGTTATGGAGGGTATGATGAATTACTTTGAAGACGCTATTGAAGTCCTTATTTCCGAAAAGTCCTCCATCGCAGCTGAATGGTCTAAAACCATTACTTATAAAGTAAAGGACCCATTTAAAGATGGTAATCACACAAATGGAATGCAGCTTTTCGACCTAATAATCCAAGCTTTAACTGAAAAAAAACCAGAAATAATCGATTCCAAAATTAAAAATTACGCACACATTGTAGCTTCTGATAGACTGCAGGCAGAAGTCAATATTGCAGAATTTATAAAAAGTGTTTCATTAGGAAGAACTATTCTATTTAATCGATTACTGCCATTAAATCCAACAGCTGCTGAAAGTCATGAATTCCTGTTGATCATTAATGATTGTTTTGACCAATTCATTTACCATACTGTTGAGCATTACTCAGAACTCAAATCAAAAATGAATGAAAACCACTATTACTTTATTAGTTCTACCCATAAAGATAGATTAACCCTGCTTGGGCAGATGACATCATCTTTTGTCCATGAATTTCGAAATCCGCTTACATCTATAATGGGGTTTATTCAGCTATTACAAGATGAAAAGCCAAAAATAAAATATTTAGATATAATCGCCAAGGAGTTAACTCAGCTGAATTTACGAATAACTCAGTTTCTCAATATTTCTAAGAGGGATACATACGATTTAACAATTGAATTATTCTCCATTGAGCAATTAACCAAGGAGGTTATTGAATTCTTGTATCCGAGTATTCTAGGAGCAAATACATCCATTACCTCCTCATTTACAGCTAACTTTTTCCTAAAAGGTTCGAGGGAAGAGTTTCGTCAAGTATTGTTAAATATTATTTTAAATGCTTTAGATATCTTGTCATCTGTTTCCAATCCAACCATTACGATCAATACCGAGAAAAGTAAATCAAATATGCTTAAACTAACTATTTCAAATAATGGTCCGAAAATTGACGACAGTATCTTTCCTCACCTATTTGAGCCCTTCTTTACAACGAAAAAAAGGGGCACTGGACTAGGTTTATTTGTCTGTAAGGAAATCATCGAAAAACATGGGGGTACGCTAACCTGTGATTCTTCCGACCAACTCACCACATTTATTATTGAGGTACCTTACGTATCGAATCCGGTATAGAGGACAATTTTTTAATTTCAGAGTTTACATAATAGATCTAAATGGGTATTTATATATTTCTAATCATCTTTAAGAATATGGGGAGACTAAGCCTGCTCGAAAATTTTGACTGAATGACCTATTGTTCTTTATACTTAAAGGATAGAGGGTGATTCATTGAGCGTATGGGCATGGACAGATTAATTAGATAGGTAAACTCTGTACTAACATGTCTACCATTATTTATGTATATACTAATCAAGAAAATTTAATCAAAAGCTACAGCTAATAATCAGTATTAGGAGGTGACCGGGACGATTCCTTCAGTTTGCATTTATAGAACTTGAACATACCATTCAAACGATTCAAGTTCTGTATACTGTTGAATCCGCCCCAACATGGTTGGACATATTTAATTTAATCTTAGTTTTCATTTTAATTGCTTTAACTGCTTTTTTTGTAGCATCCGAATTTTCAATAATTCGAGTGCGTGGTTCAAAGATTGATCAGCTTATTGAAGAAGGACATCCAAAAGCAGAAGCTGCCCGCAAAGTAACAGGGAATCTTGACGAATACTTATCTGCTACCCAGCTAGGAATTACAATTACTGCACTAGGTCTTGGGTGGATTGGTGAACCCACAATGAACAGTATTTTGGCACCAGTCTTTGAGAAACTTCATATTTCAGCAGATATCTCAGGAATCATAACATTTTTAATTGCCTTTTCTGTTATTACTTTTTTAAATGTAGTTGTGGGTGAGCTAGCTCCGAAAACAATCGCGATCCAAAGAGCAGAGCAAGTCAGTTTGCTAATATCTAAGCCATTAATTATGTTTCATAAGATTGCATTTCCATTTATTTGGTTACTAAATCACTCAGCACGCTTTGTCACAGGGTTATTTGGATTAAAACCTGCTTCGGAAGGAGAGATTGCACATTCCGAAGAGGAGCTTAGAATGATACTCTCTGAAAGCTATAAGAGCGGGGAAATTAATCAAGCTGAATACAAATATGTGAATAATATTTTTGAATTTGATGACCGAATTGCCAAAGAAATTATGGTTCCGCGTACTGAAATCATTACACTTTATAATGATGGTACCATCCAAGAGTTTATTGACATTGTGAAGGAAGAAAAATTCACTCGATATCCGATTGTAGATGGAGACAAAGACCATATTATTGGGATGATTAACATTAAGGAAGTTTTTTCTGATTTTGTTAAGAAAAGAAAAAGCCCTTCAACGAGTTTAAAAGCCTACACTCGCCCTGTTATTCGTGTAATGGAGAATATCCCTATTCATGATTTACTTGTAAAAATGCAAAAAGAACGTATTCATATGGCCGTATTAATGGACGAATACGGCGGCACTTCAGGATTAGTAACGGTTGATGATATCCTTGAAGAAATCGTTGGTGAAATTCGCGATGAATTTGATATAGACGAAGTAGCTTCTATTAGGAAGATTAAAGACGGACATTATATGTTTGATGCCAAGGTTCTCGTAAAAGAGGTTAATGATCTTCTTGGTATTCATCTTAACGAAGAAGACGTTGATACAATCGGCGGATGGATTCTAACAGAAAACTATGATGTACATGAGAATGATATTATTGAAAAGGACGGCTTCTGTTTCAAGGTCTTAGAAATGGAAGATCACTCAATAAAGTGCATTGAAGTAACAAAAAATCTTGAACGGCTTCAATTAGAGAATGAACTTAACTTAGAGAATTGAAAAAAAGCTTGCAGAGAACCTGCAAGCTTTTTTTATCATTTATTCTGTTTGTTTCTAAAAAATTCTTTTCTTGTGACAACGACGATTGGCTCATGAGTAGTTCGGTTCCACCAAAAATACACTGCCGCTAATATGATTAATATAGAGAGTCCGCCTATATAGGGTGCTGATGCTTCTTTTACTAAATGCCACTGATCTCCTAGTGTTTTACCGAGCCATAAAAAAAGAACCGTCCACGGAACGATGGCTAATACCGTATAAACACTGAACCGTATTAGCGACATCTTTGCAATCCCAGCTGGTATAGAGATAGCATGCCTCACAATGGGAATGAATCTCGCAATAAACACTACCCCTGCTCCGTACTTTTTGAACCAACGCTCTGCTGCGTCCATTTGATGTTCATTGATTAAGATATATTTTCCATACTTCAGCAAAAATGGACGTCCTCCATAAAAACCAGCCCAATATAGAAATAGTTGTGCCAGGGTCCCTCCAATCGTTCCCGCTAAAACGGCCCCTCCAAACCCCATTTTCCCTTGACTGATTAAATAGCCGCCATATCCTAAAACCAGTTCACTAGGAATAATTTCAATCATTAATCCGAACATAATTCCGAAATACCCCATATCAGAAAAAAAAGCCAAGCATTTCATTATGATGTCTGACATATATGTCCCCTTACCTGGTTATTTATTTTATTCTATGAGGATAATTGGCATTCTAGTACAGGCTTTAACTAGTTTAAACAAATAAAAAAAGCATACCCTGATTAGCGCACGCTCATGACTTATAATTCGCTGATTTTTCGTTTATCTGGTTTTATACAGGCTAATTGTTGGGAAAAGAATGAAGTTTGAGACAGCAGGACTTCCGGATCATCACGAAAAACAGTAGAGAATATTTCATGGCGTGATTTTGTCTTTTCAACTTGTATTCCCATGTTCTTAAATTTATTAATTATTTCATTACCCAACTTCGTCACCCCTTCGGATTACTTGTTGTTTTTTACTTTCCCTTAATAAAGTCAAGTAAAACCTCTTTTTCTCATTTCACAGCCTATTACTTGACATTTTATTAGATATGAAATTCTCATCAACTAGTCATTTGATTATGAAGAACCACTAATTTATCATTTAGAATCGTGAAAAAGCCTGTAAAACTCATTAAGTCTTCACTAAGATCCAACCTTCGTAATAGATTGCCTGTGTAACCATCAAAAAGATGACTGTACAAATAGAAATAGAATCCCTTCTCCTTCCTTTTTCTGCACTAGTCACCTTTTCCTAAAACATAATCAACTAAACTGTCTTCTTAACCGTTATAGATGTTAGTATGGCAACAAACAGAATGGTCAAACCAGAATACAAAAATGTAGTCATACCTACAATACCAATTCCAGATAATATGATGCATACATCTATGCCAAAGATAATCAGACCAGGATTTATCGATAGTTTATTTGAAATGATCTTTGCTAGTAAGTCCGTCCCTCCTGTAGTTGTCTCATACCGGAGCATTAATCCAATACCCAAGCCGATAAACGTTCCGCCTAAAATGGCGTTCATGTAAACAGGTATGTCCCAACTGAATGGAAAACCCGAAAGCCAATCGACACACAAGGAAGAGATCAATAACCCATGAAGACTCTGAATGAATAATTTCCTCTGATAATACCACGCATATATATATAGAGGAATACTCATTAGTATCATACTCAGTCCAGTTGGGAAGTCAAAATAGTAATGGATCAATAGGCCGATACCAATCATACCGCCGTCGAGTAAATGGTAAGGACTAAGAAAGAAATTAACGCCAATTCCAAGGAGTAAACTTCCTACCAGAATCGCCCCGGCCTTTTCTAATAGATGCATTGCCTATCCACCTTCCCCTCTTATCATTTTAAATATATGATGGTTGTCCTATTTTAGTCGTACATGATTAGCAAATAAATATATTCTGAATATTCTATTTAATAAGACGTATTAATGGTAAAAACCACTAAAAACCGTTAATATTGAAGGCGTAACCACCATATAGATGAAATACTACCTCTTTACGGTGCTTTAAGTCATTTGACGGTTTTAATAAGTTTTTCTATAATTAAGTTATTTAAATAGAAGCAGAGGTGATTGATGGGATGATGCTAACGAATAATTGTTAGAACAAGCTTGCACTGTGTATAGGCAAACTAGTTTTGCAATTTCCCGTCGGACTTACCCTGATACACTTTTACTATTTTTTAATATCTTAGGAGGTGGGCTCCTTATTTGCCTTTAATGGCGAATTAAGGAAGACTATTTGGACATAATAAACTTGGTTTTTGTAGCCATTTTAATTGCTTTGACGGCATTTTTTGTAGCATCAGAGTTTGCAATCGTTAAGGTGAGAAGTTCAAGAATTGACCAGTTAATTGAAGAAGGGAAACGGAATTCTCTTAAAGCAAAGCGAATTGTCTCCAATTTGGATGAATATTTATCAGCATGTCAGCTAGGCATTACCATTACTGCACTAGCTCTTGGTTGGATTGGCGAGTCTACAGTGGAAAAAATCATTGGACCTCTTCTAACCGGTATAAATATTCCCGATAATGTTTCCCATATTCTTTCTTTTGCAGTCGCCTTTATCTTTATCACCTTTCTTCATGTTGTTGTGGGAGAATTGGCACCAAAAACGCTGGCCATCCAAAAAGCTGAAGAAATCACGCTGCTTGTATCCAGACCGCTGATCTTTTTTAATAAGATTATGTATCCCTTTACTTGGGTATTAAATGGCTCAGCAAGGCTTCTTATTCGTACTTTTGGTTTACAGCCTGTTTCAGAAAATGAAATTGCCCACAGTGAAGAAGAGCTGCGAATTATTCTATCTGACAGCTATAAAAGTGGTGAAATCAACCAATCTGAGTTTAAATATGTAAATAAGATTTTTGAATTTGATGACCGAATTGCTAAAGAAATTATGGTTCCTAGGACTGAGATTGTCACTTTTTCCAAAGATGATACAATTGAAGATTTCTTTACCATTATGACTGAGGAAAAATTCACTAGATATCCTGTTATTGACGGCGACAAGGATCATGTGATTGGAATGGTTAATGTGAAAGAATTTTTCACAGAAATGATTACAAATAATAGTCAGTCAACAAAAACCATCGAACCATACATCAGACCAATTATTCGTGTTATTGATAGTATCCCTATTCATAACTTGCTTTTAAAAATGCAAAAAGAACGTATTCATATCGCCATCTTGATGGATGAATACGGTGGAACCTCTGGCATGGTTACAGTTGAAGATATCTTAGAAGAGATTGTTGGAGACATACGTGACGAATTCGACTTGGATGAGATACCAGAAGTGCGAAAACTTAAGGATGACCATTATATCGTTGATGCGAAACTACTAATCACCGAAGTAAATGATTTATTGGGACTTGAGATTATGTCTGAAGATATTGATACCATTGGCGGTTGGATGCTGACTGCAAATTACGAGGCTAAACAAGGGGATATCTTAACACAAGGACCTTTTAGTTTTAAAATTAAAGACATGGAAGAACATCATATCCGTTACATTGAGATATACAAGCATGTTCAGCCAGTTTCAGAAATCAAACAATTCCCCATTCAACAAACGGAAATTGTTTCATAACCAAACACCCCTGCTCACATCGAGCAGGGGTGTTTGGTTATGAAACTGCTAAACATTAAAACAGCAGCAGGATAAGAATAACTGCCGCAGCCAATTGACAGCTGGCTAGCAGCACCGTATATAAACCCGCTTTTGCTCCCTGCGCAATTAAATCAGCAAATTTCACTCTCAGTCCAATTCCTGCTAGGGCGGTAATTTCTAAGAAGTTCCCTGTTTTCTTCATACTCACTTCTAGCAACTCCGGCAAGGCTAAACATGTATTTATCGTACATAGAATAAAAAAACCTTTAATATACCAAGGAATAGTGTACCATTTAGTTTTCTGCGCTGAGGGTTGTTTCTTCCCGCGTAAAGAGACTAATAAGGAAATAACGCCTGCTAAGAGCAGGATTCGAACGATCTTAAATATAGCCGCCTGATCCTTTACCTCCTCACTTACCATACTTCCACTGGCGACCACTTGACCAACGGATTGGAGTACGCCTCCAATTAAGGCTGATGAAGGTATTATCCTATCGCTATAAAGAAGTCCTACAAGCCATGGAAGGACTAACATTAAAATGGTTCCAGTGAGGTTCACCATCGTTATGGCTAACCCTTTTTGTTTATCATCTGCGCCTATAGCCGGTGCGACCGCCGCAATGGCTGAAGAACCACATACTGCATTTCCACCAGCCATTAACATCCGAAAATCTTCTGGTAACCCCATCCTTTTCCCCATCCATAGAGCAGCCGTTACTGTACTCATCATGATTAACAGGATAAACAAGGCTCCGTTCCATCCAATTGCAGCAATTGCCTGGAAGCTGACTGTAGCACCTAGTAGAATAATCGCTGTATATAATAACGTGGATTCAGAAAATTTGGTTCCTGCGTCTAGCCGGGAATGTCTGCTTACTCCTAAATTTCCAAGAATGATCCCAGATAAGATCGCAATGGTCCCAGCACCGAGGTTAGGAAACCACTTTCCCGCAAATAAAGATCCTGTTCCAATTATCATGCAAACCAATAACCCTGGTC
The DNA here is from genome assembly GCF_038002765.1 of Peribacillus sp. FSL H8-0477. NCBI lineage: Bacteria > Bacillati > Bacillota > Bacilli > Caryophanales > Bacillaceae > Peribacillus > Peribacillus sp. FSL H8-0477. The sequence continues at coordinate 737,581 of NZ_JBBODE010000002.1, read as the reverse complement.
CTATCTTCCTTAATTGATTGCCCATATACCCCATCCCAAAGTAAAAAATTTCATATCTATCATACTTTTATTCTCTCCCTCCAGCAAGCTGCAGTTAAAAACAATCAACACTTCTTCTCAAAAAAAAACCCTGCATCAGTAAATCGATGCAAAGGGCTTATCATACAGTGAACTTCCTGACTAATGCCTGAAGTTCTTCAGAAAGATGTGAAAGTGATTCTGATGATGACGCGATTTCTTCCATCGCTGCAAGCTGTTGTTCCGTTGCTGCTGAACTTTCTTGGCTGGCTGCCATACTTTCTATTGAAAAATGTTTAACTTGAAGGACAGCTTGTACAATATGCGCACTGCTGACAGATAATTGTTCAACTGCTGTAGACACATCTTGGACTTTTTCTGATACATTTCCAACCGATCCCGTAATTTGGATAAATGCATCATTCACTTCTTGTGTTTGACGCATACCCGCTGCTGTCTTTTTATTCCCAGCAGCCATTAACTCCACAGCTTTACTCGTTTCATCTTGAATCACACTAATCATGGACGAAATCTGTTCAGCCGATTTTTTTGATTCCTCGGCGAGTTTTCGTACTTCATCAGCTACTACGGCAAAACCTTTACCATGTTCTCCTGCTCTTGCCGCTTCTATAGCCGCATTTAAAGCGAGTAAATTGGTTTGATCAGCAATACTCGTAATCATTCCAACTATCTTACTAATTTCATCAGATCGATGTCCAAGCGATTCAATCATATAGGAGGCATCCTTGACAGACTCATGTATCGCCTCCATTTGCTGAACAACATTTTCCACTTTTTCCATCCCTGCCTTACTTACAAGGCTTGCTGTATCTGCTGCTTTTTCCATTTTGTCACCGCTTGAAGAGATCGCATGAATACCCGCCGTCATTTCTTCAATAGACTCGGAAATATGATCCAGTTCAAAGGCTTGTTTATCAATTAAAACCGCATTGCCTTCAGTCAATCTCGCTACCTGTTTGGCAGCCAGATTGCTTTGCTCTGCGCTGGCTGAGAGCTCTTCACTACTCGATGCAACCTGTTCAGAGGATTCATGAACTAATTTAACTACGCTGCGTAAATCATGTACCATTTTATTCATTGAAGATGCCAGTGTCCCAATTTCATCACGATTTTTCACTTTAATTGTTTGAATCGTTAAATCTCCATTAGCCACTTCCTCTATTGCTGCGGAGGTTTTTCGGATGGGCAGCGAAATGTGCCTGCCCAATGTTATCGAAAAACCTATTCCAATAAACACGCCTGCCAGATCAACAATCAGAACAATAAGCTGAATTCTATTTGTCTTATGATTTTCCACTTTCTTAATTTCAATCATTTGCTTTTCTTGGTAATCTTTATACATGACCATTTTTTCTGTGAATGTTCTTCCAATCCCAGCCTCCGTTGCTTTCAAGATCGTCATATACTCTTCTTCACTGCCCGATTGTTTATAATGCAGCTGTCTGTCTGCTGCTTGCTGATAGGCCTTCTCTGCATCACTTATATCATTCAACAGCTTCTTACCAGCTGCTGTTTTTTCTCTACTAAGTACATCCTTAACTAACGCCTTCATTTCTATGGTACTTTGTTTATAGTTTTCTAAATATTTTTCATCGCCCGTCAGCAAATATCCACGAACATGATTCGTTTCATCCTGCATAAGCGCTTTCATATTATTTATCTCAATTAATTTTTGAACGTCATTTTCTAGAATCTCCTGATACGCGTCATTAACCCGGCCAATTTCCCAGTTAGTAACCAATGTAGTGACGCCTAAAATAATAAGAACAATCGTAAATGCTCCGGCCAATTTTTGTCTGATTGAAAGTTTCATAAGTTTCCCTCTCTATTCTTATGCGGTTTTTATACCTCACACACTGAAATACCTTTACTCCTTACTATCGGTAAGCGTTACCATTTTATGAAGAAATCACCCAAAATTTGTTTTTTAAAATGTTTCTCTAGTAATTAAAATGGGAATATAATTAGTAGGTACTATATTAGAGGAGGGTTTCTTTATGGATGAAGTTCGTGATCATAATAAATCGGGTCTTGATAAAGACAAAATTTTGGAGGAGCGGAACGACAAATCTAAAGCCTTTCAAAAGAATTGGGAAGATCAGAAAATACGTGATCAGGTGGTAATGCCCATCGACGATCTCCCACTAGAAGATATCGAAATGGAAAAAAAAGAAGAACGAGATAAACATGAAACAAAAGATGATTCTTCAAGCGAACGAATCTAACCATATGTATTTAAAAGCCTGAAGGCTGCTCCTTCAGGCTTTTTTTTAATATATTTACTGCTTTATCATCTAACCATTTGTGTAAATTAAGCCGCACGTATTTCTGAACCATGGTATAATCTACTTCGTTAATCAACACCAATATTAATAAAGTCTCGGTACTTTTTATAGAAAAGGGAGAACTATTTTGACTATCCAATCAATTAAACAAGAATGGTTTGGCAATATCCGTGGTGATATATTATCAGGAATTGTCGTGGCACTCGCACTCATTCCAGAAGCGATTGCTTTTTCAATTATTGCCGGGGTTGACCCAATGGTCGGCCTTTATGCATCCTTTTGTATTGCAGTGGTCATATCGTTTGTAGGCGGAAGACCAGGAATGATTTCTGCTGCTACAGCTGCAATGGCGCTTGTTATGGTGGACCTCGTAAAAGATTATGGTCTGCAGTATTTACTTGCAGCAACTATTCTAACAGGCGTTCTGCAAATTATATTCGGTGTCTGTAAGATCGGTAAATTAATGAAATTTATCCCACGTCCCGTGATGACTGGATTCGTAAATTCATTAGCCATTTTAATTTTCAGTGCTCAATTAACTCATTTTGTCGGGGAAACTTGGATTATGTACGTAATGACAGCTGGGGCTCTTGCCATCATTTACTTGTTTCCACGATTCACAAAAGTCATTCCCTCTGCACTCGTAGCAATAATCGTTATTACCATTATTACTATAGCGACAGGTGCAGGAGTTCGGACAGTCGGTGATATGGGAGAACTGACACAGGCATTGCCTTTATTTATGCTTCCAGACATTCCATTAACGTTTGAAACACTATCCATTATCTTTCCATATTCTCTTGCCTTATCCTTTGTAGGTTTGCTTGAATCCCTTTTAACTGCTCAAATCGTGGACGACTTGACAGATACTAAAAGCAATAAAAATAAAGAAGCACGCGGACAGGGAATAGCTAATATTATTGCGGGCTGCTTTGGCGGTATGGCTGGCTGCGCCATGATTGGACAATCAGGAATCAATATTAAATCCGGAGGCCGCGGAAGATTATCGACTTTTGTAGCAGGTGTCTTTTTACTGATATTAATTGTCCTTTTAAATGACGTCCTCATTAAAATTCCTATGGCAGCACTTGTGGCCGTTATGATTATGGTTTCAATCGGAACCTTTGACTGGTCATCATTAAAAAGACTTCATTTAACACCTAAGAGTGATACCTTTATTATGCTAGTCACTGTATTTACTGTTGTCTATACACATGATCTTTCCAAGGGTGTTTTCACCGGTGTCATTTTAAGCATGATCTTTTTCTCAGCAAAACTATCTCGGGTTCATATCGAAAAGATTCAAACTTCAACAGATGTCACCTATCAAGTGACGGGGCAGCTTTTCTTTGCATCTGTAAGTGACTTCGTTAATAAATTGACAGCCCAAGAGTCGGTGAAGACCATTATCATTGATTTCTCTCATTCCCGCTTGTGGGATGATTCAGCGGTCGGTGCTGTAGATAAAGTCGTTTTAAAATACCGAGAGCAAGGGAAAACCGTTCACATCATCGGCCTTGACAGGGCAAGCAGTGACTTAATTGAACGCCTCGCTATTTTTAATAAAGAGCTGCCTAAAGCCAGTAATTCCTAACCGTATAATCAAAGGAACCATTGCACATACTAATTCCCTCTACAGATAAATGTGAAGGAGGATTACTACTTGCAAGAGGAAAACGATTATACAGCCGCCAGTCTTTCTGAGGATTTAGTTAATGAAGTAAAGAGTTTTGAGGATAAGCTCGGTAAGCAGGTTAATAAAGATGTGATTGTGATTGCCTATGAAAAAGAAAAAAATGAAACAAATTAAAAAAACGAACGTATCGCTACTCAACGATACGTTCGTTTTTTTAGTTTGAAAGGATATTTGTCAACACAGGGACGATTTGTTTTTTACGTGAAACGACCCCTTTAAGAACAGCTAGGTTATTAAACAGTTCGACATCATATGCCTTTTCAACAGCGTCTGTCTTGCTGCCAAGTGCGAGCACTACTGAGTCATTAATCAGAATATCAGTAACAACAAATAGGAATAAATCAAGATTCCTTTCAAAAACAACTGCTGAGATGGCCGCTTCTAATTCTGTCTGCATAGCCATTACTTCGTTTGTATCAACAGCATTTACTTGGGCAATGACAACTTTCGCATCACCCATTGCAAATTCCTTTGCATCAAGGGTAATCAGCTGTTCAATTGTTTTTCCACTTAAATCAGCGCCTGCCTTAAGCATCTCTAAACCGTAGCTTTCAGCATCTACACCCGCAATTTCTGCCAGTTCAAATGCAGCGGCTGTATCTTGTTCAGTACAAGTTGGTGATTTAAATAGCAAGGAATCTGAGATGATTGCTGATAGCATTAATCCAGCAACTTCCTTTGGTATTTCAAGACTGTTTTCTTTATAAATCTTATTCAATATAGTAGCCGTACAACCAACAGGTTCTGCACGATAATATAAAGGGTCACTTGTTTCAAAGTTAGCAATACGGTGATGGTCGATTACTTCAAGAATTCGCACTTGATCAATATCATCTGCACTTTGCTGACGTTCGTTATGGTCAACAAGAATAACAGCATCTGCTTCGATAGCAACCTTTTCAACTAAACGAGGTGCGTCAAATTTAAATGTATCGAGCGCAAATTGTGTTTCTCCATTTACTTCTCCAAGACGAACCGGCTCTGCGTCCATACCTAATTGTTTTTTCAAATCAGCATATGCAATTGCTGAACAAATCGTATCTGTATCTGGATTTTTGTGTCCGAAAACGAGTACTTTTTCCACGTGAATGCTCCTTCAATTAAAAATATAGTTTACTTTTTATAAAGTGTTATGTTTATTTTATCACATTTTTTCACCGATTCATTCGAGAAATGATTCTAAGTACATTATGAGGAGTTTCCCAATCATTTCGTCCTTACCCATAATGACCTTAACGATTATAACAAGTTCAAATGGAGTTTAGCAATTGATTCCTTCCTCCTAAGAAATAAATTCCGAAGTTCAAATGAAAATGGTTGTATTTTTCTCAGAGATAGCTTACGATTATAGTAGCTCAAATCACAAGATATAGATTAATTTACTAAAAACATAACTATATATAGAAAACGCTAGATTAGGTGCCGGAAACGGCTGAAAAGGGAAACCGGTGTAATCCCGGTACTGTCCCCGCAACTGTAAGTGTGACGAAATGAGATGACCACTGTATCAATGAGATACGGGAAGGGCTCAAAGTAGGGTGATCACGAGTCAGGAGACCTGCCTAAACTTGCTTAAGTTTCTTGTTCTTCGGGGGTTGAGATGATGAAACGATGGTGTAATGCCTTCTTTCATGTTTCCTTACACTTATCGTTTAATCCGCTCACAATCCTTGAGCGGATTTTTTTATGTTTAAAAACTAGGAGGATTCATTTTATGACCCAAACAACAACCATAAATAACAACTCGCAGCAATTCACTATATTGTCCAAGCAATTTGAAGGACGTCTAGACATGAAATCATTCGAAACTAGGTTTCAAAAATGGCTGGACAGACAGTCTGATGCTAGTGAAGCAAAAGTATCAAGAAAGTTGATACAAATGGCCCTCGAGAAAGTCGATATCGATGCACCTGATTGGACGTTTGCTGCTGCCGCTCAGCTGCTTCATTCCATGTACAGAGAGTCTCGTGCTAACCGCGGTGAAAAGACTTCCTACGGTTCCTTTTACGGATTGCTTCAGCAGCTTTCCACCCCACAAATGGGTCAACGCTACTCTGTATATAAGCCCGAATTGTTAGCTTCATACTCTAAAGAAGAGATTGAGGAACTTGAATCAGCCATTGACCCTGAAAAAGACAAATTATTCTCTTATATCGGTCTGTATTTACTCAATGACCGTTATCTGGCTCGTCCAGAGAAAGACGCTGTTTACGAACTTCCTCAAGAACGGTTTATGATCATTGCGATGGAAATTATGCGCAACGAACCATCAATGCGAATTCAGCTTGTCAAAGAAGCCTATTGGGCCATGTCAAATCTCTATATGACCGTAGCCACCCCCACTCTTTCAAATGCAGGAAAATCGCATGGTCAATTGAGTTCTTGTTTCATAGATGCCATTGATGATTCGATTGACGGCATTTATATGGCAAACTATGATGCAGCAAAAGTGTCTAAATTCGGCGGTGGGGTCGGGCTATATGCAGGTAAAATACGTGCTCTGGGTTCTGATATTCGAGGTTTTGCTGGGAACAGCTCAGGTACTACACCTTGGATCCGTTTATTTAATCAAACAGCTGTTAGTGTTGATCAGCTTGGACAACGCAAAGGTGCCATTGCGATTTATCTTGATGTCTGGCACAAGGATATTTTAAGCTTCCTTGATTTAAAAACACAAAATGGTGATGACCGCTTGAAAGCTCATGATATTTTCACGGGTGTCTGCATCCCGGATTTATTTATGGAAGCTGTTCGTGACCGGTCTGATTGGTATCTCTTTGACCCGCATACCGTAAAAGAAACACTCGGGTTCTCTCTTGAAGATCATTTTGATGAAGTGAAAGGTCAAGGAAGCTTCCGCAAACAGTATGCAATAGCCGTTCAAGCTGCCGAAGATGGAACATTACCGCACTTTTCTTTTGAGAAAATCCCTGCCATTACAATCATGAAGAATATCATGATTTCACAATTAGAAGAAGGCGTCCCGTATATGTTCTACCGTGATGAAGTAAATCGAAAGAATCCAAATAAGCATAAAGGCATGATTTACTGCTCGAATTTATGTACGGAAATTGCCCAGAATTTAAGTCCTACTACGATTTCACAAGAGTACACAACTGAAGATGGAGATGTCGTCATCGTGAGGAAAAGCGGAGACTTTGTTGTGTGTAACCTTTCCTCAGTTAATTTACCTCGTGCAGTTGGTGACGATGTTCTTGAACGTCTTATCCCTATTCAAGTAAGAATGCTCGATAATGTCATTGACGTTAATAATCTTCCTGTCAAACAAGCGGAAATATCGAATAAGCGATACAGAGCAATCGGCTTAGGAACGTTCGGCTGGCATCATCTATTAGCCTCTAAAAACATCTACTGGGAATCCGATGAAGCCGTACAGCTAGCTGATTCCTTATATGAAAAAATTGCGTATCTTACCGTTCAAGCTTCGAATCAACTGGCACAAGAGAAAGAAAGTTATCCTTACTTTGAAGGCTCTGATTGGCATACAGGTGAATATTTCTCTCTTAGGCATTATGAGGATGAAAAGTGGCTTGAGTTAAAAAACAATATCCAAAAACATGGCCTTCGTAATGGCTATCTCATGGCTATCGCTCCTAACTCGTCAACAGCAAAAATAGGGAATTCAACAGATGGAATCGACCCATTATATGAAATTGAATTTTACGAGGAAAAGAAGAATTTTAAATTCAAAGTAACAGCACCAGGATTAACACCTAATACTTACGAGTATTACAAAAAGACTCGTTTTCATTTAGATCAAAAAGAAAGCATTAAACAAAACGCAGCCCGCCAGCGTCATATTGACCAAGCCATTAGCTTTAATCTCTATGTTCACAACACCATTAAGGCAAAAGAACTGCTCGATATCCACCTGACAGCCTGGAACAGCGGTATGAAGTCCACCTATTACGTTCGGTCAACATCATCAGAATTCAGCAGTGCCTGTGAAAGTTGCAGCAGCTAAGGCAGGTAAAGAAAAGGAGAGATTCCCATGAATGAACACATCAAAAAAATCAGAATGCTTGAGCCTACGCATCCAACTCGAGCAACAGGGGTTTTTAAAGGGGAAGCATCAGGTTTTCTTCTCTGGAATGATATCCAATATGAGAAGTTTTATGATACGTATACACAATTGATCAACAACTTCTGGAAGCCTTCCAGTGTAAATATGATACAAGACAAAAAGCAGTGGTTGGAATTGGATGAGGATATTCAAGACGTTTTTCTCGATATACTGACGATGATTGCAGGCATGGACAGTTTACAAACTCCTACGCTCATTGAAATTATGCGTTTTATTAAGGACCCTGCTGCAAAAGCCATTCTTGCCAATATGGCCCAGCAAGAGTCCATTCATAATGAATCCTACTCGTATATCTTGGCCTCTTTGCTTCCGATTGGTCAGCAAAGACAGTTATTCGATCGGATAAAACAGCATCCTCAGGTAATAAGAAGAAATCAGCCGATTGTAGATGCTTATCAGACGTATGTTGACGATCCAACTCCTCAGCATTTATTTGAAGCGTTAATCCACTCTACCAATCTCGAAGGTATTTATTTCTATTCAGCATTTGCCTTTTATTATAATTTAGGCAGACAAAATCTGATGACAGGCTCCGCTACCATGATTTCTTATATTCACCGAGATGAAATGGTTCACTTTGACTTTGTTGGCATGCTTGTTCAAATTTTAATGTATGAGTATCCTGAACTAAATAACAAAGAGAACAAGCAATTTATCTATCATACTCTTGAAAACGCAGTAAACCTTGAAAAAGAATGGTCTGAATATATGCTCGAGGATATTCAAGATAAAGCAGATTTAGACTTGGAAGAGTTTAATGAATACATTGAGTATATTGCCAATAAGCGGCTCAGGATGCTTGGACTGGATAATTTATATCAAGAATATAGCGAAAATCCAATGCCTTGGATCAAAACATTTGACGATGAATCCATCAGTATGACGAAAACAGACTTTTTCGAACAGAAATCGCGAACATATAGTCAAGTAAATGCTAGTAATGGTTTCGATGAATTGTGAGTATCGCTATTGTTTATCATTCAGCTGGAGGGAATACAAAGGCGATTGCCGAAGCGATTGCCTCTATCCTCCCAGACTCACAGCTCTATAGGGTATCAGAAGTGGACATCAGAACACTTCCTGCATTCGATGGCTTAATTGTAGGAACCTATACATGGGGAAACGGTGAACTGCCTGCCAAGATGGCCGCATTTTATCATGAACTTGAAGAGCTTGACCTAACTCAAACTGTGACAGCTGTTTTCGGGACGGGAGAAACGAATTATAAACACTTTTGCGGCGCTGTAGATATTTTCCGAGATATGCTTTTTATGAATAGCTGCTTAGCTGTGACCTTAAAGATTGAACAGATGTATCAAGATACTGATTATGAGAAAATAAAACGATTTGCGTCCCTTTTCCGAGCCAAGCTCCGTAATTCCCAAGAACATACGCTTAGCTAGCCTCCTCCTTTCTGTTATACTAAAATAAAAGGAGGCTATTCTCACTATGGGTGATTTTATATATAATGTTCTAATGTTTGGTATGCTTGCATTATTTGGAGCTGGAATTATTTTTATGATTGTTTATATGGTAAAACAACTAAAGAAACAATCACAAAATGAAGAAGAAAATTCAGCTTCTTTGGACCCTGAAATAAAGAACTACCAAAAATAAAACGACGACTTTGTAATTGTTGAAAAATGGACAAAGAGTGTAACTCTTCGTCCATTTCAGACTGTAGACAAACTCGATGAAAATCGAGTCTTGTCTACAGTTTTCTTTTTTATCTTCTAAAACGGGGTGTTGATTTCCATTCCAGGCGTTTCGCTTTCCGCGGGCAGGCGGTGAGCCTCCTCATCGCTTACGCTCTTGCGGGGTCTCACCTCTCCTGCTATTCCCGCAGGAGTCTTCACGCCTTTCACTGCAATCAACTGCCTTTCTAAATGCAATCTCAAAAGTCAAATCCGTTCTATTTTAAAATAAACTTGGTAGGGATCCTTTCGAAAACCCATTTAATGCAACGTGGTCAGCTTGAAATGGTCGCATTAGACCAGCTTGTTCCCGAGTACCATTTGGTCCGCAAAACGGAAGAAACCCTGGATTTCCCTTCCATTTATGATCTAGTCAAGGTTGGCCGGCCTAGAAAAATGCCATGAACAGTCTTTATAAGCCAGAAAACCTTCATGAAAAGTGTTCAAAACTCAAAGAGGTCCGGAATGAAACATTCCTGACCTCTTTTGTCGACAAACTGAAATGGACAAAAAGTGTAACTCTTCGTCCATTTTTCTTTTCATAAATAAAAAAAGATTGCCATTCACCCAATCCAGGGAACGGCAATCTTTTTTTTTATCTTTTTTTACGGAAACCTTCTTCTTGTAAGTATCGCTCCGCTTCAACTGGAGATTCAAAACACTCTTCCAAATTAGATCCCGCATAAACATTCCAAAGCTGGTCCTCCCGAACAAGAGTCAACTCTTGTTGATTACGTCCAACCCAAGTTCCTTCACAATCAGCAGCTTCTACTTCTTTTTCTATTCCAGCAGGCTCTTTTGATAAATAAGCAATTGCTTGTTCTAGCAGTTCACGTAACTCTGCTTCTGAGCAATCACGTATATTAACCAAGCCTTTCTTATCTCTTTGTTTATATGGTAAATGACCTGCAAAGACAAACCCATTTCCGTTAGGATGTAAATTTTGAACAACAATTTTCTTATCCTGTACACTTTCTTCAAAGTGGAAATTTACTCGGCCTAATGATATATCTTTGCGCTGCAATTCAGGGAATGTTTCAATAATGTGCAATTTTTCTTCAAATGTTAACAAAAATTCTTCCTCATTTCATTGATTCAACTTTGTTCGTTGATTATACCATAGCCCGCTCTAAAAGATAAATAATCACCGGAAAGAGAGCTTGTCGCGAAAATTTAATTATTTTTCATCAGAAAAGTGATCATTTGACATGATGCTGACACATAACCACTGTAAAGTATGTGTATAGGGTAATAAACACGTTTTACCTTTCCTAGAAAATGACAAATATGAAACGACCTTAAATTAAAAATTACGTAACTTTTAAAAATTATCTTTATTAGAGGAGTAGATATCAATGGTTACAATTTACACGACGCCGAGCAGTCTGGCTTGCAGAAAAGCTAAATCCTGGTTACAGAAAAATAATATTGCTTATAATGAACGTAATCTCTATGCACAGCCTTTAAGTGTGGATGAAATTAAAGCGATTCTACGTAAAACAGAAGGCGGAACAGATGAAATTATTTCAACCCGTTCCAAGAAATTTAAAAATCTAAATATCGATATAAATAATACACCACTAAATGAGCTTTGCAAAATTATTCAAAAAAATCCTGACTTACTTCGCCGCCCAATTATTTTCGATTCAAAAAATCTTCATGCAGGCTATAATGAAGAAGAAATGGGCAGATTTTTACCACGTCAAGTCAGACATGTACAATTATGGAGAGCTATTAGTTTAATTAATGCTTAAATAAGAAAAAAGAGGATTGCCTGTCATTCAGGCAATCCTCTTTTTTCGTTATTCACTCTGTTGAAGCCTTCTTAAAACTAATAGTAAAAATAGTTCCCTCTTCATTACTTTCTTTCAGAACAAGATTTCCATGCTGCGCATTTGCCAGCATTTTACTAAATGGAAGCCCGAGTCCTAAACCGCGTACCTTAAGCTTTTTCTTTTGTCCACGATAGAATGGTTCAAAAACATACTCTTGTTCATTTTGCGGAATGCCCTTTCCATTATCGATGACATCAATACAAACTTGTTCTCCGTTCAATTCATAAAGAACCACCTTGATCGTTCCAGATCCCTCTAATGACTGTTTCGCATTATTAAGCAAATTAATTAGGATTTCTTGGACACGCATAGAATCCATTTTTGCCCAAACGTCTTCACTCGGAAGCTCAACTACTATCTCAAAATTCTGCTCTTCTTGAGTGATCTGCCAGTGATAACAAGCTTCTTCTAGAAATAAATTCATATTTTCACTCTTCACATGCATTTTAAAAGCTCCTGCTGCCATCGCGTTATAATCAAGTAAATCCTCAATCATTCTTTGTAACCGTTGTGTTTCCATCAAAGAAATATTTAAGAATTCTTTGCTTTCGTCACCCGTCACAACTTCATCCTTCACTGCCTGTATTAACCCGCTTATGGATGTAACAGGGGTTTTTAGATCATGTGTAACACCTGCAAATAGTTCTGCTCGCAGTTTCTCCATCTGCTTTAAACGAGTTGTCATTTCTTTAAAGGATTCAACTAATTCATAGATTTCTTCCTCATGACTCTCTTCTTCCTTAAGGTGAATGTTATAATTCCCCTCACGAACCTGAGACGCAGCCTTCGCAACGTTTTGAATGGGTTTAGATATTCGTTTAGAAAGAACATAAATAACCCACCAGCCCATAATGAGCAGACCACCCATCATTATGGCTAGTAAACCATGATCCTGGTTGATCTCGGTCAAAGACCCCTCTTCTTGGGCAATAACAACCCAGCCTTTAATTTTATTACTATCTTCTCGAATTGGAGATTTTACGACATAGACCTGGTTTTCATCGTTAATATTAACTTTTTGGATCGTATCTTGATTATTCATAATGACACTCGGAAGCACATTATCTTCACTCTCAATATAGAGCTGCGGCATCGTATAAATGATTTCTCCATCCGGATCGACAATATAGATAATCGGCTGTTCATTTAAATGAAGGATTTTCTCTCTTTCTTCAACAATCTCAGAAAGGAGCGGTCCCACCACAATTTGTCCATTGTCCTTTATCGCACGATCAGCTGTTTCATCTGCTAAATACTTTAATAGACTTAAGCGATATTCGAGGGCAGTTTTTTCCATCCACCATAAAGAAAATAAAGATAAAACCAATAATCCAGTGGTGAGCGTAATTAAATAACGGGTTGTCCAATAGCGCAGCAGCGTCGTTCGTTTTTTAGTTTTCATAAACTAGCAATTGATACCCCATTCCCCGCAAAGTTTTGATTTCTCCTTCCGAATCAGGCCATTTATCTAAGGCCTTCCTCATCCTTTTGATGGCAAGATCCACAGCACGATCACTTCCATCGTAATCCATTCCCCACACCTGTTCTATTAATTGCTCTCTTGTAAATATTTGATTTGGATTACTTACAAAAAACACAAACAAAGAAAGATCACGAGGTGTCATAACCACTTCCTTGCCATTCACAAATACCGTATAGGTTCCCATATCTACCTTTAGACTGCCATACTGTCGTATTTTCTTTTCTGATGTTACTATACTTGGTGATCTTCGAAGAACAGCATGTACACGAGCCACTACTTCGTCCGCAACAAATGGCTTGGATATATAGTCATCCGCTCCTGATTTAAAACCAGAAAGGCGATAATCCACTTCTCCTAATGCTGTGAGCATGATAACCGGACAGGCATCTTTTTCGCGGATTTCTTTAAGAATCTCCCACCCATCCTTACCGGGTAGCATGACATCAAGCAATACTAAATCAGGCTCCCATTCCATAAAAACATCTATAGCTTCAGTTCCATCAAATACCTGTATCACTTCAAAGCCCTCTCTGTGAAGATAGGCCTTCAGTACCATCGATATCGCTTTCTCATCTTCAACCACTAGTATTTTCTTCATTAATAAGGCCTCCCCTTACCCGTTAAAGTATATCGAACGAATGCGTTCGAGCCTTTTTACCTTAATCATACCTCGCATTTGTGTCAGCTGTATGTTAAAGACCTAAAATTATTATCTCCATATTTCCTTTCAACCCTTTAGTTATTCCTAAATTCCTCACAAAGAAGCCAGCCCTTAATGATAAGGACTGACTTGTTCACTACGAAAAGTTATGCTAAAAACCACCTATAACTCTTTTCTCATTCTCCAGACAGAATTCTGAAGCCTTTCGAGCTGCAGTTTATGCATGCCTGAACGCTCGTAAAGAGATAGAGCCCGATGATTATCAGGTGACACCCTCAACTGATATTCCTTTACACCTTGCTTACGAAAAAAATCCTCAGCATAAGAAATCAGTTCGGATCCCCGTCCTTTCCCTCGATAGTCAGCAGCTAAGTAAAATAGGTTTGCATAGCCAATTTCTCTTCCTTCATACGTTACGATTTGAAGCTCTAATTGCCCAATTGATTGTCCGCCTTCCTCAACAATTACCTGTCCTTCTGGGAAAAGAAGGACACGTTTGCTGATACGAGTAACATAATCATCTTCATCACCAAAACCCGATGAATGACCAAAGCTGACCACATAGGAATCCTTTCGAAAGGCGATAATCATCTCACGATCAAGAACTGGATCAATCGTTCTAAATTCCAAGTAAATTCCCCCTTGAAACTATTCTAAGGGACTTTCCCCATACAATTCCCATAGTCCTGGGAACATTGCTTTCAGGCTTTCTTCATTGTCCTCATCCCAATCCAAATCTAGCTCAAGCTGTATAAATGGATCCTTTGTTAATTTTTCATAGATTGCTAGGTAATCTTCGTCATCATTCCCAGTTTTCTTTTCGTAAGCCTCACACGCAGCAAAAAGAATCTCTTCTAATTGAGGTACTTCCCCTTGTTCTCCTAAACGCTTTAGATAAGGAATAAGGGATTCAGGATTTTCAATGGCCGATTCATACACTTTTTTTCCTTGAAAAAGAAGCCATGCTCTAAAATAATCAAAACAGTCGTCTGAACATCCCCCCATAATGATATACGCAGCTGCCCAAAGATCGGATGTATATGACTTCATATAATACTCATGAAAATGGTAGTCAAACTTCACAATATCCTTGATTGATTTTGTAGACAAATAATTGACCAGCCATTCAAGTCCGTCTTCCGGATCTTCTCCTGTTGTACGCGCTTTTTCAAGCAGCTCCCAAAATAACTCTTCTGTTAGGGTCGTTTCTTTAATCATTAGGCCAACAGAAGAAGCTGGTTGATAGCCTTTTTTCAATTTCAATTGAATAAGCCGTTTCACTTCGTCGTCACAATCTTCTTCTGTTTCGAATGTTTTTGTTTTTACCATCCCTACAGATCCTTCTTTGCCATACATAACAATATAGGACAATCCTGAACGAGTAATCCGCCAAAATCTATGTGATACTTCATCTTTATATACAAATACTGTTTCCAATTGTTTATTTCCCCTTCATTCTCCAGTTTTCTGGTATTGTAAACATTATATCGGTAAACAAGGTAAATTGCAGTGTTTAACCACTATTCATTATGATTGTCTATCTACCATTCTTTTAATAGGAAATTAAATCAGCCGGCTGATCCACTCAGTTAAATCCAATACCAGCACTAACTTACTATCGATTTTAAGCGCCCATTTTACCTAAAACAGCAAACGTTTTTCCCATGCCAACATAGTATGAATTAGGCAATAGGAAAAGAAAACAAACCGAAAGCCTTAAAATAGTAAGTTATAATCTGAGGAGGTTATTATATGTCAGGTGTTGGTCCTGGTCCTGGTGCAGGTGGTTATGGCGGAGGTTGTGGTGGATTTGGCAACGGCTTCGCTCTTTTAATTGTGTTATTTATCCTTTTAGTCATTATCGGATGCAGCGGATTTGGCGGAGGATTCGGCGGCGGAGGCTGCTGTTAATTCTTCTTCAAAGAAGTCGATAGTGCATAACTAATTAAACAAATACCGTAAAGTATCGAAAGAGGACTCCCCAGCTAAGGGGAGTCCTCTTTCTAATAAAAAAAGTCTGAGCTTATTTCTTACTTCACGATCTTCGTTTTATTTTTTCTATGACGTACAAACATCAATACAACAATCAACAAAATAGGGATGATTAGATAATTGGCATACTCTGCAAAAATCGCCCCTGCTTCTTCCCACTTCGGTCCAAGACGGTATCCCAAGTACACATACACACTCGTGACTGGGAACATCGCTAAGAATGTATAGCCCATGAAGGCCCAAACATTCATCTTCGTCATCCCGCATGGTAAGGACACGGCTGTCCTGACCCCAGGAATAAACCTGCCGAAAAAGGCGATACTACCACCGTATTTTTGAAAAAAGACATCCGCTTTGTCAACTTGAGCTTCTTTAATTAAAAAGTATTTTCCGTATTTCAAAATCAGCGGCCTTCCCCCAAAACGTCCCAGCGCATACACTGTCAGGGGACCTGTAACACCACCAATGGAACCGAACAATATGCTTAAAAGAAGCGTTCGATCTCCTTCATATACCCAGTAGCCTGCTAAAGGCAGCACAACTTCAGCCGGAATAAATTCAAAGGTCAATGCCAATGTAATTCCAAAATACCCTAAGCTTTTGAAGGCTTCTATCATTTGAAGCACAATCGAATCCACTAAGGAAGCCTCCTCTTGTTTATCTGAGCGCAGTAAAAAAGTACACTGAGTAATCAGCAGTACATTTTTTCTTTTACCTAATACAGATTCCTATATTTTTTTACATTCTTATTATAAGGGTATAACATCGTAGTAGTACAATCAATATGATAAATTTACTAAATAAAGAAACTGCCAGAGTAAAGGCAGTTTCTTATACACACAACTCTATATCCAGGCATCCTTACTGTAACCCCTCTGTTCCCAATAACCAACATGATCTTCGGCAATCAATTCAACTCGAGTCAGCCACTTTACAGACTTATACGCATACATTTTTGGAACAATTAATCGTACTGGACCCCCATAATCCTGATCGATCGGCTCGCCATCGATAAGTAAAGCTACCATAATATCATCCATATGAGCTTGATCCAATGTCAATGAATCTGTATACACGCCATCACCTGAATACAATTTGACATAGGTCGCTTCTCCCTGAACACCCACTAGGTCAAGAAATTCCTGAAGAGGAATCCCTTCCCACGTAACATGATTTACACTCCAGCCAGTTACACAATGGAAATCACTCACCTGTACCTTCCGAGGAAGTGTGAGAAACTCACTCCATGTATAAGATAACGGCCTCTCAACCAGTCCATCGACCGTAAATGACCAATTTTCTGCCGTGAAGGATGGGATGGTCGTTACTGTATAGGGACGAAACCGCCCATCGCCGCCCCCGCCTTTTAATGGATAGGCTGCTTTTGGTTCCGGCAGCATTTGATACTCACTTTGACCATTTGTAAATGTCCAAGGGACGAAGCCAGGTTTAACTAGTTTAACGATAAAGGGGGCAGTGACTAAGAATAAGGCAGATCCACCTGCAATCTGAACAAACTTCCTTCGATTGATCACTGGGTTTTCTTTTTCAATTAGATAAGGCAGATCTTTCTTTTTCTGTTTTCGAAAACGTTTAATCCATTTACTTCTTGAAACAGCATGGTAAAGCACGTATGGAATTCCTGCCCATGTAAATAAGTCATGCAAAAAAAGTGCCGCAGCATTCCAACCGACCGGAAATTGCCGATGATAGGTAAGGATAAAACCTGTACTAAAAAGCCCTCCTAAAATAAAAAGAACTACGTATACATTTACTTTTTGATTCATTTTTTTGCCTAATTGTTTCATATGTTTTTTAAAAGCGGGCGTATATAAAAGTACAACCACACAAGAAAGGAAACCAATGATTATATGAACATCACGAATCCAAACACGCACCACAGTCAATACTGGTCGTAATAGTGGCAAATAGAGAATAATGCCTGTGACAGCGAGGAATAGAAAAATCCAAGCATTCGAATGATGCAGCCATACAAGCTTTTTCCATAAACGCTTTTTCTCACTCAACATCCTCACTCCTTCTTCTCATGGTTCCAGTATAAGGGAAAGAAGAAAGGAGAAATAGGGTTAAACTCTCGATTAAGGATGCTTGATTGTTATTCCAGCTCTATTGCTTCTACATACATGATGTACTTCACATTATGATCATTTCCGTAGCCAAAGTCTCCAAGCATATGCTTGGGATAAATTTCTTTACCATTACTGCCGTAAAATTGGTGACCTACTTTAAGACCTTCTTTAAATGGAAACAGATTAATTTCTTCATTCGAATAAAAAACAGCGGAAACTAAGTATATATGTACCCGTTTCCGCTGTTTTTCTATTCATCATCTTGTAATGACTTTAGCGTCTTTTCCCTAAAATGCATTCGATTCTTATAATCCTTTGTTATCAGCTCCGTATAAATTAAATCAAAAAGCAAGAAAAACGG
This sequence comes from Peribacillus sp. FSL H8-0477, assembly GCF_038002765.1. Classification (NCBI taxonomy): domain Bacteria; kingdom Bacillati; phylum Bacillota; class Bacilli; order Caryophanales; family Bacillaceae; genus Peribacillus; species Peribacillus sp. FSL H8-0477. Next base: position 719,340 of record NZ_JBBODE010000002.1, on the reverse strand, counting down.
GAGCGACGGCGAAATATTCTGCCCCATATGTCTATTGCTTTTATTCATTGCTAATAATGTTATATCGGATATTTTACTTAGTTCAGAATTCTTTTCACCAGTGAAAACAATGATTGAGGAACCTTGTGCCTTGGCTATCTTTACAGCACGAATAATTTCCTTTGTCTCCCCCGTCAGAGATATTCCTATAACGACACTTTTTTTTGTACTAAGTGAGGCATCCATTGCTGCTTGATGCGGATCTGTAATGGTTTCAATATTCAAGCCTATTCGGAAAAATTTAGATTTAAATTCTTGAGCTGCTATCCCTGAATTTCCAATCCCATATACATGAATTTTTTTTGCCTGATTAAGAAGAAGGACCACTTCCTGAATGTCAGGATAAGCAACATTTTGAAAGGTATTCTCAATAATGTCCAAATGATTTTGGTACAATTGAGCAAAATAATCGATCTGCTTAATCCCGACCGTCAAACCTGGTCTCATATTTAAATCAACGTATCTTTTTAGTTCGTGCTTAAATTCATTGAATCCTGAATAGGATAGTTTCTGACAAAACCTTGTAATCGTTGCAGGTGAAACATGTAATTTCTTTGCTAGTTGACTACTAGATAACACGCTGATTTCGGTTGGCTTTTTAATGATATAGGTAGCAATTTCTTTTTCTGTCCTTGTGAACTTCTCCATGCTGCATTCTATCCCATGTAGAAAATTCTCACCTAAGTATTCCATGTTGTTTCACCTAACTTATATTAAGAGGTTTATTTTCCTTATCAACCATATTAAAGGATACTTAACCAACTTGTCTATTATATTAGGATATTTATTTTATAAATATGAATGTTATGAATTTTCAACAGAACACTATTTACAGGACAGAGAAGAAATGGGTTCAGTTAGTTGTCATTGCTTCAACAAAACGTTTGGTTATTTGCTGCGGTCGAGTAATGGCTCCACCGACTACGACTGCGTGTACATTAATATCTAATAGGGTACGAGCTATTTCCGGTGTGAAGACATTCCCTTCGGCTAACACTTTGGCATGTTTCACTTCTCTTACAATTTGTTTTATTACCCTATAATTATTGGAATCAATTTTTAGGCCATCTGTTTCATCCGTATATCCATATAATGTTGGAGCCACAATATCAAATCCTAGTTCATCAGCGTATATGGCTTCTTCCACAGTTGAAACATCTGCCATTAGAATAACCTCTGGATACTTCGTTTTCACTTCTTGATAAAATTGTTCTAAAGATTTACCGTCTGGCCTGATACGAGATGTAGCATCTGTAGCAATAATTTCTACTCCCGTTGTCATTAAGGCATCGATTTCTTTCATCGTTGGTGTGATAAAGACCGGGTTCTGTCCATAAACCTGTTTAATGATCCCGATGACTGGCAGATCGACACATCTTTTAATCTCTAAGATATCAGGTACTGAGTTTACTCGAATCCCTTTTGCTCCACCTTCTTTGGCTGCGATAGACATTCGGCCCATAATGAAAGAACTGTGCAAAGGCTCCCCTTCTAATGCCTGACAAGATACGATTAATCCTTGATTCATTTGATTTAATACAGATGTTCGCATGGTTTACACGTCCTTATAAAAGATTACTATTCTAGGTATTCCTCAATTTCATTTTTAATAATAGTAACTTGTGGTCCATAAATGACTTGAATACCATTTCCTTTTTTCACAATTCCCTTTGAACCGGTTTGCTTAATAAGCTCGTCATTTATTACCAAATGATCCTTAACCGTGACTCTCAGTCGTGTCGCACAACAATCCACTATATCAATATTAGCGGCACCACCTAAACCATCGACAATAGTTTTCGCACGATCAGTAGCTATTACTTGCTTAACAGCTTTTTCATCATCTTCTCGTCCTAATACCTTGAAATTTTTTCTCTTTATTAGAAATTTAAAAGAGAAATAGTATAAAAAGAACCATGGAATCCCTACCACAATTACATAAATCCAATTTGTTTTATCCATACCCTGCAGAATACCAAATAAGATGAAGTCTATAAATCCTCCTGAAAAGGTTTGTCCGATTGTAATAGAAAAGATATCAGCCATCATAAAGGCTAATCCATCAAACATCGCATGAACAAAGTATAGAAGCGGGGCGACAAATAGAAAACTAAATTCAAGCGGCTCTGTTATTCCAGTTAAGAAAGAAGTTAAGGCTGCTGATAATAGAATACCTGCGACAATTTTTTTATTCTTAGGTTTAGCACAATGATAGATGGCTAACGCTGCACCTGGAAGTCCAAACATCATCGTTATAAACCGGCCAGACATGAATCTGGATACACCTTCATAATATTTTACGGTTTCTTGATCAGCTAATTGAGCAAAAAAGATGTTCTGAGTACCATTAATAATCTGCCCGCCAATTTCCATTGATCCACCTAAAGCGGTTTGCCAAAAAGGAAGATAGAAGATATGGTGTAAACCCATAGGCCCAAGCATGCGAAGAATAAAACCATATAACAATGTTCCAATCGTACCCGTACTTGTGACGAGTGAACCTAATTGATTAATTAGTAATTGAAAATACGGCCAGACGATAAATAATACAACTCCTACAAGGATGGATGTAAATGATACAATTATCGGGATAAAACGAGAACCGCCGAAAAATCCTAACACTTGAGGCAGTTGGATTTTGTTATATTTATTATGTAATAAAGCTGCGACGATCCCTACGACAATCCCTCCAAACACCCCTGTTTCTAGCGTTTGGATGCCCACTGCCATTCCTTGTCCGGCACCAGCCAAATTATTTTCAGCAAGATCTCCTGTAATGGACAGTAATGCATTAATCGAGCTGTTCATTACAAAGTACCCGATCATGGCAGCTAAACCTGCTGTCCCTTTATCTGAGCGGGCAAGTCCAATGGCTACACCAGCCGCAAAAATTATGGGTAAATTACTAAAGACGATACTACCAGCTGAACTCATAATCGTAAAAATTGCTTGCAGCCAGCCAATATCTAAAAATGGATATGCCGAAACCGTATTGGGGTTTGATAATGCCCCACCAATTCCTAATAACAAACCAGCAGCAGGTAACACAGCGATAGGGAGCATAAAAGATTTTCCAAACTGTTGAGCTTTCTCAAAGAAATTGTTCATACCTATTCCTCCTCTAGTAAAAGTTTTCTCATATAATAATAGCTATGCTTTATAGCCGTATTATATCTCCCTAAAATTACGCTTTCCATTAAACCCGCCAGATTTCATCCCCTTTCAAAAATAGGGCCACAGCTCTGAAAATTCTTTCATCGAAAAAGTATCTCTGCCAAAAAAACAAAAAAAGGTTTGGATATGATTCATCCAAACCTTTTTTTGTGTTATCGTTTTGTCTATTTCAGCCAATGAGTAATCGTAAATACAACCCAATTAAGGTAATAAGTAATACTGGAATCGTAATAATAATACCCGTTTTAAAATAGGTACCCCATGAAATAATGACTCCTTTGGTTTTGAGGACATGCAGCCATAACAAAGTTGCTAACGAACCAATCGGCGTGATTTTCGGGCCTAAATCCGAGCCAATCACATTGGCGTAGATGAGACCTTCTTTGATAACGCCAGAAGTTGCTGTATGATCAATGGCAAGCGCATTAATCATCACCGTCGGCATATTGTTCATTAATGATGAGAGTATTGCTGCGATGAAGCCCATCGCGAGCGTACCAACAAATAATCCCTGGTCAGCTGCCAGCTGAATAACATCTGCCAGCACATCGGTCAACCCTGCATTTTTCAATCCATACACGACGACATACATCCCAATAGAGAAGAAGACAATGTTCCAAGGTGCTCCCTTTAGAACATTTTTTGTATTGACTGCTGAACTTCGTCTGGCCATTAACAAGAAAAAGATAGCAATGACACCTGCGATGAACGAAACAGGTACTTGAATATACTCACTGCTAAAGTACCCGATAAGAAGGATAGCCAGTACAATACCTGATAACCGGAACATCCTGATATCTTTTATCGCGTCTGCTGGCTCCTTTAACTCTGCCATATCATATTGTTTAGGGATACTCTTTCTAAAATAAAGATATAAAACTAAGATACTCGCTGTTAAGGAAAATAAATTTGGAATAATCATGTTCGAAGCAAACTCAATGAATCCTATTCCAAAAAAGTCAGCAGATACAATGTTCACTAAATTACTAACTACAAGCGGAAGTGATGTGGTATCTGCAATAAACCCACTCGCAATGATAAAAGGGAAAATCATTTTATCTTCCAGCTTTAAATTCCGGACCATTGCCAGTACAATCGGTGTCAGGATGAGTGCTGCTCCATCATTTGCAAATAACCCTGCCACTACTGCCCCTAGAATACTGACATATACAAACATCTTCACTCCGCTACCTTTAGCTGCCCGCGCCATGTGCAGCGCAGCCCACTCAAAGAAACCAATTTCATCTAAGATAAGAGAAATAATTATAATTGCAATAAACGCTAATGTAGCATTCCAGACAATCTGTGTTACTTCAAATACATCATGAAAATCTACGACTCCCGCCAATAAGGCAAGAACTGCGCCTCCACAAGCTGACCACCCAATTGATAACCCTTTAGGCTGCCAAATAACTAGTGTAAGGGTTAAAAGAAAAATAATAATTGCTGCTATCACTGAAATCACTGCAGGTACTCCTCCTATATACTTAGCAACAGGTAATTCGTTTTCCCTGTGCTTTTAAATTGTCTAACTTTCCTTGCTGACTGGGGACCGCGTGAATAACGGTTTGAACAAAAGAGTAATTCGGATGATTTGGATTTAATGAATAGAAAATCCATTGTCCTTTTCTTGTTTCCTTTATCAATCCTTTATCCTTCATTTTTCGTAAATGCTGAGAAATCGCTGGTTGACTCATCTCAAATAAATCTACAAATTCACATACACAACATTCGTTTTCAGACATAATCTTCACCATTGTTAACCGCGTTTTATCACCTAAAAGCTTTAAAATGTCGGCAATTGCCTCAATACTTTGATCTGAATGATGGTGCATGATCTCCCACCCTTTTTATCTTATCATAACATAAGCAAATACTTATATGGTCAACAGATTGTTTGGAAAAAAGGGGGGGTATTTCGATGATTACTTGGCAAAAACAAGAGTTATTCCCGTCAGCAGCATCGATATTCCCGTCTGGTCCTGCTATAATCCCGTTTAGAAAGGCCATAATCCCGTCTGATCCTGTTATAATCCCGTCTAGGCCAATTCCAAATCTAAATAATACCCCTTAGGGTATTATTTATAAAAAATAAAAAGGACTTTAAAAAGCCCCTTTACACCTAACTTAGCGTTCACAAGCAATATTATCTTTATCCCGATCTTTTGTCTTATTGGCATTATATAAAGCCTTTGATACATATGGTTTAATTTTTGTTTTGCCGCCTTTATTTTTCGTGTTCTTTGTTTTAGCCACTCCGCCTTTATAGACTTTGTTCATCGCTTTACAATTACTGAATTTCTTAACTTCACCTTTCGCTTCAGCTACATCCAAAGTACTGAAAGAAAATCCAAGAACTAAACTTAGTGATAATACTACCATTGTTATTTTTTTCAATTTAACTACTCCCCTTCACATTTAACGTCTACTATTGTATATCAGGCTATAGGTCTATTAAATGGTAAATATATGAAAATAAATAAGTCTACGTTATTACTGTCCAGTTAAAGTGTCCTACCCACGCTCACTTTGTGTTAAAATTTAACAATAAAATAAGGGGGCCGCTTATGGAAGAGAACGAATTGCTTGTCTATCATGTTGTAACGAGGAAGAAAATGAATCTAGGTCAGGTCATCTTCTTTGATAAGAATCAAAATAATACGTTATATCGCTTCTTTTTTGAGAAGGAACATCTTAATGCTAAAGGTGAAGACTTTATTCAGATTTTACAAGATCACTCTACAAGTGATGGCTTGAATATGAATAAAGAAAATGCCGAAGTAGCTATCAAGTATGTAGACCAAACAATCCGAGCGATTAGAGAAGTGATCGTAGAAATGGTGAGACTTCAAGAGTATCCTGTCTATCCTTCAAGATTGTCTTGTTTATATGCTGCAAAAAGCTATGAAGATGCTTTGAGATGGAAAGAATTATTCGATTCGTACAATCGGGATGTTTTACAGATTGTTAAACTTCGAGTAATGGGGCATTCTTTTTTGGGCGACAGCAGCCTATTGCCAAAGGAAGATGCTGTACCTTTTTCACGAAAGATGGAGCAAGCTAGAGAATATTGGGAGGGAAAGGTCCACCTTGATCTTCCAGAGCTTTTGGTTAATGGGCACATTGAAGTAATTGAAATTATTGACGATTTTACAAACCTAGAAAAAAGATGATCCCTATTATTTAGAGATCATCTTCTTCATTCCTATTCACAAATATTTACGATGAATACTCTTCCCATCATACGAGAATAAAATCTCTTTCTTTTCCATCACCGATTCTAGATGAACGGGCCGCCCCCACAGCTGGTGGATATAGGGCATGACCTTTTCTAAGTATTTCAGGTCTAGTTCAATGTCTTCAAACCAATGTTTTAAATAGATTTCACCTTTGCGCTGATAGTCCCCGTCGTTAACGGTGATATAAGGAAAACCGCCGTTCACCCTCATCCCTACTAACTGATCACGGACTTTTTCCCATTGCTTATCCACGATTTTATAGTCTTTCCCCTGCTTTTGAAACAAATACAGATCCTCACGCATCACCAAGTCTTTCGTTAAATAGTTTCGTATGAATGAAATATCGGATTCAATTTCTCGAACCTCAAACATCTTTTCTCTGCCGGATTTTGGTTGGATTCCAAGCTTTTTCATTTCATCTGTTGGATTATCATACCGGTCCTCAATATCCTCAAATATTTTAAGTCCTAAATAGTACGGATTGATACTCGTGCGGGATGGCTGAACCACTCCTGCATTTAACTTAGCAAATTCAATGGCTTCACTTGAGGTGAGATCGAGCTCTCTAAGAATACGCTGATGCCAATACGAAGCCCAGCCATCCTTTCGCTAAGGTGTTTAATTGTTTGAAAATAATATTAGAGTAATTATAAGCATTTCTATCAATAACCTTCTATATAATAATTTTTGTTTAGACGGACAAAACATAGAATTTCCTTAGGTTCAATAGTTGGTGATCAAAACACAAATAATCTTAAAATGACATTAGGAGCCTAGCATCATTTCTTTTACCTCAATCTCTATCTAAAGAAATTTAAGGACTTTTTTATTACAATCTTTACATAGATAAGGTTTTTGTGAACAATATTTGCCGATGCGTTTCACAGCCGTATTATATGAAAAAAACACTCGATTTGAACGAACTGTGGTATATTTACTAAGGATTCCCACCTATTAGTAAAGACTCATTACTTTTTTAAACAGAACTGGTAAATTAGGTAATGGACATAAAAACATATAGATTAGGTGGAAATTATTTTGATGAAAAAATGGTTAGTTTTAACGATGCCGTTTGTTTTACTATTGGGGTTCACATTCAATGGTACAGCCAATGCATCAACAAAAGGTTCAGAAGAAGCGTATAAGAAAGAGCTTTCTATGTTAACGGAAGAAGAAAAAATTTCCTATTTTGAACGAATTGATCAAGAATACACAATCGGAGAAAAATTTTCATTAAAAGATCAAACGTTTGTTGAAATGTATGCTGAAAAACCGAATACTTCGGGCATCAGTTTGCTTGCTTCAGAGACAATTTCTGGTTCAAAAACAAGCAATGGTGTGACCGTAAAAGTGAGCGGAACGATTAAAGACAATATTCAAAATATCATTAATCAAAGTTTCACGGCTTCCAACTTAAAAACGAGTACAACAGCAGGTGCGAGTAAAGTAACGTCTGTTAAAACAGTTGTTTATCATAATGCTTATGGATTAGTAGGTAGTGATGGCATTGGTAAAGTCTATTCGGGTTCGCTTTCTACTTCTGGAAAAAATACGACCTTGTCGGCAACGAAGAAGTATACTGGGATTGTAGCGTATGCATCCACATGGTGTACGGTGACGGTTAAGCATACGGGCGGTACGTTTACCATTAATCCCAAGTAAAATCATCATAAAAAAAGGGGACATTTTATCATGAATAGTTTCGGCCTTCCAGGAATTATTATCACAGTAATTGTGGTAGCAGGACTCATCTTCTTATTCAGAAAACTTTTTTTAAAAAAGTAACAATTAACTAATGATCAAAAAAAGGAGTAGCTTTTGCTGCTCCTTTTTTTGTGTTTTCTTTTCTCGAAAAATGGGCTTAGTCATCCTCAACTCCTCTCTTTCGATTTTGGATATGCTACACTGCACGAAAAGGAAAAAATAAGACTATTATCTCATTTGATTTACAATTTTTTGCAAACCTGATAAATTTCCTTTGCCTAAAGTAGAGTAATAATTTATATGTTTTTGTACTGCATTTAAAGCACTTTTATAAAAATCCTCACCAAAATCTTTCCTAATAGTTTCAAGTAAAAATTTATTTGTATCATTATTAAACGCCCTTTTATATTCTTCTCCATTCATCATAGCCAAAAATATGGTAATGAAAGCCTGAGCAGAACCTTCGTTCATTCCTGTAGCCCTGTTAATTTCTATTTTCCCTTCACTTCTAGTCAATCGTCCTAAATATACTTTTTTGGCTATTTCATATGCACCTTTACTCATTTCATTAGTAATTTTCATTTAAAAACCCCCTAATATGTTTTTTAAAAAGCGAGTTAATAGACAGTAAAAGGTCAATACTATTAAAAGCGCAACTGTAAAGCACAAGAGGAGCTACTTCTGTATTTAAAGCGAATTTTTCCTCTTGCGATATATAATATTTAAATTAACAAGAGTTAACCTAATAATTAGGTTAACTCTTGTTGGTTATTTTTTCTCCATTTTAATTAGTTTGTTATACGTAACTCCTTGATAAACACCTTTTACAAATCCAACATTTTTAGCATAATAAAATAAGTATCCATCACTAGTCATCACTTCAATACAATTTTTAAATGTTCCAGCGGGAACTTTAACTGTCTTAGTAACGGAGGTCACAAGAGCAAATCCATCTCCCCCCATCTCAATACTCCACTTTTTCCCTATTTTTATAGGATATTTTATAGAAGTGGTATATTCAGATTGGGGATATCCCGAATGTAATCCATTTTTATCTTCACCTAGAATGTACACCTCTTTGTTTAATGTCCACTCATCCCATCCTAGATTCTTCCCAGTATAAACATGTTTGTACTGCTTTCCTTCTATTACATATGTATAAATTTTCTTTTTATCAGCCAAATAAGAATTAGCAAATTTAAGATGTTTAGTCATAACATATGCTTTCTTCTCTTTGTAACGAATTTCTGACCATCCACTTTTCGTTTTAGCGTAAACATAAACTCCAGCGTCCTTTTTTAAGGAACCAACTTTTTTAGATGTAAGACTTGTATTACTTCTTACACTCAAAGTACCAATTTTGACATTTACATGGGCTATCTTTTTTGTAGCACCTTCAGTAGTCGATATGTTAATAGATAAAAAAGATAATAATAAGATAAACATAATAAATACTTTATATAACTTTTTCAAAAAACATTCTCCTCTCTTTCACTTAATAACCTAATAGTAATATTTTACTATATTTTCATAAAGAAGGGTTATTTAAATTTTCATTCTACACTAACTCTCCCTATATTTCCAAACACTCATTAATTAGAACTTACAAAGCTTATTAGGTTACCATCAAAGGTTAATAAAATACACTAAAGAAACGGCCTTCCAGGAATTATTATCACAGTAGTTGTGGTAGTAGGACTCATCTTCTTATTCAGAAAACTTTTTTTAAAAAGTAACAATTAACTAATGATCAGAAAAAGGAACAGCTTTTGCTGCTCCTTTTTTGTGTTCTCTCTTCTCGAAAAATGGTAAAGGTCATCTCCACCCCCTCTCTTTCGATTTTGGATATGCTACACTGCACGAAAAGGAACAAAAGGAACACAGAATAAGGATAGAAAGGGGGATAAACATGGGAAATTGAGTATGAGACCGAAAGTCTTATACTCGTTTTTTATTAACATGTAAGATCATTCCTGTTTTTTTGCCCATTAACATAAAATAGGTAATTTATGTTAAAATTTAATTAAAAACAGAATGGTTTTTAACGGAGCAATAGTGAAACTAAGGGGGTACGAAATGAAGATTTTATTACACGTATGTATAGGATGGTTTGTTATTTTTACCTTAACAGGATGTATCGGGGAGGAATATGATTTTACGCCGCCAGCCATCACCTTGTTAGGCGAGATGGGGTACGAGTCAGACGAATTGACCGAAGCCAATCTTGCCTGGCGCGGACCCGAAAATGTACCGATTAACAAGGAGGTAAGTGACCTCACCGACTTCGCTAAAAAACAGCCGCAACAGTTCTATGTGACAGGAGAAAAAGTAAAGCTGTTGTTTGACCACACCGACTTTGTTGAGCGTTCGTTACAGGTGTATTTGTGGAATGATGAACAAAAAATTGGGTTAGTTGCCGCCAACGGCGACATCACGTTGCCTCAAGAGAACGGGGAGTTTGTTCTGGAAATCAATCTGGATACAGATAAAGGGAAAGCTCAGTATGTGGGGCGTATGAACATTTCGAATAAGTAAGCACCGTTTGGGAGGCGGATTAGAAAATATATCAAATGAGATACCGTTCATCAAATAAATTCAGTTCCCTAAACTGAGTCGTTCCGATACTACTGTGGATAAATCCAATAACATCAACTACAACGTTCATTCAACGTTAGCATCGCCTGGCCTAAACGCTTGAAAATGATCATGCTGAGCAATGCATTGATTATTAAATATGGTTAATCAGCCCTAAAGTCCAATGACACCCATGTCACTCTTCGTGCTGTGGGTCAACTTCACTTTCTTCAATAGAATGACCTGATGACATCCACATGTCTACTTGGTCAATGGTTTTGTTTTGCACCGCATACTCATACAACATTTTTGTCTCGCTCTCAAATCTAACATGAAGATAGATAACAGGATGTATTTCATGTTCATCTGTATCCGTGATTACCCAAGAATCCTCTGGATACACACCTTCTAAATGATGCATCAATTCCTCTGTTGCTTTGTTTGTTTGGTATTGCACAATAAATGGTCTAACTACATAAAAGGTTATGCCTAGTAGTAAAATCACACCTGATAAAACCCAAACAATTTTTCTAACTTTTTTCGGTAATTCAAGGGCTAAGCAACCAATTGCTATGATAATTCCTAAAAGTAAAATCAAGTCAATTATTGTGGTAGGGTGCATATACTTCCCCTCACTTTTAATTTGCATTTTACGATAAAGTGTTGTGATAAACGGAGTTGTTAGTTTAAGTACACCTTCATTTTAACATATAATTACAATTTACTAAAAAAAGGTAGATTGTAATTTAATACGTCTAATTGAACTTGGAGGTGGTTATCTGAAAAAATACTTGTTCTTAATGTTGTTAATAAGCCTATTGTTACTTTCTGCCTGTTCTAATCGAAAAACGCAATCATTAGAAGAGTTTTAAGGATGCAAAAATTGAAAATGTAGATAAAGTTATCATTCAAGATGGTTCAACTGGTTATTCTAAACCATAACTAATCAAGAACAAATTGTTGAATTTCTATCTCTGATTAAAGAAATAGAATATACTCCACAAGATAATCAAGAAGAACGAGTTGGATGGCGATATGGTATCACTCTTTTTGATGGCGAAAAAGAATTTAAGTTTACTCTAAATCAAATTGATAATACCTATTACGATTCAAATCCAGATATTTACCCCATTATAGATAACTATTACAAACAGTTAGAAATTGTAGAAGAATAAAGGACTTTAAAACTCCTAAAGACCTCTTATAATGAGGTCTTTTCTTATGCAATTCTTTGCGTTTCACCAGTAGTATTGCAGTAAAGTGTAATCCTCGCCCTCACTTAATTGGTTCAGAATTTGCAAATACTGAGGAACATTCCTCGCTACTTGATCTCGTTGAAAACTAGCACGATTTAATATCCCATTTTGGACATCCCTGTTGCGGATATAAACAATTAGAGAGAATGACCGATGTATGAAGTGACATATAAGCAAAAAGGAAGAATCTGATAAAGATACATACATTTACCTTTTACCCTTATTTTCGTTAAACTTTTATTAGGAGTGAACAACATGAGAAAAGCAATCATCGCCTTATGCTTAGGAGTTATCCTGGCTGCATGCAGCCACGAGGAAAACAATTCTTCTCCGAAGACGAGCGAGAGTGAGCGTGAGGTACCCAAGCAAGAAAGCAACAAGCGTTCTACTCAAGTGAATGAAAACGAAACACAGATTGACACCCGCAAAACGACTTCATGGGACGGCGAGTGGGTCTTTGTCAACGATGACACACTTGGTGAATTACACATTGAACAAGAAAGCGAACAGAAAATTAGGTATAAGTTGGTTGGTTCTACGATGAATGCCGACAGTTCCTATGCAAACGCCTTTGAAGGAAGCGGGGTCATCACGGGTGACGAGGCAACCTTCACAAATGAGTACAAAGAAGGATGCGGCGGGGTCATGAAAAAAAGGGGAACGACGATTACCCTCACCGTAGAAAATGAAAGCTGTCATACCGCCATGGTCTACGTAAACGGGAAGTACCTGCAAGCGCATTCCATCGTTCGTCAGCCGCTTCTTGCTTGGGTAGAGGGAGAATTTGTGCTGAACGGAATCGCGTTAGGTGATTCTGCCGCACACACCAAAAAAACCGTGGGAAATCCTACGCACGCAGGGCCTGATGAAGAAGGATTCTACGAATGGGTGCATACCTACCCAGAAAAAGACCTGTTGGTGTCGTACACCCAAGATCGCGTAGTGGAATCCATTCATACAGAAGGGGATGCATCCGAGCTAACAGGGATTGCTTCGTTTGATGGACAACAATACAGCGACGGAGACGAGAATACCTATTGGTACAACCCTGAGAACGAACAAGTATTAATCGTCAACCCCACCCATGAAGGAGGGACGGAGCGGCTTACTTATTTCGTTTCCTATGCTGACGAGAATTTCCATTACGGAGTGGAGAATGGGTTAATCACCCCCCACTAAACGTCTAAATAGAAAACCACAACCAAAACTTATGAACAAATCGTCTGCTGATTTGGTATTTCAATTAGGATATCGATACGAAAATGGAGGGTTCGACATGACATACGCACGTGAGAAACGCAAGGTATTCAAACTATTAGGTGCAGGGGCAGTACTCGCAATCATTATTTCCCTACATATTCTTATTAACTATGGGACATTCCCGATATTCGACTCGTCAACGTTCATTATTTTAGGTGGGGCAATGTTATTCCCCATCGGAGTAGTTTACGGTTGGAGAGATTGGTTAAATTTCTTACTTAGTCGTAGAGATGTGCATCATGAACCTGCTGATAGATATTACACGAGAAAAGAGCGGGATATGCACCATGCAACCAATCTCTCAGGTGGTATCCTGTTTTTCGCTATTAAATTAACATTTCTTACCTGCTTTGGTTGGGTCTTTGGGGTTTATAAGGCTAGTAGATTATTGGTTCAATTAAAGGGTGAGGATGCTAGTCGTGAATCGACTATTGCACACTACTCGGACATATCTTCGACCCAAGACATGGCGCAAGAGTATTCTGCGGACCGTGATGGGAGAGAGTAAACGTTAGAAAGTGAGGAACAACTTTCTTTTTCGTGGTAAGAAAAAAATGCAAACTCTAGTTTATTAAGTCATAAACGACCATGCATTTTTCGCTATGAGTGATAAAATCTTTGCATTTCAGCTTATAACCATCCATTAATAATGAACATAAGAATTTGATAGGCATTATAATTAGTCTGCTTGAGAGCAAAGAATAATTGTGGGATATATAAATGAATGGAAAGAACCCAGAGACGCTTTTTATTAATGCGTCCCTGGGTTCTAAGATTTTACTTTAGACAATTCGTAACTATCTTAACTGCAAAATCCTAATTGGGCAGCATCCGTTTGAATTTATTCATTACCTTTACCATACCCTACAACTCAGGCTAATTTGGTCATATATGACTTAGTTGAATTAAAAGCAATATTGCCTAAAAAAATGCTTATTGAATGATATGGAGATTTAACCAATAAGGGATACTCCAAAAAAGTAGGAGTTCCCTTAGTTTCTTTCAAGAACAATCGATTATTAGGGAGAGATCATAAATGAATAAAAAAACAGTGCGGAGCGTCAGCATAATACTCGTCTTCTGTATTGGCTTTTTTTTCTTGTTCGTGAACCATAACTTACCTCGATCTTTTCATCATAAGTGGACAGCAACAACGGACTTACATGAAGAAAATATAAATGGACTCTACCTAATTGATAATATAAGCAATCAGGCATTTGTCGATACGTATGGGGAACATTTTCATGAGAATAAGAAAACGGAAGATCATACCTACTTTCAACTACAAAAGAATATTCAAATTGCCGTTAACGCCAAGGGGGAGATCATGCGTATTAGCGCGGACGGAAACGTTCTGACTTCAAAAGGAATCAAAGAAGGTGATTCCCTTAAGAAAGTAAAAGCCGCTTACGGTGAAAATACCTATTCCCGTGAAGAACAGGGCGTAGACATTTTAGGTTATGTGGATAAGAAACGTAATCAATCCCTCGAATTTTGGCACTATAAAGATAAAGTGCTCTTTTATCGGTTTGATGACAATACAATGAAGTGATGTCTAGGTGCGGTACACAGGAACATTACTCTTTTTTATAGGCTGATTACGGAAGCAATACAGTTGATAGTTAGACCAAACATCTTAGACTTGTCTAATACGTGTGGTCTAACTACTATTTATTTTATTCAACTACCACACCCGCTAATTCACTAATAACTTCACCTATAAAGACAGCGAAGTTTAATCTTCTATTTTACCCTCAGTCGGATATTTTTCCTTCAAAATATGATGCAGAAACATTATTCTAACTGCTATTATAAACTTTTTCTTATCGATTAAAGATTCTTGATTTCTCAAGAATTCTTCCAACTCTTCCGTAGTTAATTCACAATAAGCAGCTAACGTCTCATAACTTAATCCTATGTCTCTATGCAATCCTTCTATAATTGTACATAATCTTTGTTCTTCATTAATATCTACAAATGTTAATAAAGTACTCAGTTCTATTGGATGATAGGGATATGTTTTTTCATTAGTGTATAAAAGCTTATTTATTAAATCGTCTGACATTTTGTAAATATTTTTCAACTTCGCGATATTCTCTTCTAGTGTAACTAATTCCATAATATAACTACCTCCAATAGCATTTATTTACTCCATGTTTTACTAAACTATCCTATTCCTTAAGTTCCATAAGAAATAGCTGCCTTAAACGTCCACATCCCCATTTTGACGTGACCCATCAGAAATGGATGTACTTACTTAGTAATGTAAGGCTATTGGCTATAAATCCTCCCACTTCAATAGTCATACACCTAGTATTATTGATAAAACTAATCAGTAATGCCTTTTTATTACCATTTTTAACAAAGGATGAGCAAATAAGCCAAGCCTATGGGTCACGTTCCCTACACTTGTTTTCGATCCCTTTTCGCTTCCTTTACTTGTTCTGATTAGTTTTTTTACTCCATGATGTCAATCCGAACCTGGCGATTTCTTGTTTTCCCACTGACACAATGAGTGTGGCGTCTAACGCATGTTGTTTCAGTTTATTTAATTGGTGGTTCGGTGGAACACGACGGACTTCAGTCGTTTCTTCCTCGATGCCTAAATAGTAGGTAAACACATACGTCCCATCATCTTTCGGTTCGAGTTTTTCGCTAAACGAATGACCATATCCCAGCCCGCTTTCTTCATACCCAGATGTGAAGACATTAAACCCCATGACGGTTTGTGAAGCGGTGCGCAGGGACTGAATTGGCACAATGTGATGATGCAATATTTCACTTTCTGCAATGGACATTTTTTCAACTACGACTGCATGGTAGGATAACGTATATAATTCTCTAGTAATTGACTAGGACGTGTAAGTCGTGAACGCTTAAAATTTCCTTATTATTTTGGATTGTCTTAATCGTTAACAATAATTTTTTTTAAGTCTGAGCCTTTTTCTAAGTCAGAAAATATTTTGTGGATCAAGACGTGGTTTATATTCCAATTTATTATAATTTTTTATTGTCTTTTCTAATTGAAATAAAAAAGATGAACCCTGTTCAAAACAGAGTTCATCATCTTCATTCCTATTCACAAATATTTACGATGAATACTCTTCCCATCATACGAGAATAAAATCTCTTTCTTTTCCATCACCGATTCTAGATGAACGGGCCGCCCCCACAGCTGGTGGATATAGGGCATGACCTTTTCTAAGTATTTCAGGTCTAGTTCAATGTCTTCAAACCAATGTTTTAAATAGATTTCACCTTTGCGCTGATAGTCCCCGTCGTTAACGGTGATATAAGGAAAACCGCCGTTCACCCTCATCCCTACTAACTGATCACGGACTTTTTCCCATTGCTTATCCACGATTTTATAGTCTTTCCCCTGCTTTTGAAACAAATACAGATCCTCACGCATCACCAAGTCTTTCGTTAAATAGTTTCGTATGAATGAAATATCGGATTCAATTTCTCGAACCTCAAACATCTTTTCTCTGCCGGATTTTGGTTGGATTCCAAGCTTTTTCATTTCATCTGTTGGATTATCATACCGGTCCTCAATATCCTCAAATATTTTAAGTCCTAAATAGTACGGATTGATACTCGTGCGGGATGGCTGAACCACTCCTGCATTTAACTTAGCAAATTCAATGGCTTCACTTGAGGTGAGATCAAGCTCTCTAAGAATACGCTGATGCCAATACGAAGCCCAGCCTTCGTTCATGATTTTGGTTTCAAGCTGCGGCCAGAAATAGAGCATTTCTTCACGCATCATGGTTAAGATGTCACGCTGCCAGTCGGTGAGTTCCCGGCTATATTGCTCAATAAATAGGACTATGTCCTTTTCTGGTCTTGGCGGGAATTTCTTATGTTTCTTTATTGGCGATTTCTCGGGTACAACGTTTGTATCTAATGACCATAATCCATCATAGGGGGTCTGCTTTTGTTTTACTTCTTCACTGGATTCTTCATCGAATAGATCAAACTTTGCCCTCATCATCGAAGGGTCAATATGTTCTTCAATGGCTAGGACGGCATCAAGAAAGGTTTCGACTTCTTTTTTACCGTGAATGGTTTCATAATGGCGGATTCGGTCAGCTGTAGCGGCCATACTTTCTACCATGTCACGTTTCGTATTTTGAAAACGAATGTTATTTTTGAAAAAATCACAGTGTGCTAAGACGTGTGCCACGATGAGCTTATTCTGTATTAAGGAATTAGAATCTAAAAGAAATGCATAGCATGGGTCCGAATTGATAACGAGCTCATATATTTTACTCAATCCAAAATCATAATGGAGTTTCATTTTATGAAATTGTTTTCCAAAGCTCCAATGCGAATAACGGGTTGGCATTCCGTAAGCACCAAATGTATAAATAATTTCAGAAGGACATATTTCATAGCGCATCGGATAAAAATCAAGACCGAAACCTTTTGCTATTTCGGTAATTTCACTTATTGTATACTCCAAATCCCTATGCTCTGAAGTATTCATCTGCCTCTCCCCCTTTTCTATCCTTACTCTACTGTATGAAAAAAGAGAGAGAACATGACGAAGAAGACATTTTCAATGCGGCTGACTGGATAATACTCTGTCTACTTACCCTTTTCTTCTACTATAAGGTTCAACATTTTTTTATTCGTTAAATCATGTCTGATTTTCACTTTCACGGTCCTTTCCTTTCCCTGATCTTTGACTAGAAATTGAAAACTATCCTCTGCTTGTCCATTTGGATTTTGAGTACGTCCCTTATATTCATAATCGACTACATCGTCGTTTGGATAATCGGCTTTAACAACGGCAATAGCTATTCGGCCATATTTTTCATAACCAGTATTTGCTGCAGATGTATTCAGTCCGAATTGGCAAACAATCAAGAGGGTTAAACAGGCACATATGAGTTGTTTCATGTGATTCCTCCTACCTATTTTGTTCTTTTTAGTATGTATTTTTTTTCAAAGCTTATTCCTCTTCGGTTTGCTAAGCTCACCAGTGACAAGACACTTATTTCTACATTTTTTATACTCAATATTATTCAGGAAAATAGCAACAAGTGTGCAAAAGCAACAGCTCCACTTTTTGCATAGAGATTGCCGTACGCTTCGTGAACAAACTAACAGTAGCTCCTGATGAAGGAGGGGTATTGATGGAGAAGAATGATTATGACCGGGCATTATTTTGTACACATCGCTCGGATTGGGATAATTTAACCATTTTGATGGTTCAAACTAAAGATCAATTTCTTTCTAAGAAAATTGAACATTTTCTCCATGTGTATCATTTTGAAACCGATTATACAATCGTTCAAGCAAAGCTGTATTCCCTATTCCGTTACTTGGATCATGCTACGGAATGTACCTATGAGGAGTGGGCGGCTGTTTCTGAATAATTATTCTTAGCGTTTGTTTTCTAAACGTTTCTATGCTAAAAAATAAAAAAAAGATGGAAGGACTTAGTCCTTCCATCTTTTATCATATCCTTAGCTAACGCCTAACTTCGCTTCAATTCCAGCCATGAAATCGGAAGTCACTGCTGCAAGTTTTTCTTCAGCTTCTGCCATTGACGTTCCTTGCACGCCAAAATAAAATTTAATTTTAGGTTCTGTACCAGAAGGCCGCAAGCAAACCCATGTACCGTCTTCTAAGAAATATTTGAGTACATTTGATTTTGGCAAATCAATTGGTTCTTGAGTATTCTTTAATAAAGAATGCTTCTGACTGCTTCGATAATCTTCCTCAATAACAACGTGCTGTTGGGCAATTTGCTTTGGAGGGTTATTACGGAAATCGTCTAAAATTCCATTGATTTGACGAGCTCCATCGATTCCCTTAAGCGTAAGTGAGCGCAGTCCTTCTAAATAATAACCATACTTTTCAAACACTTCTAAAAGACCCTCATATAAGGTTTTTCCTTGTTTTTTATAATACGCACATACTTCAACCGCAAGTATAGCGGCTTGTATAGCATCTTTATCCCTTGCGAAATCTTTAACTAGATAACCGTAACTTTCTTCATAACCAAATAAGAAACTATGCTCTCCACTTTCATTATAAGCATTAATTTTTTCGGAAATAAATTTAAAACCAGTTAACACGTCGATAGTAGGCAATCCGAATTCAGATGCAATCTTCCGACCAATTTCCGAAGTAACAATCGTCTTTAAGATCACACCATTTTGAGGAAGTGTTTGCTTTTCTTTCTTTTGTGTAAGTAAATAATCCAATAATAGTGCACCTGTTTGATTTCCAGTCAATACCACGTATTCGCCTTGGTGGTTTTTAACGGCGATTCCTAGACGGTCAGCATCTGGATCAGTCGCAATTAACAGGTCAGCATCGACACTGTTCCCAAGTGTAATTGCCTGTTCGAATGCAGCATGCTCTTCCGGGTTCGGTGAAGCAACTGTAGAAAAATTAGGATCTGGGAGTTCTTGTTCGGCAACAACGTGAACGTGCTTATAGCCAAGGTCCTTTAATGCCCGACGCACAGATTTATTGGACGTACCATGAAGCGGCGTAAACACTATTTCCAAATCAGTTTCTTCCGCTAATTGAGGATTTTCTGGCAAAGTTAGCAGCTGCTCATTATACAATGCATCGATTTCTTCTCCAATAACTTGAATCAAACCTTTTTGCTTCAGTGTTTGTTCATCTTCAATTTCAAGCACCAGTTCATTTTCAATGTCATCAACAAATCGTATTACTTGATCTGCCGGCTCAAGGGCAAGTTGAGCTCCATCTGGACCATATACTTTGTATCCATTATATTCAGGAGGATTATGGCTAGCCGTAATGACAATTCCTGCATAAGCATTTAGTTCACGAACAGCAAAGCTTAACTCAGGTGTTGGCCGCAGTTCATCAAACAGATAGGCCTTTATTCCGTATGTTCCAAGTGTTTTAGCTGCTTCCATAGCAAATTCCGGGGATTTATGACGTGAATCAAAGGCTATGACCGCACCACGTTTTTTTGCTTCCTCTCCAAAAGATGAAATATAGGCAGCTAGTCCTGCCGTTGCCTTCCTAACCGTATAGATATTCATGCGATTTGTGCCTGCGCCTATTTCTCCACGCATCCCGCCTGTACCGAACTCTAAATTTTTATAAAAAGCATCCTCAAGCTGCGCTTCATCGCTGCTGATTTCTTCTAATTTTCTTTTTAATTCTTCATCAAGATTTTGAAATCCTGCCCAAGACTGATAACCGGTCTTCCAATTCATAAAAACACTCCTTTTCTAATTTTACAATGTTTGATATTTACTAATTATGTATCTTCTAAAGTTATCACAATCTTTTTAAAAAAAGAAGGGACGGATTTCATAGAAATCCTTCCCTTCTCTGCATCTTTATTCCTGTTGTTATTTTTCTCCTTTATGATAATGAAGCTGGTAAATATCATGCCTGCGATCTTTTAACTGCTGTACGGTACCATTTTGGCGTTCCCGTCTCAGAATTTCAAGATCCACGTCTCCGATAAGAACCATTTCAAGGTTAGGACTTGTTTCTCCAACTATACCATCACGAGCAAATTCAAAATCTGAAGGAGCATAAATTCCTGATTGTGCATACTGAATATCCATATTTTCGGTTTGCGGCAGATTTCCGACTGTACCAGAAATAACTGTATAAATTTGATTTTCAACTGCGCGAGCTTGTGCACAATATTTCACGCGCAAGTACCCTTGACGATCTTCTGTACAGAAAGGTGTGAAGATAATCTTCGCTCCCATTTCGGTAGCAATACGGGCCATTTCAGGGAATTCAATATCATAACAAATCTGAATCGCAATTCTTCCACAGTCTGTATCAAAAACGCGAATACTGTCTCCAGCATTTATTCCCCACCATTTACGTTCATTTGGAGTGATATGAATTTTGTATTGCTTCTCTATCGTTCCATCACGGCGGAATAAGTAGGCAATATTATAGATATTATCATCATCTTCTTTTACAAAATGAGATCCTCCAATGATATTGACGTTATAACGTACGGCTAATGTTGTAAACAGTTCAATATATTGTTCAGTAAACTCCGTCAGCTTTTTGACTGCCATGCTAGGCGACCTTTCGTTTAAGAATGACATTAGCTGGGTCGTAAACAATTCTGGAAAGACTGCAAAGTCAGCATTTGCGTCGGATGCGACATCAGTAAAATACTCTACTTGATTGGCAAAGTCTTCAAATGATTTAATTTGACGCATCATGTATTGTACTACGCAAATTCTTACAGGCTCAGACGTTTTAAAGTAGCGTTTATTCTTAGGTCTGTAATCGACATTATTCCATTCCATTAACGTCGCATATTTATTAGACTGAACATCATCTGGAAGATAATTAGGATTGATTCTCATAAGAGAAAACTCGTTTAACAGTTGGAATGATAAGACTGGATCATACAGCTTATGAAGCTGTACTTCTTTTACGTATTCTCTTGGTGACATTTCTTCCGAATATTTATGAAAATTAGGAATTCTTCCACCAATAATAATACTCTTTAAATTCAGCTCAGCTACTAAATCTTTTCTTGCTTCATATAATCGGTGCCCAATCTTCATCCGTCTAAATTCTGGATGAACCATTACTTCTATACCATATAAATTATATCCATCTGGATTATGATTTGTTATGTAGCCATTATCGGTCACATCATCCCAAGTATGACGATCATCATATTCATCAAAGTTAATGATAAGACTCGAACAAGAACCTATTACCTTCCCGTCGTATTCTGCTACAAATTGACCTTCAGGAAAAATTTGCAGGTGACTTTCTAATTGCTCCCTCTTCCATGGAATCATCCCAGGAAAACAAAATTCTTGGAGTGAGATAATTTCCTCTATATCTTCAAGTCGCATTTTACGTATTTCCATAATTTTTTCATACTTATGTAGATCAAGGTTTTCCATATTCTTCATACTCCTTTAATGGCACTGCTTCATTTTAACAACATACCCTACTTTTACTCATATGAAACGAAAGATCAACTGAGTTTTTCTTTCTTTAAAGAAATGACCTTAGGTATTCAGAACGAAGTAGCTGGGTATATATATTTTACTTACTTATCAAATCATACTATAATTTTTAGGGAATACGAAGTAAGGAGAGTATAAATGAAAAAATCAGCTACTCGAGATAATTTCCTATTTTTCGCATGGGCCATTTCGATCATTGCAACTTTTGGCAGCTTATATTTTTCAGAAATAAAGCAATATGAACCCTGTGAATTATGCTGGTATCAAAGAATTCTTATGTATCCGTTTACGGTTATTTTAGGTATTGCCGTAATAAAAAAAGATTATCAAATCAGCCTTTATACCATGATTCTAGCTGGCATCGGTGCACTTATTTCTACATATCATTATTTAATCCAAAAAGTCACATTCTTTGCAGATCATGCTGCTGCATGCGGCAGAGTCCCCTGTACAGGCAGTTACATCAATTGGTTCGGCTTTATTACCATCCCCTTTCTCGCAGGCACAGCATTTATACTCATTTTTATTTGCAGTTACATCGTTTGGAAAAATAAGGAGGCCTAACCGTGAAAAAAATGTTGATTTTTCTCTCTATCATTGTAGCGTTATTTATTATAATCGGTATTATGACTAATATACAAAAAGAAGATAAACTATCAGATGGTAATCCCTATGGTAAGGATGATTTGAAATCATCAACTGTTGATCAACTTGATGATCCTAACTATCAAAACCTCATTCTTCCGGATGAATTAGACAAAAAATTAGCTGACAAGTCGGATATCACTGTCTATTACTACAGTCCTGAGTGCCCGCATTGTGTTAGAACAACACCAGTTGTTGCTCCATTGGCTGAAGAAATGGGAATTGATCTTGTACAGTACAACATTCTTGAGTTTGAGCAAGGCTGGAACGATTATGGAATTGTTGAAACACCAACAATTATCCATTACGAAAATGGTAAAGAACAAGACAGAATCAGCGGTTATCAAGAAAAAGAAGTATTTAAGAATTGGTTTGAAACGAACGATATTAATTAATTTATAAAAAACAGGAGAAGACTTTTTAAAAGTCTTCTCCTGTTTTTCTGTCTATATTTATGTATACTCTTTAGATAAGAAATTGATTAGCTGGTTCTACATAGGAGAAACGTTCATCTTCTGATTCTACAAGTAAATGAAAATTTTCATGCGTAAAAGGGAAAAAAAGGCCATTTTCACTGAGCAGGCGTATGTTATGGTTGAATAAATCTTCGGAATCTAAGTCTAATTGAAAAGAAGTACATGTTATCTTTTTATCAAGCAATGTTAAAATGACTTGAAGGCAGCTCATTATTTGGAAAGCAGATTTTAACGTACCATGATAGGTAAAGCGGCCGCTGTCTTTATGTAATACACCAATTTGCATAAAATGAAGAATTTCATTTTTAGTGAAGAATTGTGGAAATACTGTCTTGTAAAAATACGTGACAAGGTTATTGATTTCTTGTTCTTGCTCAATAGTCGATGAAAATACTGTCTTCACCTTTAACCCACCTTTTATGTCATATGATATTTCTGAACTGCCTGATAATTTATTACTAATAGAATATCATATTGTGTAATCATTTTTACGTGGGAATAAAATCCAATAAGTAAATATTATAGGATAAAAGGTGCGTTGTTTTACCTTTTGTTGTAAAAAACGGACAGTAAAATGACAGATATTAAATAATTATGTCGAAAGTAGGATGAAACATGTTACATACTAGCAAATGTGGTGAAATGATGACCCTTCAAGTACCGCTTGAGTGGCAAGGTTTCACCATTGATTTCCTTCTTAGAGAATATTGGAAAGCACCTAAAAAACTCATACATGCGTGGCGAATGAGTAAGAAAATCACCTTAAATCATGAACCAGCCAATTGGAATGTGCCCATGAATATTGATGATACATTATCCATACCCGTATTTGAAAATAATACGAATGAAACGGTTTTCCCAAAAAATCTTGGCATTACTATTTTATATGAAGATGATTTCCTTCTCATCGCGAATAAACCTGCTGGAATGGATACTCACCCAGCTCACCCAAATCATCATGATTCGCTGCTGAATGGAGTTGCCTTTCACTTAGATTCACTCGGCAAGCTAAATTACCTTAAACATATCCATAGACTTGATCAAGATACTACTGGAGCTGTCTTATTTGCGAAGAGTCCTTTTGTCGGATCTTTGCTTGATAAACAGTTGGAAGAACGAAAGATAAAGCGAACTTATCTAGCAATAGCTCAAGGGATTATTAAGGCTGATAAAGGTACGGTTAATGAACCTATAGGCCGTGACCGTCACCACGCTACTAGAAGACGAGTCTCCCCATCAGGCCAAGCTGCCATTACTCATTTTCAAGTGCTTAATCGGTTTAAGGAACGACTGACTTTAATCAAATGTACACTTGATACTGGCCGAACTCATCAAATACGTGTGCACATGAGTTACATCAACCATCCATTGGCAGGAGATATCCTTTACGGGGGAAAACCGTTATTTTCTCGTCAAGCTTTACATGCTTATCATATAGAATTTCAGCATCCTATTATAGAAACTAAAATTACAAGCACAGCACCTTTTTTAGATCAACCTCCTATTTTCCAAAATTTCATGGCATAAAAAAAACCTTCCCGATTTGGGAAGGTTTTTTTATGTTAATTAAGATGCTTTGCGCATACCTCTTAAGATCATGCTTAAAATGAATACTAAAACAATAGCTCCAATTAAAGCAGGGAAGATAGCAAAATCAGCTACGACTGGACCCCAATCTCCTAAGATTAATGAACCTAACCATGCACCAATAAATCCAGCAATAATGTTACCAACAATACCGAATGGTACATCTTTCCCAACGATCATTCCTGCTAACCAACCAATAATACCACCAATAATTAATGACCATAAGAATCCCATCATATTAAATTCCTCCTAATATTTTTTAAGTATAAATATCTATTGAGTAAAAGAGTAAGTAGGAAACACCTACACCTCTGTTCTCACGGCATAAACACTAAGAAATGATTTTTCTTTTTTTAAAACGAAATATAGATGATACCTAATTAATAAATGTTAAAAGTATAATGTTAATTTTGAATATAAGATGTTTTTCCCTAATTGAGCCTCCTGTCTATAGTTTGGATTTTCTTAGTTGTTTTATTCTGCCGTTGTACTAATTACTTTCCCCGTTTGAAAACAGTCAAAACATTTTTCTCGAATAAAAAATTGTATTTTTTTTTACGCATTTTTAAAAAAACTTTGGGTATATATAATAAATTACGTAAAAAATATTGTATAAATATTCAGATATATCATTAAAATATAAACAAGAAGAGACCCCCGCTGTAAACGGAGGTCTCTACTATTAGTTCACTTATTAAAAAAGATTTTTGTCCGGATCGGATCCATATCTCTCTCCTAAGTTGAGGGAGTCAATTTGGTTCATTTCATCCAAACTTAATTCAAAATCAAAGACTTGTGTATTTTCCACAATACGAGACGGGGTCACGGATTTAGGAATAACTACAATCTCGTTTTGCAGATGCCATCTAATCATGACTTGCGCAGCCGTCTTACCATGTTTATCAGCAATATGATTAATCGTCGGTTCGTCAATTAGGTTTCCTTGTCCCAATGGACCCCAGGCTTCAACCTTAATGTCATGTTTTTTACAATATTCTCGAATTTCAAGCTGAGAAAGACGCGGGTGAAGTTCAATCTGGTTAATAACTGGTTTAAGTTCTGTATGCTTCATTAAGTTCTCTAAATGATGCACATGGAAATTACTTACTCCAATAGCCCTCACACGAGAGTCATTATATAATTTTTCAAGAGCCTTCCAGGTATCGATATATTTATCCGTTCCTGGCCAGTGGATAAGGTATAAATCTAAATACTCCGTACCCAGTCGTTCTAAGCTGTCTTCATAGGCTTGAAGTGTCTTCTCAAATCCCTGTTCTGTATTCCATACCTTAGAGGTGATAAATAATTCTTCACGTGGGATGCCGCTCTCTCTGATTGCTTGTCCAACGCCTTCTTCATTACCATAAATAGCGGCCGTATCAATATGCCGGTATCCTGCTTCAAGTGCTTTTTTAACCGATTCTACAGTTTCTGAACCATTTTTCACTTTAAATACACCGAAGCCAAGCTGCGGCATCTTTACGCCATTATGTAAAGTAACAGAATCTTGAATTGTTTCTATCATTTAATAACCTCCTTCTTTTATGCCTAATTATACCATCGAACTAACAGAATTTTAAACTTATATGCTTGAGAGTAAAAGGTTTCGCTTACCAGGGGGCGAAAATGCATAAAAGAAACAGGTTCGGAATAATCGAACCTGTTTTGGCACTGAGAGGATGCTCTGTCTCCTTATTCCTTACCAGCCGCGCCCAGCACCGCCGCCTCCAGCCGAACCCCCGCCTCCACCGCGGGGGCCGCCGCTGCCTCCACCTCCTCCTCTTCTCGAAAGCATAGAGAGAATTGTGTATGACAATGCTCCCCCAAAGAATTTTATATCGAGGAAGACAAGAGCCACTATAATAATAATCATCAGCCAGCCTGGAATTGGACTTTTTGCTTCAGCGCTTGGCTTTTCATCCACCTTATATTCACCTGAAACGGTCTGTGTAATTATTTGGTAGGTTTCTGTCACCGCTTTGCCAGGTTGGTTATTTTTTAAATATGGGATTGCATATTCATCAAGGATTCTCCCTGCTTTGCCATCAGGAAGAACTCCTTCAAGACCGTATCCCGTTTCAATTCTTATTTCCTTATCATTAAGAGCCAGCACAAGCAAGACTCCGTTGTTCTTTTCGGCGTTTCCTAGCTTATATTTTCGAAACGCTTCATTAGCAAACGTTTCAATATCTGTTCCTTCAAGTGAAGCAACAGTCAGCACCGAGACTTGGGTTGATGTTTGATCATCTAACCTTCTTCCGACAGCCTGTAATTTTGTTTCTTCTTCCTGCGATAATACATCCGCAAAATCTTGAACATATATATCGCCAATAGGTTCAGGAATGACAGCCTCAGCATTCACATTGGTTAATCCATATAAAAAAAACAAACTGGTAATTAATAAGAAAAGGCTGGTAACCTTTCTTACCATCATTGGTCATTTCCTCCAAAATCAACATCTGGAGCTGTTTCAGCCTTAGGATCAGCTTTAAAGTATTCCTTTGCGTCAAATCCTGTTACCCCTGCAACGATGGCTCCAGGTAACCGTTTAACTTTTTTATTATAAACGGATACCTGTGCATTATAATCTTTACGGGCTACTGAAATTCGATTTTCCGTTCCAGCTAGTTCATCCATTAATTGAGTAAATTGTTTATCAGCCTTGAGATCAGGATAGTTTTCCACTACCACTAATAAACGGCTCAATGCTCCAGAAAGCTCACTATTTGCGGTTGCTTCCTCTTCTGGTGAGTTGGCTCCTGCTAATCTAGAGCGAGCGTCGGATATCGCTGTAATTGTTTCTTTTTCATGTGATGCATAACCTTTAACCGTATTAACCAAATTAGGTATTAAATCCAATCTTCTTTGCAGCTGATTTTCGATTTGTGCATAGGATTGATCCACATTTTCTTCTTCAGAGACAAAACCGTTATAGCTGGATACAAATATCATGATGATTGCTCCAATAATAACAATCCCAATTAGTAATGGTACAAGTAGATTTTTTTTCATTTTCTCTCCCCTTTGCAGTTATGTACTTAATATATTTTCCCATTCCTGTCTTCTTTCTAAACTCGTTAAATATATTCTATTCGGTAATTTTTATGTGATGTACGAGTATATAGTAAAATCAGGGAATTTAATTAACAAAACTATACAGTATACTGGTTGAATTTCATTACACTGTATCTGTTTTGTTAAGTTATTGTAAAGTTTCGTCGAAATCTCTTTCCCTTTAGTAAAGGAATCCATTACAATGATTTAGTCAATACTATGCATACTATATTTCTTGGATGAAATTCCGTGCATAAAAATATGCTTTAAAAAATGGGGGTAATACCATGGTTTTTAAATCAAAACAGGACAAATTCGCAGTTGCTTTAATCAATATGTCACAAAACATCAAAGAAAGTGCTGATTATTTTGCTGACTTTAAGCTGAATAATGTTAGTGACCTAAAGGTTTTTGCTGACACAATGAAAGATTATGAGCATAAAGGCGACTCAATGGTTCATGATGTAATCAAAGATTTAAACAATGCATTTATCACACCGATTGAACGGGAAGATATTCTGCAGTTAACCATGAATATGGATGACGTATTAGATGGACTAGAGCATTGCTCTGCTTTATTTGAAATGTACTCGATCATTGACGCAGATGAATATATGTTGAAATTTGTCGATGCAATTAGAAAGTGTACGTATGAAATTGAACTTGCGGTACAGTTGCTTTCAACTAAAAAAATGCAAAATATCCGCGAAAATGCAATAAAAATTAAAGATTTAGAATCATATTGTGATGGAATTCAACGCCAATCCATTAAAAATCTATTCAGTGTTGAAAAAGATCCAATCCAATTAATTAAATACAAAGAAATTTATGAAAGCCTTGAAGAAATTGCTGACTTCTGTCAGACAGTTGCTAATACACTTGAAACAATCATTATGAAGAACGCTTAAGGAGTCCTCCAAGAATGGATACTTTACTTATAATAACGATTTTAATCGTATTTTTTGCACTCGCTTTTGACTTTA
The DNA here is from genome assembly GCF_038002765.1 of Peribacillus sp. FSL H8-0477. Classification (NCBI taxonomy): domain Bacteria; kingdom Bacillati; phylum Bacillota; class Bacilli; order Caryophanales; family Bacillaceae; genus Peribacillus; species Peribacillus sp. FSL H8-0477. The sequence continues at coordinate 690,383 of NZ_JBBODE010000002.1, read as the reverse complement.
TAAATGGTTTTCATGATACGGCAAATGCCATAGCTACTTCTGTTTCAACAAAGGCATTAAAACCTCGTCACGCTATTATATTAGCCGCTGTGATGAACTTTGTTGGAGCAATGACTTTTACAGGTGTTGCCAAGACGATTACGAAGGATATTGTCGATCCATTTACATTGCCTAACGGATCCATTGTCATAATGGCTGCCTTAATTTCAGCGATTATCTGGAATTTAGTTACCTGGTATTTCGGCATACCAAGTAGTTCATCGCATGCACTAATCGGTTCAATTGCCGGAGCTGCGATTGCTGCTGCTGGATTTTCTTCAATTAAATGGACTGGTTTCCTTAAGATCATTGAAGCTCTTATTCTTTCTCCAATCTTAGCGTTTGGGGTCGGTTATCTCGTTTACACCATTATTAAAATTGTCTTTAAAAATAACAACTTAACCAAAACGAATAAACAGTTCCGCAGAATTCAAATTCTAACAGCAGCTGTTCAATCCTATGCACATGGAACGAATGACGCTCAAAAAGCAATGGGTATCATCACCCTTGCATTGATTGCCAATGGATATACAGAGAGTACCGATATACAGCTTTGGGTACAAGTTTCCTGTGCATTAGCAATGGGACTTGGAACATCAATCGGCGGCTGGAAAATCATTAAAACCGTTGGCGGAAAGATCATGAAAATCCGTCCAATCAATGGAGTTGCAGCTGATTTAACAGGAGCTGCGATTATCTTTGGAGCAACGTTGATTCACTTACCAGTAAGTACAACTCATGTCATTTCATCTTCGATTCTAGGTGTAGGTTCTGCCCACAGAATTAAAGGTGTAAAATGGGGAACTGCGCAAAGAATGATTATTACGTGGTTTATCACACTTCCTATTTCCGCAACCGTTGCTGGTTTAATCTACTATATATTAAATTTTATTTTCTAAGAAAAACCCTTTCCGTTTAGGAAAGGGTTTCAGACTGTAGATAAACTCGGGTGAAAACTGAGTTTGTCTATTTTTTTATGACTTGTATAACTTGAACGTTGATTTTTACTTCAGGCACTCGCTTTCCGCGGGCGGTCGGGGAGCCTCCTATCGCCTTCGGGATCTCCCCTAGACACGCTTTTCCCGCAGGAGTCTCGTACCTTCCGTTCTAATCAACTTTGTTTGAAAATAAAAGAATTAAAACTTGAGGGGATAAAGATGCTTTCTAAACATGATTCTAGTCAGCGAGATCTACTTGAAATGTTAGGTTAGATCAACTTGAGCCACAGACCATTGGATTCGTAAAATGGAGGCGGCCATTGACTTCCCTTCATTTATGACTTGGTGAAAGATAGGTATTCAGAGGTAGATGCCCAAGTATTTCAAAAGGGATTCGGAATTTTTTAATCCCAATCTCCTTTTTTCGACAAACTGAAACCCTTTCCATTTCGGAAAGGGTTTTTTTGTCTATTACAAAGCAGTAAAACATGCTATTTCTTCCAAAATAGCTTACTATTTTTAGTATAGCCGTTTAATAAGGGGAATGCCTATGCCGAGTGAAAACCTAAATAGAGATTTGTTTAAGGGGATTTATGGAGATCTGATGGAATTTTCAGATCGAATCAGCAGTATTGTCGGTGGTCCAGTCACCATTGAAGACGGAAACCATCGACTGCTTGCTTATAGTATGCATGACGACACAACTGATCAGGCTAGAATATCAACTATTATCGGCCGCCGGGTCCCAGAGAAAGTTGTTAACAGTCTCTGGAAAGCAGGAATTATTCCTTCCCTTTTGGAGGATAACACCCCGATTAAAGTGGAAGCAATCGAAAATGTTGGACTCGGCAACCGAGCCGCTGTTTCGATTCGAAAAAACAATGAAGTGCTTGGTTTTATCTGGGCTCTTGAAGGTAAAAAGCCGTTTACCGATGAAGATTTAGCCTTTTTACAGCTTGCTGCTAAGGAAGCCAAAAATCAACTGCAGCAGCTGCAATTAAAAAAGAAACAGAGAGAAGCAGGAACTCAGGAGTTTCTCTGGCGGTTATTAACCGGTCATTATCAAAAAGAGACAGATATTAAGGAGCATCTCAAACGTTTTTCTATCCATTTGCCTGCTGTATGTGCGATTGGTGTATTTGAATTTGCTGAAGAAATTAGCGGAAGTATTGAGCGTAATATCTCCTACATGCTTACCGTTACTCAAAAAATAAATATCCTGCTTACTACGATCGATCAAAATAAATTAATTGTACTCGCAGGTTCAGAAACTGATGAAGAACTAACGATATCATTTAAAACATTTATTCCCACCTTTATTTCTGAAATGAAAAATCGATTTGAAGTTTCTACTATAAATGGTGCTTCTGGAAATAGCTTAACCTCCTTGTTAGATGGGCGTTACAGTTACGAGGAAGCCCTTTATACCTTGAAAATCAAATCGATTTTCCCTGAAGAGACAGGACCTATCATTACCTATGATGGTTTAGGCGTATTTCAAAGTCTTGAGGCGATTGATTCTGGATCCCCTCGCCGCCGCGAACATCATACACTAACAAAATTGGCACGCTATGACCAGAAACATCAATCTGATTTACTGCATACATTAAAGGTTTACTTAGAAAAAGATTGCAGCCAAAATGATGCGGCTCGCCATCTGCATATTCATGTTAATACACTTAACTATCGATTAAAGCGCATCACTGAAGTTGGTGAAGTCAATTTAAAAGACATTATCCAAAAAACAGCATTGTTTCTTGAATTAAAATTAAGGGAATACCGTGAATATCAGAGTAAAAGCTAGACTTAGGACAAGAAAGGATGCGAATTCATGGAGTCAGAAGAATATCTACGATTGGAATTAACTAAGATTGAAAAGTGGGAAAAAGACCAGAATAGTCTTTGGTTCTGGGAACGGTTAGGACGCCTTCCTTTTAAAGTGTTGGATAAACTAACTCCGACATTTATCCAAACGAAGATTGGGTCGCTATTAGACGGCATAGGAAGCTTTATTCAAACAGGAGGCCAATACTTAACTCGTGAACAGACGATTCTCAATAAGTTAAGCAATGAACTGCCGGAACAAAAAGAACTTACTCTTGAAGATGTCAGCTCCTTGCCCCTGAAAATCATGGATCAAGTAAGTGAAGACATTAAACAATCCGAGAGCAGAGCAGCAACCGCTCAAGGAGCAACAACCGGTTTTGGCGGTCTTTTCACACTTGCTATCGACATCCCAATCTTACTTGGTATGTCGCTGAAAACCCTTCAAGATCTTGCCCTGACATATGGATATAATCCACGAGACCGTGATGAACGAATATTTATTGTAAAGTGCCTCCAATTTGCCACGTCAGATATAGTAGGTAAAAAAACCATTTTAGATGATCTTAATTCCTTTTACCAAGACAAGCCGGCTGGTAAAAAGGAAATGATTTCTCAGATTCAGGGTTGGCGTGAAGTTGTCTATACCTATCGTGATCACTTTGGAATAAAAAAACTATTTCAAATGGTACCAATTGCAGGTATGGTCTTTGGAGCCATTACTAATCGCGGCATGATTTCTGATATTGCAGACGCCGGAACGATGCTTTACCGAAAACGCCGTATCTATGAAAAAATCCAGGAGCTACAACAAGTAAATAATGCTTTTAAACCTTAAACTTAAGGAGTATTTGTGAAATCTCACAAATACTCCTTTTTGAATTTTCTGATTACCACAAACGTTGGTGATTCATTAACGGGTATACTTTAATACAAAGGGATTATTTGAGGGGGATTATTTATATGCGTATTGGAATTCCAAAGGAAATAAAAAATAATGAAAATCGAGTTGCGATTACTCCTGCTGGAGTGGTTGCCTTAGTCAAAGCGGGACATGAAGTATTTATTGAAAAAGATGCAGGCACAGGAAGTAATTTTACTAATGATGGTTACATGACAGCAGGTGCTTTAATAGTAGAAGATGCGCGCAGTGTATGGGAAAGCTCTGAAATGATTATGAAGGTAAAAGAACCCATTCCCGAAGAATATCAATATTTTCGTAAAGATTTAATCTTATTCACCTATCTCCACTTAGCAGCTGATTCTACTTTAACAAAAGCTCTAAAAGACAGTGGAGTCTTAGCCATTGCCTATGAAACCGTATCAGTAAATGGAACGCTTCCTTTATTAACACCAATGAGTGAAATTGCCGGCAGAATGGCGGCTCAAATCGGCGCTCAGTTTTTAGAGAAACCTAAGGGTGGAAAAGGGATTTTATTAAGCGGAGTACCAGGTGTTAAACGGGGGAAAGTCGCAGTAATCGGCGGCGGCGTAGTTGGTACGAACGCAGCCAAAATTGCCATTGGTCTTGGAGCTGACGTGACTATTCTTGATTTAAACCCTGACCGCCTTCGTCAATTAGATGACATTTTTGGCAACCAACTAACAACCTTGATTTCTAATCCTTATAATCTTGCACACGCTGTAGCTGAATCGGATCTTGTCATCGGTGCCGTATTAATACCAGGTGCAAAGGCACCAAAACTAATTACGGATGAAATGGTAGTAGCCATGTCGCCCGGCTCCGTTATTATTGATGTAGCTATTGACCAAGGTGGTATCTTTGAATCTGTTGATCACATAACAACGCATGATAATCCCACATATGAAAAGCATGGTGTCGTGCATTACGCAGTTGCTAATATGCCTGGAGCTGTTCCACAAACTGCTACTCTTGCATTAACAAATGTGACCGTTCCCTACGCTCTTCAGATAGCTAATAAAGGTGCTGTTAAAGCAATTCTATCTAATCCAGCCCTTGCCAAGGGAGTTAACGTGGCTAAAGGTAGCATCACCTTTAAAGCGGTAGCGGACGACTTAGGCTATGACTATGTCAGCGTTGAAGAAGCACTTGATAACGAAAATATTAATGTTTAAACAAAAAAAGTGCTGATTTTAAATCAGCACTTTTTTGTATTGTTGCTTTTTATTAAAAAAAATCGTAAAAGAATGGCATCTGTTCTGGGATGATTGCGGAGAAAGAATGAATCTCCTGTTCATTCCCCTTTACTTGCTCTAACTTGTAAAGCGTTTCAATCTTTTTGTAGCCGAATAGGATGGCAGATAGCTCATTGATCGTCATTTCTATTCCAGTATCTCTTTTCTCTATTGTTTGGATCTGTTTATTTTTCAGGATAAAGGTTTTATTATTCCATGAAGCAAAACTATCAGTAATCGTCAAAGTCACCGTTTCTCCACTACTGCTCCAGTTAAAAGGATACTGTTTAATAAATTTCTCTGCATCAACGATACGAACCATAAAATAGGGTGTCACTTTTGCCTTTACCCTCGGTTCTTTAAGCGTATAAAACAATGAATCATCCTTATGGGTAGTAATCGTGAGCTTGGTAATCATCGAATCATGCTGACTAATAAAATTCCACAATCCCTTTCTTGCTTCAGCATTCAATGGGACGAACTCAGCGACCGTCATTTCTCCATCTTTTATTTTGTACAGAATATATCCTGTTGGCCTATGCATTGGATCATAGTAAACAGCCCCAAGATAATCCCGATAAACGGAGTATGACCACCAGTTAGCGTCCCGGACGAGCATGCCGCTGAACGAAGAGGCATATTGTTGATAAATGTCCTCAATATCTCCATTATGGGACTCTTTCGTACATCGTTTTATTCGTCCATATACTCGTTCCTGCATGATTAGATTTTCACTATCTATCTCACATACAAGACGATCACAAAATAATTCCCATCCATACTTGCGGTAAAAAGGAACAGAAAAAGGATGCAGCATTGAGATACTGAAGCCTTTTTCCCTCAACATGATTAAAGTATGATGAAGTAAATCCTTCACATAGCCATTTCTCCGATACTCAGGATAAGTAGCAACACCCGCAATGCCCCCCATCTTAAAACGCTTATCTCCTATGTTAATGTTCAGGGGCAGTAGTTGAAGTTTCGCAGCGAGCTTTTCTTCATCCAGAATACCTAATACTTGTTGAAAGTCCTTCATTTTTTGCAAGGTGTTTTCTAACCTTTCTTCAGAGACCTGATATTGAAACGCATATTCTGATAATCGAACAGCTTCTCGATGATAACTCTCTGGCAACTCAATAACCTTCATCTACTTCACCCCATAACGTTATTGTGTAATTAACGTTTCCTCTGTAAATATTTTTCCTGGATTGAGAATTCCTTTTGGATCGAGTGTATTCTTAATACCCGCCATCACATCATAGGCTTTTCCATGCTCAAGGCGCTGATACTTAGCCTTCCCTATGCCGACACCGTGCTCGCCTGTACAAGTACCGCCTGCATTTAGTGCATAAGTAACAATTTCCTCATTTAAACGTTTTGCTTCAGAAACTTCCTCAGGATTTTTCAAATCAATCATGAACATAACATGATAATTCCCATCACCGACATGACCAACAATAGCGCCCTCAATACTCGAAGCATCCACTTTTTTTCGGGTATCAAGAATGGCTTCTGTTAAACGATCCAACGGTACACTCGCATCTGTCACCATTAATTTCTTACCTGGAGACGAATGAATGAACGAATACGCTAGATTATGCCGCGCGCTCCATAATTCACTCCTAGCAATAGAATCCGTTTCAAACTGAATATCCTTACATCCTTGATCGGCAACGATTTCGCGGGCAAACGCTACATCTTGATTGAGACCAGCTTCATTTCCATGAAACTCTAAAAATAATGTTGGTTTCTCTTCAAAGGATGTATTAATTGACCGATTCACTTGTTTAATAGAAAGGGCATCTACCAATTCTATTCTAGCAATGGGGATACCAGCCAGCATAATGCCATTAACCGCCTCTACGGCTTGTTCTACGGAAGGAAACGTAGCTCTGCCTGCCATAGTGACTTCAGGTATCCCATATACTTTCAGCGTTAATTCAGTAAATACACCAAGTGTGCCTTCAGATCCTATAAATAAACCATTTAAATGTAGTCCTGATGAAGACTTTGTTGCTAAACTACCTGTATGAATGATATCACCGTTAGCCAGGACAACCTCTAGGTCCCTGACATTATCCCGCATTATTCCGTATCTCACTGACGTCGTACCGCTTGCATTGGTTGCGGCCATTCCGCCCAACGTTGCATCTGCTCCTGGATCAACGGAAAAGAACAAACCATATTTCTTTAATTCTTTATTAAGTTGTGACCGTGTAACTCCCGGTTGAACTTTGACAAGAAAATCCCGTTCTCTTATTTCAAGTATAGAATTCATTAATGAGGTATCCATTGAAATACCGCCGCGTTGCGGAATAACATGGCCTTCAAGACTAGAACCTAGTCCAAAAGCAATAACCGGTATATCGTTCTCGTTCGCAAACTTTAACACAGCGCTGACTTCTTCAGCTGATTTCGGAAATATGACCACATCAGGAAGACTAGGCTGGTGATACGATTCATCCCGGCTATGCTGTTCTAGAACCGTTTCATTGATCGTTACTCTATCCTCACTAAGTAAGCGCTTTAACTCATTTGTATACGAAATCATCTTGGTTCCACCCTTCTCTATTAATCTCTATTATCATCTTACCTTAATTAAAAGAAAATTAAAATAAATCAAAATTTATAACCCTTCATAATAGCAAAAAAGCCGACGAGAATTTCTCATCAGCTTAATGGAAGGCACATTATTTATTTCCCATCTCTTTATTCTTATCTGTACAAGCTTTCATTGCGTCTAATATGGACTTCCTAAAACCAGACGATTCAAGCGCAGCCACTGCTTCGATTGTAGAACCTCCTGGCGTACATACATCGTCCTTCAAAGCTCCAGGATGCTTACCTGTTTCAAGTACCATCTTAGCTGCACCTAACACAGCCTGCGCGGCCATTTTATATGCGTCTTTTCGAGGAATACCATCTCTAACACCGCCATCAGCCAAAGCCTCGATGAACATATATACATAGGCAGGCGATGATCCACTAATTGCCGGAACAGCATCCATCGACTGTTCTTGAAACACTTGCGTCTTTCCAAAGCTGTTTAATAATTCAAGCACCTCAGCTAAATCTTTTTCATTAACGATTGAATTTGGACTCAGTGCAGTCATTCCCTCTCCAACAAGGGAAGGAGTATTCGGCATCGTTCTAATGACCTTTATCTTCCTGCCAAACGATGTTTCAACTTGCTTGATACTGATGCCAGCAGCAATCGTAATGATGATTACGTCTGTTTTTACCGTATTTTTTATCTGCTCGATCACGGCAGGATAGAGCGAAGGGTGTACCGCTAAGAAAAGATAATCGGCAAAGCTTGCTACTTCCTGATTGTCTAGCGATCCTAAAATATGATATGTATCAATTAACTTCGTGAGTGATCCTTCTGTAGCCGTACTTGCTTTGATTTGCTCAGGCAAGACGATTCTTTCTCCGATCATCCCTTCAATCATGGCTTGAGCCATTCTTCCTCCACCAATGAATCCAATATTCTTCTCCATTTAATCCACTTCCCATATGTTCTTGACGTCTTTGTCATTATATATAAAAGTAAGGAAAAAACCGAATGTATAATTTTATTAACTGTTTAAAAATAAACAAGGTCCAGTGGTATTCTCTTGTTTTCAACTACGATTTGTACATTATTCCCGTCTGCGTTCCCTCATCATAGAGACAACATATTGGACCTTTTCACTCATTCTTCTTTTCGATGTTTTTAACGACTGCACTTGGGGAATTTTAAAAGAAGAACTTGTACAAGAGGAGGAAGCACCTTGATAAACGATTTACCAGCACCATTGCCTGAGGATTTCTTTCAGCTGCCTACGCTCGAACTAGCACAGGAGTTACTCGGCTGTCTGTTGATCAAGACCACGCCAGAAGGCACTGCATCCGGATACATTGTTGAAACGGAAGCTTATAAGGGACCTTTAGATCGTGCTGCCCATAGCTTCGGAAACCGAAGGACTAAGCGGACAGAAATTATGTTTGGAAAAGCAGGTCTCATTTATACGTATAAGATGCACACACATACATTGGTAAATGTCGTAAGTAGTGTGGAAGATGTTCCAGAGGCCATTTTAATACGTGCAGTCGAGCCATTCAGTGGAATTCCGCTTATGCATGAACGACGAGGATTACCCGATCTGGGAAAGCTAACAAGCGGACCAGGTAAATTAACCAAGGCACTTGGGATTACCATGGATGACTATGGTGGAACTTTTACAGAGCCCCCGCTCTATATCGCTCCAGGCAATAAACCAGAATCTATTCAATGCGGGCCGCGGATAGGCATTGGTAATTCAGGAGAAGCCGTTGCCTATCCTTGGCGATATTGGATTACAGGCAATCCTTTTGTTTCGCGTTGAGTTGATTATAAAGAATTAAGTATTTCCTTTCCCTCATTCCTTGCGTTGTTTACAAAAGAGCTTATTGGATAGGCATTCATGAACGCTGCTTCGTATGATACCAATACACGTTTTAATTCAGCTGTTTCCGTAATCTCACCGTCAAGCCAAACTTTCTCATTTTCCCGGGTTAAAATGACGGGCATGCGGTCATGAATCTCTGCCATTAGTTCATTTGCCTCTGTAGTGATAATCGTGCACGTCCGAATAATTTCCGCCCCATTCTCCCACTCATCATATAAGCCTGCAAAAGCAAATGGCTCTTTATTACTCAAATGAATGTGATACGGCTGCTTTTGCTTATTTTCTTTTTTCCATTCATAAAATCCATCAGCTGTAATTAAGCAGCGCTTTCGCTTCAACAACCCCTTAAAAGTAGGCTTTACATCAATAGTCTCCGCTCGTGCATTAATCATTTTATAGCCTATTTTAGGATCCTTAGCCCAGTTTGGAATTAATCCCCACCGAAGTGCGGTCAACTTACGTTTATTTTCTTCTGATATTACCACTGTTATGTTTTGACCAGGAGCAATATTATAACGCGGTTCATCCAATAATTCCTCCTGCTCAATTGCTTGAAAACGTTCAGCAATGGCCTGCATTTCGGAAAACAAATTATACCTTCCACACATATTCTTCACCTCCTTCTTACTTTCCCCCGCTAATCAGCCTGTTACACACTAACCTTGAATGAAACCAGCTTCATTTCTTCATGAAAACCTGATTTTTTATAAAGATTAATTGCCGCAGCATTATTTTCATTAACACATAAAGAAACCTCGGTTACATTCATGTTTTCATACAAATAAGTTAGGCCTGCCTGTACGAGTTTTTTTCCTAAGCCTTTTTTTCGATGCTCCCTTGCCACGGCAATAAATTCAAGGTTTCCTTCTTGAAACACACAGTCTCCCTCAAGGAATACATATCCCTGAATAGACTGCTCACCATCTGGGACAATTAAAAGCCGCTTCTCTTCACTTAACTCGCAAATCATATCCGCACCTGTAAGATAAGTTTCTGGAAACAACTCGTCGTGCAGTTTAATGACTTCTTCATAATATGGAGGCGAAATTTCTTCAAGAATCTCGCCATTCGTTCCTTCTGTTTTGCTGACTAAGATTTGATGCTTGCCAGTTTCCATCGCTTTTAGAGATTCCATCCATCTAATTCCTTTTTTATTCTCTTCATGATAAAAAGCAAAGTACGTACCTATTTCTCTACTTTCCATCTTATTCATAAATTCATTCCAAAGCATATTCGTCTGTTCGCTCCAGTGACATGAGTTTAAAATGAATGGACCCCAGATTTCTGCCGATTGTTTTTTACTATCGATATCAAAACCAAGCGCAGCGATTAGTTGATTGTTCTCGGACAAAACGATAAAAGAATCTTCAAGCTCAAGATCAGAAAAGTCTTCCTCAAGTGTTTTTTGAATTTCTTTCCTGTCACTTCCACAATAGCCGGTATGGTTCTTTGGTTGACTATTTACTTCTGCAATAAAGGCCGACAACTCTTCAATATTCATTACGATGCCCTCCCTGAACAATTTTTCAAGTCAATCATACCAAAAATAAGTACTTGATACCCAAATTTGTAAATTAATAGATACTATATGGGTTCTTTTGCTATAATAAGAATATTGTTTAAGTTACGTCTGGAGTTGTCCAAATGAGAGATGCATATCGAAAAAATCATTTTGATACAAACTTATTATTTATCATTTTCTTATTCATGATTATTAGTTGTTTTTCTATATATAGTTCAGAAAAATACCTCCCTGATCCACCAAATCATTACGCATTCAAACAAGTTCGCTGGTATTTCATTGGGATTGTTTTATCAGCTTGTGTATACGTACTGGATTTCGAACAAATCAAAAAGATTTCTCTGTTTTCCTATATATTTGGGATACTCGTTTTAATTACACTCCACTTGTCACCTGAAAGCATTGCTCGAAAAATAAAGGGCGCTAAATCGTGGTTTTCAGTCCCTGGGTTTGGTTCTATTCAACCTTCAGAGTTTATGAAAATCTTTTTAATTATCTTTTTAGCAAAAATCATCGTTGATCACAATAAGAAATACGTAGATCGTTCACTGAAAACTGATTTTCGGTTAATTTTTAAAGTATTTTCTGCAACGGCGATTCCTTTAGGTTTAATTTTATTGCAGCCTGATGCTGGTACCGGAATGGTCATTATCGTTATATTGATTGGTATGTTATTTTTGTCGGGTATCAGCTGGAAAATCGTTGGCTTATTAGGGGTAATGGGTTCATCTATACTAGGGGTTCTTGTCCTGATTTATACAAAAGCACCGGACCTTTTATTGATTTTTCTAGATACCTACCAATTAGATAGGATTCATTCTTGGCTTGATCCCTTTCAATATAAGGGTGATATCGGTTATCAACTTTCACAATCTATTCTTGCTATCGGATCAGGAACGATGTATGGAAAAGGCTATTATAGCGGGCAAGTATATATTCCTGAGGCGCATTCAGACTTTATCTTTACCACCATTGGTGAAGAATATGGATTTCTTGGTGGAAGTGTAGTCATAACCCTATATTTTATTTTAATCTACCGAATTGTAGCCATTGCCCTGCTCAATAAAGGTTCTTATGAGAATCTTATTGCTGCCGGAGTCGTCTCCATGCTTACCTTCCATATTTTCGAAAACATCGGTATGGTAATGGGACTCGTACCCATTACCGGCATTCCGCTTCCGCTGCTCAGCTATGGAGGAAGTTCCATTTTGGGTACATTAATTGCGTTAAGTTTGATTCTAAACATATCTGCGAAAACGAAAAAATATATGTTTGAACAAGACTCGACGCGTGATTTATAAAACAGAACAATAGCAGCTGCCCACGAGGGGTCGCTGCTGTTTTTATGCAGAACCCATTTTCCTTTTGTCTGATCTTCTTTCAGCCCTTTGGCCAAAAGAAAAACCAGCTTTCACAGCTGGTTTTTTCAAGCATATTTTTTTTGATTATCATTCTGGAAAAAGCTCATCATCGCATGAAATACATCAGACTTTTGTTTTAAAATAAAGTAACGAAATTTTTCGTTGTTAATATTTTTATAGGCTGTCATTAAGGTAGAATGTCGATTATACTGATTTACCTCTCCATATCCAAACATATTAGAGACCTTCATCAATTCTTCAACTAATTTAACGCAGCGTGCATTATCGGATGTTAGATTATCCCCATCAGAAAAATGGAACGGATAGATGTTAAATTTAGCTGGGTCATATTTATAGTCAATAACTTCTAGGGCTTTGCGATATACTGATGAGCAGATGGTGCCCCCGCTCTCACCTTTAGTAAAGAATTCTTCTTCCGGAACAATTTTCGCTTCTGTATGATGTGCAATAAATTCAATTTCAACAGTTTCATATTTAGTACGTAAAAAACGATTCATCCAAAAGAAAAAACTACGTGCCATATATTTTTCCCATAACCCCATTGAACCTGACGTATCCATCATCGCTAGTACGACTGCCTTTGAGTCCGGTTTTACGACTTCATTCCAAGTCTTAAATTTAAAGTCATCTTTATAAATAGGATGAAAACTTGGATTACCATTCATCGCATTTCGTTTGAATGCAGACATCATGGTTTTTTTCTTATCGATATTCCCCATAAGTCCTGTTTTGCGAATGTCATTGAATTCAATATGTTCAATTGTATGTTCCGCTTGTTCCTTATGTTGCAGATTCGGCAGCTCCAACTGGCTGAAGAGAGCTTCTTCTATTTCTAGCATCGATACCTCTGCTTCATAATAGTCTTCCCCAGCTTGATCGCCAGCACCTGGCCCTTTGCCTGGACCTTGTTCAGGTTTACCGTCTCTAGCTACTACATCCCCTAACTCAGAATCGCCGTCCCCTTGCCCAACATGTTTATTCTTGTCGTAATTATACCGGATCTTATATTCATCTAATGACCGAATTGGAATCTTCACCACATCACGCCCATTGGACATGACTATACTTTCTTCTGAAATCAAATCAGGCAGATTATTTTTGATTGCTTCTTGTACCTTTTCCTGATGTCTCTGCTGATCGTCAAAGCCTTTCCGATGGAGGGACCAATTTTCCTGTGATATCACGAATTGATGACCGTTCTCTTCTGTCATACATTTTCCCCCCTAAAAAAAATGTGTGCACCTTTCTTTTTATCCCGCATACGATATGGTAATGTGACATGGACCTTCTGGATTAAGACTCATAGTTATTTGCGTAATCAACAGTGTTGTTAAAGAAAGTAATACTCTATCTTATGCAAGCTCCTCAGATAATTTACAACTTATTTAAAGAATGGGTGATCGACTAGATTAGTTGGACAGGCTTTTATAATGATTTACCCCTTTAAACAGTTGTTGTTTTTTCTAAAAAAAAAAGACCCCGCTAAGGAGACTCATTCTTTCTCTTCTATTTCTTCGACTTCTTCATGCTGTACGGTACCTGGACGTTTTCCCCATTCTTTTAATTCCTCGTTCGTCCGCAAGTTCTCCATTTGTTTGCCGAGGTTTTTCATTTCTTTCATATCTGGAGCCATCGAACTATTTTCTGGGACTTCTTCGTTTTTACTCATTAAAATCACCTCTGTTCCTCACTACCCTTTATTTCCATAAATTAACCAATTTCAAGGCAATTATTCATAGCTGTTTAGACTTGTTTTCCTAATAAATATTATCTCATTTCAACACATACCTTTTCTATATGTGGGTATAGATAACTATACTAGCCAGTAAAGGGGGAACCAAAACGATGCTTACTACAACCATGTATGTGAAAGAAGCCACCTCTGACGGTCCTATTCAAAATATCCAAACAATCTTGCAGCAAACTGAAGGAATAGAACGTGCCATGATTGATGTCGATGACGGCGAAATAAAAATTGAGTATCATCCCGAAAAAATTTCACCACAGCTTATTACGGTATTAATCGAACAAAATGGGTTACATGTTCGAACTGAAAAATAATGAGTTCTTCCTTTAACAGCCCTTTTCGAAAAAAGGACTGTTTTTTATTATTGGTATTGTTTTAAAATTTCTTGGAGTTTCATGGCAAGACCCATTTGACCATCAAGCTTTAACTTGCCAGTCATGAAGGCAAGTGTAGTATTCAAATCATCCTTTAGGAGTTTTGAAAAATTACTATCAGAGAGTTTTAGCGTAACATCGGGCTCTTTGCTCGGATTTTCGTCAACTACTACCTGGCCATCTTGCAGAATCATTTGAATGGTTCCGCTTTCATCTAACTCCACTTGAAATACTCGATTCTTTTGATCTTGAATATGCACAGGATTATCGTTCATTTTTTTCGCTAAGTCATGTAATTCAGCTACCACACTCATCCTATTACCCCCAAACAAGATTTATAAGAAAATATTACCATAAATAACCTTTAGGATGGTAGTTATTTAGCTATCTAAATTCCTTAACAGCTAAAAACCTGCCAGGATTCTGGCAGGTTTTTTTCTCAGCGATTTAATAAACTTCCAACATATTTCAATAAATCATTGGCAGATGTTGAGTTGTATCCATGTTCCTCAATAAGACGTGCGACTACTTCATTAACCTTCTTAAGCTGTCGTTCATCTGGTGTTTTAGTTGAGGTCGTGATTTTAACCACATCCTTAAGATCAGCGAACAATTTCTTTTGAATGGCTTCACGAAGGCGATCGTGGGAATTGTAATCGAACCGTTTGCCTTTACGGGCATAAGCAGAGATTCGAATTAAGATTTCCTCACGAAATGCTTTTTTAGCATTCTCAGAAATGCCAATTTGTTCTTCAATAGAACGCATTAGTTTTTCATCAGGTGAAAGTTCTTCTCCTGTCAGCGGGTCATGTAATCTTGATTTATTGCAATATGCTTCAACATTATCTAAATAATTATCCATCATTGTTTTTGCCGATTCCTCATACGAATAGACGAATGCTTTTTGAACTTCATTCTTCGCAATAGAATCATATTCCTTACGGGCAACGGAAATGTGGTTCAAGTATTTATCACGTAATTCTGCACTGATAGATGGATGCTGATCAAGTCCATCCTTCAAAGATAATAATACATCCAGTGCATTGATTGACGGAATTTCCTTTCGGATGATCGTCGATGAAATTCGATTAATGACATAACGTGGATCAATTCCACTCATGCCCTCATCCTGGTATTCCTTCTTCAATTCAGCAATATCAGAAGAATTGAACCCTTCTACATTTTCTCCATCATAGAGACGGAGCTTCTTAACTAAATCGATATCACCCTTTTTAGGTTCCTTTAAGCGTGTTAAAATACTAAAAGTTGCTGCTACTCTTAACGTGTGAGGGGCAATATGAACCTCAGAAACATCACTTTCATGAATCATTTTCTCATAAATTTTTTCTTCTTCCGTCACCTTCAAATTATATGGAACAGGCATAACAATAATCCGTGAATGAAGGGCTTCGTTTTTCTTATTTGAAATAAATGATTTATACTCAGTTTCATTTGTATGGGCAACAATTAATTCATCTGCACTAATTAACGCAAATCGGCCAGCTTTAAAATTCCCTTCCTGCGTTAGCGACAATAAATGCCAGAGGAACTTTTCATCACACTTCAGCATTTCCTGAAACTCCATCATCCCACGATTGGCTTTATTCAGCTCTCCATCAAAACGATAAGCTCGTGGATCTGATTCAGAACCAAATTCGGCTATGGTTGAGAAATCAATGCTTCCTGTCAAATCGGCTATATCCTGAGACTTAGGGTCAGAAGGACTAAATGTACCTATTCCAATCCGTTTATCTTCAGAAAGGAAAATACGTTCAACCAATACATCCTCAATTCGATTTCCAAACTCTTTTTCGAGTCTCATTAAATTGAGTGGTGATAAATTCCCTTCAATTCGAATTCCATATTCTTCAAAGAAATCATCTCGAAGTATATGCGGAATTAAATGAAGCGGGTCCTCATGCATAGGGCAGCCTTTAATAGCATAAATGGCACCCTGATTCTGAAGGGTATACGATTCTAACCCCCGTTTTAATAATGAAACAAGAGTTGATTTCCCTCCAGATACCGGTCCCATTAATAATAAAATCCGTTTACGAACATCAAGACGTTTTGCCGCAGGATGGAAATATTCTTCAACTAAACGCTCTAATGATTCTTCCAATCCAAACAGCTGTCCACTAAAAAAATTGTATTTTTTATGGCCATTGACCTCTTCAATTCCAGCATCTTTGATCATGTTATACACACGTGAATGTGCAGACTGAGCAACCAGCGGCTGTTTTTGGATAATATCCAAATATTCTGCAAAGGTACCTTCCCATTTTAGCTTTTGCTCTTCTTCTCGAAACCTGCCAATCTTTTTTAATATATCCATTTTCAGTACCTCCCCCTGTTACCTTTCAGAGACTACTTTAATCTATGCTTGGATTTGCCTAAACATGAATAAGTAACAGAAAAAGGTTGATGGTGGTGTGCCAGATTACACTTCTTTTCTTTGGAAATACGTAAAACCGCTAACGAAAAAGAGAAAAAAACTACTCACAACCACCCCATATAACGTTGCATCAAAAACTGGCAATCCTCCAACCTTGTCTGTCCATGAAAAAGCAGCTAGAAAAGGCTGTGCCCAAGGATAATAAGGAGCAAATTTTTCCGAATTCACAATTAAAATGTTGGGCAGTGTAAAAATCACATTTAATGCCATTGGTGCGGCGAAGCTTGACCAAATAGTAGAAACGAAAAGCTGCAGCGCTGCCAGCGGCAAACTAGCAAGTAGTGATCCACCAACACCTAAAAGGAATAATTCCCAAGGAATATCTCCTGGAAACCCTTTTATCCAACCGGTTATCAATAGAACGGCCAAGAATAACAGCTGGGTCAGCATCAGGAGTAATGCAACGATCAAAAACTTGGCTGTATAAACTACACCCCGGGATACTGGCTTTGCAAGCAGTTGCTTCCACCCTCCCTCTTCATGCTCAAATCGGCATGTACTGCTTGAAAAGATTCCCGCTAAAAGCGGCAGAAATAAAACGGAATGAGTGATATTCATATGAGCCATTAACTGCTCCCATTGAACAGGACCTTCGATGCCAATTCCTAGACCTATTAACGCAGCAAGTAACGGACTTACCAATGTTAAACACCATATTGAAGATTTCTGCATCTTGAGCAGCTCTGCATAAAACATCCGAAGCATTTAAAGCACATCCCTTCGGTAAAAATCCAGAAGACCAACTAGATAGACTAAGAGACCTGTTAATACTCCGGCTGCAGCTGAATACTCGACCTTTCCCCAGCTGTTTTCAAGAAAGAGCCATTTATAGGGAACCCAATCAGGCATAATGACCCCATATAAAGATAGAATGGTTCCGATAATCCCACATGTCAGTGCAATTGCTTGATTCTTTACGACAATGGAAAGCCATGTATGCAAAGCTGCAAAAGGCAGTGCCGCAAGAAACGGATAGTAGCTGATTTTCAAAAGGTATACTAATGGAATCTTCGTTCCAAAACCTAACGCTGCTCCTAAACCAATAAGCCCAAGTCCTAAGCATGTGCAGGAAATAAACAGCAAGAACGTAAGCAGCATAAATTTCGCAGTAAACAAACTACATTTTGAAACTGGCAGCGCCAGCATCTGTTTCCAAGAATTTGTTTGATGCTCAATACCAGCCAATATAGAAGCAACAATAGCTAGTCCCATCATTAACGCAGGAACAGCAAGTATCCTTGATTCATCAATTAACCCGCCCCATAGGTCATCCTGATATTGCTTAGTCAGCCAATCATACCTAAGCAGAAAATTAAATGCCTCTAAACCCACTACTCCCGCTGGTCCAAGAAACACAAGAAACCATACCCACTTTTTCTTCATCTTTAAGGTATCTATTAAAAGAAAACGAATCATTAAAGACTTGCCTCCCCATTTGTAATGGTTAGGAAAATCTCTTCTAAAGATTGCTTTTCTTCTTGAACTCGATATATCTCATACTTGTGGCTGATAATTACGTCAACCATTGCAGCAACTTTTGCATCTGCAAGATAATCTACATACACAATCCCTTCTTCATTTACAGCATAACTGCTATTGATTAACATCCTTACTGCTTCTGGATCGTTAACATGGAAGCCTATTCGACTCCTCGATCTTTTTCTTATTTCTTCAATAGAGTTTTGAAAAACTAATTGTCCTTTCGCAATGATTCCAAGCTGGGTAGCCATCAGGTCGATTTCTGATAATAAATGACTCGAAACAAGAACCGTTGTCCCATGCTCCTTCGGCAATGACTTAATTAATTCGCGGATCTCATGAATTCCTGATGGATCGAGTCCATTTGTCGGTTCATCAAGAATTAAAAGCTCCGGATTTCCAAGCATGGCTGCAGCAATACCGAGCCGTTGCTTCATACCAAGAGAAAAACCCTTAACTGGCCGTTTCGCTTCCCTGTTTAATCGAACAATAGAGAGCACTTCATCGATTCTTGATTTGGGTATCTCTAGAAGTCTACGAAGTACCTCTAAGTTTTCATAAGCTGTTAAATGACCATAGTAAGATGGCGACTCTACCAGAGAACCTGTTTTTTTCAAAATATGAGATTTGTTTTCCAACAGGTCCTTGCCGAACATTTCAATCGTTCCACTGCTCGGTCTAGCAAGCCCGAGTAACATTCGAATCGTAGTTGTTTTCCCAGCCCCATTTGGCCCTAAAAAACCATAAATTTCTCCCTGTTTAATTTGTAAATCAAGGTTCTCTACAACTTTTCTCTTTTTAAATGTCTTCGTTAATCCCTTTGTTTGAATCATAAACTTTTCCACAAATCTCACCTCTAGATTAATCATAAAACGCCTAGGTTAAAAGGAGATATCTGGAAAGGTTAAATTCTGGTTAAGAAACAAGTAAACGTACTAAAAAAGACTGCCGACACAATAGAGTCAGCAGTCTTCTCGTACTTATTCAAAATCAATGAGGAGGTTGAATGGTAATCATCGTTCCTGATTCACCACTTTTAATGGTCAAACCCAACTTCATAGTCTTAAGCATCATAGTAACAATCGATAAGCCAATACCTGCACCTTTTGCCGCCGACTGCCCGTCCATTCCCTTTCCATGGTCACTCACACTAAGACCCAAATGATTAAAAGTGATCCCGATATACTTACCAGAAACCGCATGACGATTGACATTTTGAAATACATTATCAAGTACTCGTTCAAACCATTGAGGGTCAATGGTCCAAAATATTGGCGTATCGATAATATCTAATTCAATGATAAATCCTTCCTTTTCAAAGACTGGGTACCAAGCAGCACTTGACGACCGGACGATCCTCGCTGCATCTATACGCTCCGGATGAAACGGATATTTCCCTGAGGAAAGGAGTGTATAACTCATTAAGTTCTCAATCAATTGTCCCAAGTAATCCACCTTAGCGTCAATGGATGCTAGTGAAGAATGTCCTTGATTCGTTAATGGCTCTCTTTTAAGGCGAAAAGCATGTCCCCTTATTGTTGTTAAAGGTGTCCGTAAATCATGAGATAGATTTGCAATTAACTGTCTCCTCAATTCCTCTTCCTCTTTTTCTCGCTCACGACTCACTTCCAACTTACCAATCATATTATTAAAAGATTCCTCTAATTGACCAATTTCGTCTCTTTTTTCAATGACCAACGGCGAAGGAATCCCATTTTCTGTCGGTATCGTCATTGCATTCTGAACCCTTAGTAACCGTTTACGAATGCGATAGAAGAAAATGAAAGAAATAAAGATAAAGCCGCATAGAATGATAAAAATACCGATAATCCAGAGTAGATTGTATTTTTGATATAGTAACTCATCGTTGGTTTTCATAAGATTCCGCGGAACCTGCGTAACAATGAATCCCTGTTTATTAGTTTTCCCCAGCATCGTTACCAGCGTATATGGATCTGCATCAGAACCCCGATTTTTTTTCATAAACTCAACAGTGTACCCTGCGGACCAAATCTCAGGAATATCATTCTGATAAGCATTTTGGCGCGTCCTTCCTTCAGCATCTACCCAAAAGATATCTGCCTTTTTGAAAGACGCTTGAATGTTTTTCACCTGTTGGTCTACATCCGCTATGTCTGCACCATCCAGCTCTTTTGCCGTTTTTTTTACGTTCTTTTCCAAAGTAGATCCGCTTTGATAACTAGTCGACACTCCTTCTCTCAACGGCAGCATCAGTAATGACGTCAACGGAAACGAAAAGGGCAAAATAATGATTGCTAAAAAAATAATCAGTACATATCTCGTTAATAATGACTGAAACCATCTCATTGGCGTACCCGGTAGCCCAGCCCGCGGATCGTTTCAATAATTTTTGGAAAACCTGGCCTTTCTTCAATTTTTTCACGGATGTGTCGAATATGAACCATCACTGACTTATCTCCAACGATAAATGCTTCACCCCAAACCGCCTCGTAAATCTGCTCCTTTGATAAAATCTGATTGGGGTGTCTCAGAAAATACATAAAGATGCGAAATTGTTTTCCTGTTAAGAGAATTTCTTGATTGGTACGACGATCAAGAATTTGATTTTGATGGAGATTAATCTTCAGATGAGCAATTTCTAGGTCACTCTCCGTAATCTGGCCTATTCTTCTGAGCAGAACTTCAATTCTTGCGGCCAATTCATCTGGATGAAAAGGTTTCGTTAGGTAATCATCTGCAAATTGCAGGCCATACAGTTTATCATCCACACTTGAACGAGCTGATAACATAAGAATCGGGGTATGCGGATACCTTTGTTTAAGCCTCTGTCCTACTGTAAACCCATCCAGTCCAGGAAGCATCACATCTAAAATGATTATTTCTACATTTTCCTCAAAAGACAGCGCTTCTTCTCCTGATTTAAGCCAATGTACTATATATCCTCTTTCTGCTAAATCATCTTCACATAATTTCCCTATATCCGCATCATCTTCTATATATAAAATTCTCGTCATAGTATACTCCATATCTTTTATTTTTCTATTTATTACTAGTTTAGTTAACTATTATGAAAAAGAAAAGACTGGATATGAAAGAAAATCTGCTGCTCACGTTCACAACAGATGGAAATTGGGGTATACTATTTTTATACTATAATTTGGGACAATACAATACAAAGGGGGCTGCCACATGGGTACAGTCATTATTGTTGCTGTTTCTATTACGTTTTTAGCTGCAATCTTCACTGCAGGTTATAACGATAAGCCACACGCATAAATACATAAAAGAGCTGCCAACTTTATTGGCAGCTCTTTTCTTTACCGTTTATTCAGCCCTTGGCTCTCGATATAATCCTTCAAGTACAGCCTTGATTTTTTCCCAAGCATAGCCGTCATTTGACATGTCCAATTTTCTTTACGCAAACCATTTGACCGTTTAAGATAATACGATCGGATAATCCGGTTAAATTGTTCTAACTGTTCATTGAAAATTTCAGGGTCACTTTGGTACTCATTTTCATGATAAATGTTTTCAAGAGGAAGCCTTGGTTTTTTGGCAGAAGGATTCGTTGGATACCCAGCTACTAACCCAAATAGTGGAATGACTCTCTTAGGAATTCCTAAAAGTTTCGATACTTCCGACAGATTATTACGCAGACCTCCAATATAACAGATGCCTAATCCCATTGATTCAGCTGCTATAGCAGCGTTTTGTGCAGCCAATGCTGCGTCGATAGAAGCAACTAAGAATTTCTCCGTACTTTCAAGTGCTTCTGTCACATCAGCATTTTCCATTTCTGCAGCTCTTTGAAGACGCTGCAAGTCAGCACAAAATACGAATAAATGGCCATTTTTTGCAACATATGTCTGCGGTCCTGCTATTTCTGCAAGAGCGGCCTTCTTCTCAGGATCGGTTACACCAATGATTGTATACGCTTGAATATAGCTTGAAGTGGATGCTGCTTGAGCACATAGAACCATCGTTTCAATTTGTTCCTTTGATAGAAGCTTGTCCTCAAATGATCGAATTGATCTATGATCTAAAATCGTTTCAACTAATTTATTCATGACCATCACCTCCAGAAGTATCCTTCCCTTTTCTGTTCCCCAAAGAATCACTAATGAATCAGTTGTGCAAAGATAAACCAACCTCCTCGCACAACGTTAGATTCAATCTTTCATTATGATATCTAAATTGCGATAGTCTTGCTGCCGTAATGCTTCATATACCAAAATAGCTGCGGTATTGGATAAATTAAGTGAACGTACTTTATCCGTCATTGGGATGCGCAGACAACGATCAAGGTTATCTTGAATTAAATCTTTTGGAAGACCAGTGGTTTCGCGTCCGAAAATGAAATAATGCTCTTTATTTTGATCACTAAAATCAAAAGTGGTATGTGGTTTCTCACCAAATTTACTTATATAAAAGTACTCTCCGCCTGCATTTTTCTCAAAAAATTCTTCTAATGAATCATAATAATGAATTTTCACATGTTCCCAATAATCAAGTCCTGCTCTTTTCAACATCTTATCGTCTGTTGAAAAGCCTAGAGGGCGGATCATATGAAGCGTTGTATCAGTAGCTGCACAAGTCCTCGATATATTTCCGGTATTCGCAGGAATTTGCGGCTGGTATAAAACTACATGTATGGACACTTTCTTTTCACCTCTTGTTTTTTCTTCAACACATAGTATATCACTAAATAAACGTTGAAAAAACAGAACAAGTTCTTTAGGTACCGTCCAATATTAAGTAGAATTTATATTTAATATTTGGTGTGTATGCCGTAGAGTCCTCATACGCCCAATAACGATGCCTGCTGTTAGTTGTATGTGCATTTACAAGCGGCATACCATTTTGGTCCTTAGCCGTAACAATCAACGAATGATCAAACCGGCCGTCACCCTGAAAATCCACACAAATGATATCGCCTAAATCAAGCTCTTCTGGGCGTTGTACTTCCTTCGTCCGAATCCCCTGCCCCCTATCCAAGAGCTGCTGAAGAGCATTAGCAACAGTCCAGCTATAACTCCATACCGTTCCGCTCATCCACCAGCCAGTGCTTCTCTTCGGACTCCCCCACATAGGTATGCCTCCAGCATGAAGACATTGAGAAATAAAGCTTGAACAATCGTCCGTAAATTTTGGATAGGCAGGATTAAATTCATTCCACCAACGCTCTGCATATTGAACTGCCTTTAATCGACTATATCGGTAGTTTAGTCGTTCCGGTATTGATTCGACAGCTGGTACACCCGGGCCGCGTTCTTGATAGGAAGGTTGGATTTGCCAATCATCATTCAGTTTTCCAGAATGAAATAACGCTCTTCGCTGCTCCAGCTCCTCTTCAATATAAAACAATGTCCCGTGCTTGATTAAATATTTAAAATGCACCTGGTAATCCAACCAATGTTCATCGCCCTTTTCTGTATCATTTATAATACGTCCAATTGCTTGGACCCTCACAATTTCTGCATCTCTCGTTCGAAGGCATGCCCGTTTATTCACTAACCTATCGCTTCCGTTTTCACCATCCCCATCAATAACCAAAAGCTGCACACGCACGGCCAGTAAATCTTTTAGCTGCTCTTTCAATCTGCTTCCTCCTTGTCATCTTTTACTTCAATGTATGAATGACAGCTTGTTAAAAGTTTCAAAATGGTAAGGAAATATCGATCTCATAAAAAAAGCCTCTCCGAAGTTATGCGGAGAGACCAGCCAATCATTATTTATCCTGCATTTGTAATCCTTTTTCAATTTCTTGGAGAACTTCTTGATCCTGTTCTTCACTCTTAGCTAGCTTTAATGCCAGATATGCTTCATCCCCGCCAATTTTACCTATGGCCCAAGCCGCAGTTCCTCGAATCACAGGACGTGGATCCTCTCTTACCAGATCCATTAATTCAGGTAATGCTGTTTCATCCTTAAAATGAGCAAGAGCGATAATGGCATTACGTTGAATTGGTTTTTTTCCTCGCCATGATCCAGATACATGACCGAATTTATCCTTAAAGTCGCGATTACTCATCGTTAATAACGGACGCAGCAGTGGTTTAGCAAGTTCAGGATCAGGTTCCATTTCTTCATGAAAATGGTAGTCCTTCCCCTTATTTTCGGGACAAACGGTTTGACATGTATCACATCCATATAAACGGTTACCAAGCTTAGTTCGGTATTCATCCGGAAGAAATCCTTTTGTTTGTGTTAAAAAGGCTATGCATTTGCTCGAATCAAGCTGACCACCTTGAACCAGTGCTCCAGTCGGACATACATCCACACACTTATTGCACTCTCCACAGCGATCCTCCATGGGCGTATCCGGTTCAAATGGAAGACTCGTAATGATATCCCCTAAATACACATATGAACCAAACTCCGGGGTAATAATTGAGCAATTTTTTCCGCTCCAGCCAATTCCCGCACGCTCAGCTACAGCTCGATCCACCAACTCCCCAGTATCTACCATAGATTTAATGACTACCTCTGGTACTTTCTCTTTCAGGAATTCTTCTAGCAGTGCCATTTTTTTTCGTAACACCGTATGATAATCTGTTCCCCAAGACGCACGGCAAAAAATTCCGCGCCTCTCTCCCCTCTTACTTTGAGGAGGATTTTTCAGCTTTGAGGGATACGCCAGCGCAATTGAGATAATAGAACGAGCTTCTGGTACTACCAAAGCAGGATTTACCCGTTTTTCAATATCAGGCTCTTCAAAACCTGATTGATAGTTAAGCTCCTGCTGCCGAAGAAGTCTATTTTTCATTTCATCAAAAGTATTCGCTGTCGTGAAGCCAATCTTATCAATGCCAATTTCCTTACTATATATAATCAATTCTTGTTTAAGTGCTTGAAAATCCACGAATTATGCCTCTTTTCGTTGCTTACTATCACTACCAAATGGAACAACAACTTTTTAAACCATTGGTATCTATGATAAACTACTTTCAAGTATTTTTGGAGGTGTAACGTATGGAAATCTCGATTCATCCTGAACTCTGTAAGAAAGTCCCTGGTTTTAAGGCTGGCATTATCCAATATTCTGGCATAGAAGTAGGCCCATCACCACAAATGGTCAAAGGGAGACTTCAATTGTTTCAGGAATCCCTTTATTTTGATTTACTAGATAAAGAACTGACCGATTTTTCTGGTCTTAGAGAATGGCGCCAAATTTTTAAAGCAGCCGGAACCGATCCTTCCCGTTACCGACCTTCTGTAGAAGCTTTGTACAGAAGAATTAAAAAACAGAATTATCTTCTACCCGTCCATTCAGCCATAGATTTAAATACCTTTTTCTCCCTTCAATATGAAGTACCAATCGGCATTTATGATCTGGCTGAGCTTAAGACAGGAATCACCATCAGGATTGGTTATCCTAATGAAGAATATACGGGATTGAACAGCCGCACTAATTCCCTACATAATATGATTACATCAGCTGATGATTTGGGTCCTTTTGGGAGTCCATATATCGATTCAATCCGAACCAAGGTAACAGAAGAAACGACTGAAGCCCTTCAAATCATCTACTTAAAATCGTCTATTTCCATTGAGGAAGGCGATCAGTTGACAAAATCACTCATGAATATGTTTTTGCAAGTACACGGCGGAGAAGGTTCCTATCAAGTCCTTTCTTGCTGAATGCTGCATAAGGAAAAAAAACGCCCATTTTTAATTTGGGCGTTTTTAGTCCTCAACACTAGCTAAATCTAATTGCAGCTGTTGTGAAGCCAGTTTCTTATAAAGAGTATGGCTCTCTATCAATTGATGATGCGTTCCCCGCCCTGTAATCCGACCATCTTCTAGGACTAATAATTGATCGGCTTCAATAACCGTTGACAGCCGATGGGCAATAATTAATGTCGTACGGCCTTTCATTAAGTTCTTAATTGCATGCTGCACCAACTGCTCCGACTCACTGTCCAGATTAGATGTTGCTTCATCAAGCAAGAGAATACGCGGGTCCCGCAGGATAGCCCGGGCAATAGCAATACGCTGTCTTTGTCCCCCTGACAGCTTAACTCCTCGTTCCCCAACCTCTGTGTCATAACGGTTTGGCAATTTTTCAATAAAACGGTTGGCATTCGCCATACTTGCCGCGTGCCGAACTTCTTCGTCTGTAATATCCCTGCCTACTCCATAACAGATATTATCTCTAATAGTCCCTGTCATAACGGGACTATCTTGTGATACATACCCAATTTGTGACCGCCATAACGAAAGGTCTATATCAGAGATTTTCACACCGCCTATTGTAACAGTTCCGCTGTCTGGTTGATAAAATCGCTCTATCAGTGAAAAAATAGTTGTTTTACCACCACCGCTTGGACCCACTAATGCGATTGTACTAGTTGCAGGTACTGTAAAAGACACGCTAGTCAATATAGGTTTTGAGTGTTCGTACGAAAACATAACCTGTTCAAAGGTTAAATCGCCATGCATGACTCCTTCTTTTCCCGCGTATGATTCTTGCTCTAAATTAAGCAGATGCTGAATCCGGTCTGTAGCCCCCAGCGCTTTCTGAAATGCAGTAAAAAAGGAAGCCATCTGGCTGAAAGGAACGACAATTTGGAACATATAAATAATAATAGCCACAAGAGTTCCTGCAGTTAACGCACCTGAAGCTACTCTAATTCCGCCGTAACCGATTAATATCACCAGAATCATCATCATAATAGTCGTCATAAAGGGAGAAATAACGGCCTGAATTCTTGCTTCCTTTAACCCAAAACGAAATAATTTTCCGACTCCTGAGAACCCTTTCTCCTTTTCCAGTGCCTCACCGTTATAGGATTTGACCAATCGAATTTCACTTAAGACCCTTCCCAAGTTCCCGCTGAAAGAAGCCATCTCGTCCTGTGTTGATCGAGATACTTTATACATCTTCCTTCCAAGAGGCATTAAAATTAGTAAAGATATTGGAATGATTCCAAGCATAATAGAAGTCATTCGCCAATCAAGCATAAATAATATGATTATAGAGCCAATAATAGAGACAATTCCCGAAATAAACGTAACCAAATGATTGGTTATTACAGTCTTAATTGTAGTTGTATCTTGGGTAATTCTGCTCAATGTTTCTCCTGATTGATTTGCATCAAAAAAGGAAACAGGTAACCGCAGCACATGGTCCCATAACTTCCGACGAATACCTGCGACCAAATTCTCACCGATGTACATTAAAAAATAAAAGGAAACCCCACCTGCGACTGTCTGAATAATAAATGCTGCCAACAGCAGGATAATCACGCCTGTTTCTATTCCACTTCCAGACATCTGATCTACAAGTCCTTTTGTAAACAAGGGGACAATTAACGCGGCTCCTGTTTCCAACAGACTTAATCCGATTACAAAAACAATCATTGCAATCGGGAGCTTCTCGGATTTTAATAGTACAAAAAACGACCGCCAATTAGCTTTCGGTTCCACCTTTACCTCACTCATTCATTTTCCTCCACCCCAACAATTAGTTAAATTATAGGCAAAATCCAAGTTTATTACAAATATTGAAAACAAAAAAAACACACCATAATGGTATGCACAAAGAAAAAACGCAATATTTCGTTCTCATATGTAACGAAAAACTGCGTTGTGATATGTATGGAGCGGGTGAAGGGAATCGAACCCTCATCATCAGCTTGGAAGGCTGAGGTTTTACCACTAAACTACACCCGCATATATGATTTTTATGGAGCGGGTGAAGGGAATCGAACCCTCATCATCAGCTTGGAAGGCTGAGGTTTTACCACTAAACTACACCCGCATATATGATTTTTTTATGGAGCGGGTGAAGAGAATCGAACTCTCATCATCAGCTTGGAAGGCTGAGGTTTTACCACTAAACTACACCCGCAGATATTGTTGAATCTTGTCGAAAAACTTAACAGAATTAATTATAGTCCCTTTTCTAAAGATATGCAACCCCATAATCAGACTTTCTATTTATTTTTATGCAAACATATCGGACTTATGACTCTCTAAAACTAAAGAAAAGCTCCTCTGCATGCAAAAGAACTTTTCTAAAAGCTTAAGACCAAATGACTTCCATGAATTTCGGATACGATTCTTCTGCTGTTTCAAGCAGCATAATTAATTTTCTAAAAGCAACATCTGCATTGAGTTCGCCCTCAACCAAATAAGAATACCGAATGGATACTATTCCATCCTCTTCATAAAACTTAGAATATCGGTAATCTGTATTAAATTGATTAATAAGCTCATAGATAGCCGTCTTCTTTTCTGGATTTTTAATTTCGGCTACATTGAAACAGAATAGATCAGCTATGTCTCCTCTTTCATTAAAAGCACAGCCAATAATAACTTTCCAGCCATCCTTCAGCTTCTGCTCAGCTCTAAAAAAAGTTGACCCGTCTTGATTCTGCTTTTCTTCCATTTGTATTTTTTCTCTGCCTAAGAAATTTCTGAATTTCACTGCGCTTGACATACAACCCTCACCTCTCTGTATACTTTATATTTTATACCGAATCCTTCCAAATTTACAGACTTTTCAGCGAAATTAATCTAATAAACTACTTTTATGGTTAATCCTGATTTAAATACCACAAAAAACAGCGGATGCCCCATGTTTCTGGCATCCGCTGCTTTTTTAAACACGCCTAAACGTTCTTTTCAAAGGTGTGGTTATTCTAGTTATATACCCGCTGCTTTCAAAACTAAACCCTTTTCGACAAAATTATTTTAATTTTGCTAAGATAGGGAAAAGTTCGTGTAAATTAATTATTTCATAGTCAGGTATAACATGATTACGTTCCTTCTCATGACGGTTAATCCATACGGAAGAAATCCCTGCTCTGGATGCCCCAAGAATGTCCGTCATTAGATTGTCTCCCACCATTATCACTTCTTCTTTTTTCAAATTCATCAGCTTCAGGGCATGCTCAAAAATCCCTGGGTCTGGTTTACCGCGGCCAAAATCACCTGAAATAACTATTTGATCAAAATAAGGGACTAATTCTGGCGTAATTTCAAGCTTAGTATGCTGTAAATCCGGTGAACCATTTGTTAACAATAGCAGCTGGTACTCTTCTTTTAACTGATTCAGAACTTCATAGGAGTCATCATACACGATTGGATTTTTCTTTCGTTCAAGCGGAAACATTTCGGCAAGCTCTTTACCATAGTCAGGGTTGTCGATTCCTAATGCTTGCAAGCCTCCTGTCCAAGCATCTTTACGATAACCTGGAACAATTTCCTTCATCTTTCGGAAATTCACTTCATCATCAAGGAAGTTCCCCCAAAGCCCTTCAAACGGATTTATTCCAATTAATTGTGTAAACTCATACGTCTCATATGATGCATACAGCTCACGTGCTTCTCTCCGCACCGCTTCTTCAAGCTGCTTGCCATCGATGCCGAATTTTTGACCAGCTGCCCTGCACGTAGCGTCAAAAGCTTTTGCTACACTTTGTTGATCCCAAAGCAGTGTATCATCCAAATCAAAAAAGATTGCTTTTACCATATCTGACATCCCCCTTATGTACCCCAGTAATCCTCAACTTAATGATAAACTACATTAACCCGTCAAGAAAGAAAAAATCCTCAAAAGCATTCTGCCTTTGAGGAAAGTCCTACACTATTTATGGTTTTAAAACGACTTTTACACATTCATCTTCATGATCATTAAATATTTTGTAGGCTTCGCTTGCTTGTTCTAGTGGAATTTTGTGAGAAATAATCTCCGTTGGATCAAATTCCTTAGCTGTAATCATGTTAAAAATCTTCGGCATTAAATGAATCACTGGTGCTTGTCCCATTTTAAGATTAATATTTCTCTCAAATAAATTACCTAGCGGGAACATGTTATATTTAGATCCATACACACCAGTCAGTTGAATCGTTCCAAATTTCCGAACTGCATTCAATCCAATATCTATTGCACTTAACGTACCTCCCTGCAGCTTCAACTTTTGCTCAACGGCTTCAACCACAGATTTTTTTCCGTCCATTCCTACACAATCGATAACAACATCTGCACCGCCGCTCGTTATTTCTTTAAGGTAACTTCCCATATTGTTATACTCATCGAAATTATATATTTCGACTTTATTCATACTCTTGGCACGATTTAATCGATAAGGAAGATTATCAACGGCAATAACTCGTTTTGCTCCCTTCATCCAGGCAAATTTTTGTGCCATTAATCCGATTGGACCACATCCAAGAACGACTACTGTATCTCCTTTTTTCACACCAGCATTTTCAACAGACCAATAGGCAGTGGGAAGAACATCTGACATAAACAAAACTGCCTCATCTTCAAGCTCACACGATTCAGGGATTATGAACGGCATAAAGTTTCCATACGGTACACGTAAAAATTCAGCTTGTCCACCTGGATAATTACCATAACGTTCCGTAAACCCAAAGTATCCACCTGTATCAATATCTTCATTCCTATTTGAATGATCACACTGACTTTCCATATCATGCTCACAATAAAAACAATGACCGCAAGCAATATTGAACGGGAGAACCACTCTGTCCCCTTTTTTTACTTTAGTCACCTCTGGACCTACTTCTTCTACGATTCCCATCGGTTCATGACCAATGACATAATCCTTCTGCGCAGGCAGCGCACCTTGATAAATGTGAAGATCCGAACCACAAATTGCTGTCGAAGTAATCCGCACAATAATATCATCTTTCATTTGAAGTTTTGGATCTTCTACTTGTTTAACTTGAATATCCTTTGCCCCCTGAAAAGTAACTGCCTTCATCTAATCATCCTCCTAAATTAAAATAGTCTTTTATTTGTATACCCATTCGTTATTAATTTATGTCATTTTTTAACTAAATTCACATAGATGATTTTCTATTGATTTGGAAAATAATGTTTGCGACAATTTACATTCGTACTAGAAAAGATTACTATTAATCTAAATAAATAATCTATTAAGGAGTATTATGTTAAAAAATCACGAATATTATCAAAATCAATACCGATTAATTCTTAAAAGTTTTATGGGGATGATCTCTTTCTTACTCTTAGTCGGTATATCTGTTTCTCCAATCAATTGGAAGAACGACCCTTTCGACATGTCTTTACAAGTTGTATTGATAACAGGAATTATCATATCTTTGATTTTTTATGTAAAAAATGAAGGCAGGCTTTATAAAACAATATTCATAGTTTTAATAACTGTATATTTTTACTTAAAGTTTTGGACTTTTCCCGACACAGCAATTATGTTGGCTATATTCGCTATGGCCCCGTTAATCCCGATTTTTTTATTTGATAAAATAGGTTTTTACATCGTCTTTTCTTTAAATATCATACTTGGTCCGGTCTTCATCAATGTCATCTCTCAAACAAATCTACAATATACTTATTTTTATGTTTCATTAGACGCATTTGGCAATACACTTAACTTCATTGCTATACAAGTAATTTTGCTATTTGTATTTATCAGTACGAATAATAGAATGGCCTCAGCAAAATCCTTTCATCAAGAACTTCAACAAGCCAAACAATTACATTCTGTTGGACAAATGGCCGCTACGATAGCACACGAAATAAGAAATCCTATTACAGTAGTAAAAGGATTTGCTCAACTATTAGATCAAAAAGAGGAATTGACCGAAACAGAAAAATTTTATATCCAGACTATGCTTACTGAACTGGAGTATACTCAAGTCATTATTAATGATTATTTATCATTAGCTAAACATCAAACAGGTATTGTTCAGGTCATCGCCTTAAATGATGAGATTAAAAAAACAGCAGATCTGTTAACGAGCTTTGCTAATCAACGGAACATAGGCATAGTACTAAAACCCAATCATGACTTATATATTAAAATGGACCCGATCGAGCTTAAACAGCTTTTAGTCAATATTATTAAAAACGGTATTGAATCAATGGATAGAGCAGGCTTTATTACCATAGAAACTGAACAAGATCAGGATATGGCAAAAATAATGATTACGGATACAGGAATTGGGCTTACGAAGAATCAAATCGATGTTCTTGGCACCCCTTTTTACTCACTTAAAGAGCGGGGCACCGGGATTGGTTTAACTGTTTGTTATAATATTATTCAAAAATATAAAGGGAAAATCGTTGTTACAAGTAAATTAACGATTGGGACAACCTTCACCATATACATTCCTTTATGCTCGACATAAAAAGGCAACAGGTAAAAGTCGATTAAGAACTTTTACCTGCTGCCTTTTTATTAAGGAATCATCCAAGATAGTACGCCATTTTGCAAGAAGGTCATAATACCAATAAGGATAACTAGAAAAATACTATGCTTTATCGTAAAGCGGAATAACTCTGATTCTTTCCCCGCAAGACCTACTGCCGCACAAGCTACTGCTATTGATTGAGGTGAAATCATTTTACCGGTAACCCCACCCGAAGAGTTCGCTGATACAGCAAGCACTGGATCCATGCCGATAGAATTTGCTGTAACTTGCTGCATATTACCAAAGAGCAGGTTTGATGAAGTATCAGAGCCAGTAATAAACACGCCAAGCCATCCCAGTATTGGAGAGAAGAAAGGAAATAGGAATCCTGTTTTCGCTAATACCATCCCCATTGCTGTACTCATGCCTGAAGCATTTGTCACATATGCATAACCGACAACTGACGCAATCGTAATAATTGGGAATTTCAACTCATTTAATGTCTCAGTAAAAGTAAGCAGCCAATCCTTCCAGGAAATTCGGAAAATAAATTTTGTTATAATCGCCGCAATAAGAACGGCAGTTCCAGCAGCTCCTAAAAACTCAAGTTTATAAAATGCCGGTACGGCATCCCCAGCAACATTTATAACTTTATTATTCAGTAAAGGAACATTAGGAATAAATGTAAAGACTTGTCCTATTGAATTAAGTCCAGTTAAAAATAGGTTGCTGCCCTCATAATGTCCCGTTAAAGCTTGCTTAACTACTGGGATTCCCCAGATGGAAATGATAGCCGTTAAAATTAAAAAAGGCGACCATGCCTTTAGAACTTGTCTGCCTGTATGTGGTTGATCCTCATCTGCTTCATTCACAGCGAGAGTTGACGCCAATTCTTGTTCGGATGAAAAGCGAAAAATAGTTTTTGGTTTCCAAAACTTTAGAAATATCCCTAATGCAAGAATAGATACTAAGGCTGACAAAATATCTGGAAGTTCTGGTCCGAGGTAGTTTGAACTTAAAAATTGAGTTATGGAAAAGGTAATACCCGTTACTAAAATGGCTGGCATTACTTCTAGTGCTTTTTTAAAGCCTGCCATAATAACAACTAAATAAAATGGGATAAATATTGATAAAAACGGTAATTGGCGCCCTACCATTTTTGAAATTTCAATTGCAGGAATTCCCGTTGGCCCTTCTAAAGCCAGAATTGGTGCGCCGATAGCCCCAAATGCAACTGGGGCTGTATTTGCAATTAAACACAATCCTGCAGCATACAGTGGATTAAATCCTAGCCCAACAAGCAGTGCAGCCGATATCGCAACAGGAGCACCAAAACCAGCAGCTCCTTCAAGAAATGCACCAAAAGAGAAGGCTACTAATAATGCTTGCAGACGGCGGTCCTCAGTAATCGAAATGATTGAATTACGGATAATATCAAATTGTCCTGTTTTGACAGTCAGTTTATACAAAAAAACGGAACTAATAATAATCCAGCCAATAGGGATTATACCGTATACTGCACCATGTGTAGCTGACATGACCGCCAATTGAGCAGGCATTCCAAATGCAGCTACTGCTAAAATCAAAGCAATCAATAACGTAGTCAGACCTGCTATATACCCTTTCATTCTTTTAATTGCCAAAGCCCAGAAAAAATATAGTATTGGAATAACAGCAACTAACGCAGTCAGACCTAGACTTCCCCCTACTGCAGTTACGTCTTGTACAAAAGTCATAACATACCTCCATTTTAAAAACAGAATACAGTCACAAGTAAACGCTTACATAATTAGGTACAATCATAATACAAAATATTTTTGAAGTTACCCCTGGCTGTTCCTGCTTTTACACAACGATCAATTGTGAATGAAGATTTGCTTTACTCGACTCTCCCTGATTCATTATAAAGCCCGCCCCCGCCTCTCTTCACCCCCTTAGATTAACTTTATCACCCTTAAAACTTTTAATCTTTTATCCTATTCTATACAAGTTGTA
This sequence comes from Peribacillus sp. FSL H8-0477, assembly GCF_038002765.1. Classification (NCBI taxonomy): domain Bacteria; kingdom Bacillati; phylum Bacillota; class Bacilli; order Caryophanales; family Bacillaceae; genus Peribacillus; species Peribacillus sp. FSL H8-0477. The sequence goes on along the minus strand of NZ_JBBODE010000002.1, from coordinate 655,911 downwards.
AATAGATTTCCATATATTTTTTGTTTTATCAAATAATTCTTTAAATTTATAATGGCCTAGAAAGAAGAGATCTCTGTTTAGTGGACACGTTGCCTTGGAGTGGGTGTTTTCTCTATTTGCTTGCTGCTTTTGAATTATTCCCGTCTGAGATGGCGATAATCCCGTCACCAAACGAGTTATTCCCGTCTGTGGAAATACTAATCCCGTCTGAACATGCTTTATTCCCGTCTAGGACTATTTTTAATGGTTTAGACCTATTTCGTTATGAATGGCATTAAAATTCAAACAGAAAAAAGACTTCGTATATGACATACGAAGTCTTTTTAGTAATACCTGAGGCCGGACTTGAACCGGCACGCCTTACGGCACCGCATTTTGAGTGCGGCGTGTCTGCCATTCCACCACTCAGGCAAATAATTGGAGGCGGCAACCGGAATCGAACCGGTGGTAAAGGTTTTGCAGACCTCTGCCTTACCGCTTGGCTATGCCGCCAATATTTATTGGAGCGGAAGACGGGGTTCGAACCCGCGACCCCAACCTTGGCAAGGTTGTATTCTACCACTGAACTACTTCCGCTAATGGCTGGGCTAGCAGGATTTGAACCTACGCATGACGGAGTCAAAGTCCGTTGCCTTACCGCTTGGCTATAGCCCATTAGTATCTATATATTAAGTATATTTTCTCAAAAAAAAATGGGGCGACTGATGGGAATCGAACCCACGAATGCCTGAACCACAATCAGGTGCGTTAACCACTTCGCCACAACCGCCATGATAAGAGAAAAGTATTTAAATTTAATTTAAAAATGGCAGGGGCAGTAGGACTCGAACCCACACTGGAGGTTTTGGAGACCTCAGTTCTACCTTTAAACTATGCCCCTGTAAAGATGGTGGAGGGGGGCAGATTCGAACTGCCGAACCCTAAGGAGCGGATTTACAGTCCGCCGCGTTTAGCCACTTCGCTACCCCTCCATATATAATACTGCTAGTAAACTTAAGAAATCAAGTTTATAATGGTGGCTCAGGACAGAATCGAACTGCCGACACAAGGATTTTCAGTCCTTTGCTCTACCGACTGAGCTACTGAGCCATAATAATAATGGCGGTCCGGACGGGACTCGAACCCGCGACCTCCTGCGTGACAGGCAGGCATTCTAACCAACTGAACTACCGGACCATTATGATTGCGGGGACAGGATTTGAACCTGCGACCTTCGGGTTATGAGCCCGACGAGCTACCGAACTGCTCCACCCCGCGATAATGGGAATTTTACTAACGTCACTTTTTAAAAAATATGGTGGAGGATGACGGGATCGAACCGCCGACCCTCTGCTTGTAAGGCAGATGCTCTCCCAGCTGAGCTAATCCTCCAATATGTATGTGGTGACCCCTACGGGATTCGAACCCGTGTTACCGCCGTGAAAGGGCGGTGTCTTAACCGCTTGACCAAGGGGCCGTGAAGTAATGGCGGAGAGCAAGGGATTTGAACCCTTGAGACAGGGTTACCCGTCTACACGATTTCCAATCGTGCTCCTTCGGCCACTCGGACAGCTCTCCATTTGGCTCCGCAGGTAGGACTCGAACCTACGACCGTTCGGTTAACAGCCGAATGCTCTACCACTGAGCTACTGCGGAATAATATAGTGGTTTAAATGAATCTGCCTGGCAATGTCCTACTCTCACAGGGGGAGACCCCCAACTACCATCGGCGCTGAAGAGCTTAACTTCCGTGTTCGGAATGGGAACGGGTGTGGCCTCTTCGCCATCATTACCAGACATTATTCATTTTGAAAGACATTTATTATTATAATATCTTTTTGTTAAAAATTCAAGAACAATTTTACTTATTCTTTCAAAACTAGATAATAAGAAGGTTTTTTGCATGTAATTAAAACGAATGGTTAAGTCCTCGATCGATTAGTATTTGTCAGCTCCACGTGTCACCACGCTTCCACCTCAAACCTATCTACCTGATCATCTTTCAGGGATCTTACTAGCTTACGCTATGGGAAATCTCATCTTGAGGGGGGCTTCATGCTTAGATGCTTTCAGCACTTATCCCGTCCGCACGTAGCTACCCAGCTATGCCTTTGGCAAGACAACTGGTACACCAGCGGTGCGTCCATCCCGGTCCTCTCGTACTAAGGACAGCTCCTCTCAAATTTCCTGCGCCCACGACGGATAGGGACCGAACTGTCTCACGACGTTCTGAACCCAGCTCGCGTACCGCTTTAATGGGCGAACAGCCCAACCCTTGGGACCGACTACAGCCCCAGGATGCGATGAGCCGACATCGAGGTGCCAAACCTCCCCGTCGATGTGGACTCTTGGGGGAGATAAGCCTGTTATCCCCGGGGTAGCTTTTATCCGTTGAGCGATGGCCCTTCCATGCGGAACCACCGGATCACTAAGCCCGACTTTCGTCCCTGCTCGACTTGTAGGTCTCGCAGTCAAGCTCCCTTGTGCCTTTACACTCTACGAATGATTTCCAACCATTCTGAGGGAACCTTTGGGCGCCTCCGTTACTCTTTAGGAGGCGACCGCCCCAGTCAAACTGTCCACCTGACACTGTCTCCCACCCCGATAAGGGGCGCGGGTTAGAATTTCAATACAGCCAGGGTAGTATCCCACCAATGCCTCCACCGAAGCTAGCGCTCCGGTTTCAAAGGCTCCTACCTATCCTGTACAAGCTGTACCAAAATTCAATATCAGGTTACAGTAAAGCTCCACGGGGTCTTTCCGTCCTGTCGCGGGTAACCTGCATCTTCACAGGTACTATAATTTCACCGAGTCTCTCGTTGAGACAGTGCCCAGATCGTTACGCCTTTCGTGCGGGTCGGAACTTACCCGACAAGGAATTTCGCTACCTTAGGACCGTTATAGTTACGGCCGCCGTTTACTGGGGCTTCGGTTCAAAGCTTCGCTTACGCTAACCTCTCCCCTTAACCTTCCAGCACCGGGCAGGCGTCAGCCCCTATACTTCGCCTTGCGGCTTCGCAGAGACCTGTGTTTTTGCTAAACAGTCGCCTGGGCCTATTCACTGCGGCTTTTCCGGGCTATTCACCCTAAAAAGCACCCCTTCTCCCGAAGTTACGGGGTCATTTTGCCGAGTTCCTTAACGAGAGTTCTCTCGCACACCTTAGGATTCTCTCCTCGCCTACCTGTGTCGGTTTGCGGTACGGGCACCCTTTATCTCACTAGAGGCTTTTCTAGGCAGTGTGGAATCAGGAACTTCGGTACTTAATTTCCCTCGCTATCACAGCTCCGCCTTAATGGAAACGGGATTTGCCTCGTTTCCGGCCTAACTGCTTAGACGCGCATATCCAACAGCGCGCTTACCCTATCCTCCTGCGTCCCCCCATCGTTCAAACGATAAATTGGTGGTACAGGAATATCAACCTGTTATCCATCGCCTACGCCTTTCGGCCTCGGCTTAGGTCCCGACTAACCCTGAGCGGACGAGCCTTCCTCAGGAAACCTTGGGCATTCGGTGGAAGGGATTCTCACCCTTCTTTCGCTACTCATACCGGCATTCTCACTTCTAAGCGCTCCACCAGTCCTTACGGTCTAGCTTCGACGCCCTTAGAACGCTCTCCTACCACGGACACCCTACGGTGTCCATCCACAGCTTCGGTGATACGTTTAGCCCCGGTACATTTTCGGCGCGGAGTCACTCGACCAGTGAGCTATTACGCACTCTTTAAATGGTGGCTGCTTCTGAGCCAACATCCTGGTTGTCTAAGCAACTCCACATCCTTTTCCACTTAACGTATACTTTGGGACCTTAGCTGGTGGTCTGGGCTGTTTCCCTTTTGACTACGGATCTTATCACTCGCAGTCTGACTCCCAAGAATAAGTATTTGGCATTCGGAGTTTGACTGAATTCGGTAACCCGTTGGGGGCCCCTAGTCCAATCAGTGCTCTACCTCCAATACTCTCATCTTGAGGCTAGCCCTAAAGCTATTTCGGAGAGAACCAGCTATCTCCAGGTTCGATTGGAATTTCTCCGCTACCCACACCTCATCCCCGCACTTTTCAACGTGCGTGGGTTCGGGCCTCCATTCAGTGTTACCTGAACTTCACCCTGGACATGGGTAGATCACCTGGTTTCGGGTCTACGACCACATACTAATTCGCCCTATTCAGACTCGCTTTCGCTGCGGCTCCGTCTTTTCAACTTAACCTCGCATGGGATCGTAACTCGCCGGTTCATTCTACAAAAGGCACACCATCACCCATTAACGGGCTCTGATTACTTGTAAGCACACGGTTTCAGGATCTATTTCACTCCCCTTCCGGGGTGCTTTTCACCTTTCCCTCACGGTACTGGTTCACTATCGGTCACTAGGGAGTATTTAGCCTTGGGAGATGGTCCTCCCTGTTTCCGACGGGATTTCTCGTGTCCCGCCGTACTCAGGATCCACTCAGGAGGGAACGAAGTTTCAACTACAGGGTTTTTACCTTCTTTGACGGGCCTTTCCAGACCTCTTCATTTACCCCGTTCCTTTGTAACTCCATATTGAGTGTCCTACAACCCCAAGAGGCAAGCCTCTTGGTTTGGGCTGATTCCGTTTCGCTCGCCGCTACTCAGGAAATCGCTATTGCTTTCTCTTCCTCCGGGTACTTAGATGTTTCAGTTCCCCGGGTCTGCCTTCAGTACCCTATGTATTCAGGTAAAGATACTGTTCCATTACGAACAGTGGGTTTCCCCATTCGGAAATCTCTGGATCAACGCTTACTTACAGCTCCCCAAAGCATATCGGTGTTAGTCCCGTCCTTCATCGGCTCCTAGTGCCAAGGCATCCACCGTGCGCCCTTTCTAACTTAACCTACTAAAAAAACATTCGGTGTTTTAAAAATTGATGCAAAATTTGCCTTCTATCTATTATCTAGTTTTCAAAGAACAAGGTTGAATGAATTACTCATTCAAAACTGAACAAAACAAAAGCGTCACGTTAATTTTCCTTAGAAAGGAGGTGATCCAGCCGCACCTTCCGATACGGCTACCTTGTTACGACTTCACCCCAATCATCTGTCCCACCTTAGGCGGCTGGCTCCTTGCGGTTACCTCACCGACTTCGGGTGTTACAAACTCTCGTGGTGTGACGGGCGGTGTGTACAAGGCCCGGGAACGTATTCACCGCGGCATGCTGATCCGCGATTACTAGCGATTCCGGCTTCATGCAGGCGAGTTGCAGCCTGCAATCCGAACTGAGAATGGCTTTATGAGATTCGCTTACCCTCGCGAGTTTGCAGCTCTTTGTACCATCCATTGTAGCACGTGTGTAGCCCAGGTCATAAGGGGCATGATGATTTGACGTCATCCCCACCTTCCTCCGGTTTATCACCGGCAGTCACCTTAGAGTGCCCAACTGAATGCTGGCAACTAAGATCAAGGGTTGCGCTCGTTGCGGGACTTAACCCAACATCTCACGACACGAGCTGACGACAACCATGCACCACCTGTCACTCTGTCCCCCGAAGGGGAACGTCCTATCTCTAGGAGTGTCAGAGGATGTCAAGACCTGGTAAGGTTCTTCGCGTTGCTTCGAATTAAACCACATGCTCCACCGCTTGTGCGGGCCCCCGTCAATTCCTTTGAGTTTCAGCCTTGCGGCCGTACTCCCCAGGCGGAGTGCTTAATGCGTTAGCTGCAGCACTAAAGGGCGGAAACCCTCTAACACTTAGCACTCATCGTTTACGGCGTGGACTACCAGGGTATCTAATCCTGTTTGCTCCCCACGCTTTCGCGCCTCAGTGTCAGTTATAGACCAGAAAGTCGCCTTCGCCACTGGTGTTCCTCCACATCTCTACGCATTTCACCGCTACACGTGGAATTCCACTTTCCTCTTCTACACTCAAGTTCCCCAGTTTCCAATGACCCTCCCCGGTTGAGCCGGGGGCTTTCACATCAGACTTAAGGAACCACCTGCGCGCGCTTTACGCCCAATAATTCCGGATAACGCTTGCCACCTACGTATTACCGCGGCTGCTGGCACGTAGTTAGCCGTGGCTTTCTGGTTAGGTACCGTCAAGGTACCAGCAGTTACTCTGGTACTTGTTCTTCCCTAACAACAGAACTTTACGACCCGAAAGCCTTCATCGTTCACGCGGCGTTGCTCCGTCAGACTTTCGTCCATTGCGGAAGATTCCCTACTGCTGCCTCCCGTAGGAGTCTGGGCCGTGTCTCAGTCCCAGTGTGGCCGATCACCCTCTCAGGTCGGCTACGCATCGTTGCCTTGGTGAGCCATTACCTCACCAACTAGCTAATGCGCCGCGGGCCCATCTATAAGTGACAGCGAGACGCCGTCTTTCCATCTTCTCTCATGCGAGAAAAGAACATATCCGGTATTAGCTCCGGTTTCCCGAAGTTATCCCAGTCTTATAGGCAGGTTGCCCACGTGTTACTCACCCGTCCGCCGCTAACTGTTGAGTAAACTCAACAATTCGCTCGACTTGCATGTATTAGGCACGCCGCCAGCGTTCATCCTGAGCCAGGATCAAACTCTCCGTAGAATGTTTGACTTGCTCGGTTGTTTTTATAGTGTGTACTCACTTCTTTAAAACGTTGACGCTTTGTTTTGTTCAGTTTTCAAAGAGCAATTTCGTTGTCGTTTCTTCCGAAGCGACTTGATTATCATACCATGTTGTCGTTTATACTGTCAACAACTTTTTTAAAGTTTTTTTTGAAGTTTTAATTAGCTGCGAAGCGAATGTCTCGCAGCAACGTTAATAAATATACCATCATTCTTTTTATCGGTCAATAGCTTTTTTAAAATAATTTCAAACTCTGTAATACCGGTGATAAATCTCTTGTCCTTTAGTCTCTACCTTAATAACATCAATAACATTCTTCTCTATTAAGTATTCTAACAAAACACTTAGATCAACAGAATAATGAGCAAGTTCAGGATGTGCCATTAATTCAGCAATACTCCAAGGGTCTTCCTTTGTACTCATGATTTCTAATAGATGCTGTGAACCTAGATTAGTTCTCGAGTAAATCAGGAACTCACTAGCTAAGAACAATAGCTCTAATCTTTTCTCTAAAGACTCTCCGCTGGTCACTAGCTCTTCATATAACTTAAATATCTCAGGTTCTATGTGTTTCACTTGATTCCAAACGGTCACCTCTGGATAAAATCCCTGTTCGATAATTTCAAGTCTAGCCAAATGATGCAGCGAATGAACAACATGGTTATACGCATCCAACGCATGGCCGTTTTCGAAGAATGATTTTCCATCTACATATCTTCTAATGAGCTTTGCAAATTCCATCCCCATTTTAATCTTCCGTCCATAGAAGGGGAACTCTCGAATTTCTGTTTTTAAATTATGTACATATTCATTTCTATCAAAAAGGATTTTACCATTTTGGATCCAATCAACCATTTTACGATTCGTTCCGAGCAGCAGCCATTCTTTCAGCTTTTCTTCCTCTACGATATGCATGGATGCTTTTTTGTTTCTATATGTATATTGTTTTAGGAAAACAGGTTCTTCTGCTTCTTTAACTATGATAAATAGAATGTAATCAAAAGAATCCGTACTCGTACTGCTGTCTCTCTTTTCAATTAATAAAATACCTAAGGTAGATTTCATACTGGCGCGTTCCTGATAAATCGGACGAAGGATGTCCTCCATAGTTTAATTCCCCCAAAACCGTTAATATAGTTATTCTTTTCGACAGTTTTATTTCAAACTCCTGCTTATTCCTACTATTACAGCTTAATTTATAGCCTATCTTTGTTCATATTTGCCATATAGATATGATATAGTTATATCTCAGGAGGGACAACAATGGCTAAATATTCTAGTAAAATAAATAAAATTCGTACTTTTGCCTTAAGTTTGATTTTTATCGGCTTTATTGTGATGTACGGCGGTATATTCTTTAAATCTCATCCAATAGTGATGACTATTTTCATGATACTGGGACTGCTTTTCATAGTTGCAAGCACAGTTGTTTATTTTTGGATTGGTATGCTGTCCACCAGGTCAGTACAAGTAATTTGCCCGAATTGCGGCAAACCAACAAAAATTCTTGGCCGTGTCGATATCTGTATGCATTGCGACGAGTCACTAACACTCGATAAAAATCTTGCAGGTAAAGATTTCGATGAAAAATATAACCGTAAAAAGATAAGTGATAAATAGGATAAATTAAAAAAAGTTCCTCCTGTAAAGGTGGAACTTTTTTAATGCACTTCTTTTGTTCCAGAACACTCAGCGCACTCACCATAAATTTCCATGCGGTGATGACTGACATTGAAGCCAGTTACTTGAGAAGCAAAGTGTTCAACTTCGTCCAAACCTGGATAGTGGAAATCAACAATCTTCCCGCAGTCTTGGCAAATAACATGATAATGATTAGTGGTAACAAAATCAAAACGTGCAGATGAATCACCATAAGTTAATTCTTTAACTAAGCCAATTTCACGAAACACTCGTAAATTATTATAAACAGTTGCCACGCTCATGTTGGGAAACGTACCTTCCAATGCCTTATAAATATCATCAGCTGTTGGATGCGACATGGAGTTAATTAAATACTCAAGTATCGCATGACGTTGAGGAGTGATTCTAACTCCAGTATCTTTTAATGAATGCAAGGCTTCCTTTAACATATCTTCGGACACCGTCATGCACCTCTTTTTCTCTTTAAGTATAAATTCTTAAATTATAATCTTTATAATTAGTGTAATGGGAAAACCATGTATTTGTCAATGTTTCACCTATCAAGATAGGTGAAATTAGTCTTAAAATCTCACCATTATCCTTTTATATGTTTTTTTTCCATTATCATACTCCACGTTAATATCCTTTTAAGGGGTCTACGGTGTTTTTGAGTTCTCTGTTTCCCTCTAAGTAATTGAACAGATTTTCTTTAAAAATCCCTAAAGCCCTAGGCAGATATTCGGTTGTTCGGCTAGAAATATGAGGAGTAATTGTTATATTCTCCATTGTCCAGTACACATGCGATTGATTTAGCGGTTCAGGTTCAAACACATCTAGGATAGCGTGTGCTAATTCTCCATTGTTCAGGGCTTCCACTAAAACATTTTCGTTAAAAAGGTCTCCACGGCCAATATTAATAAAGACACTGGTATTCTTCATTGCCTGAAACTGTTTTTTTGTAAACAGCCCCTTTGTTTCAGGAGTACTTGGTAAAACCGAAACTACATAATCAGATTGTTCGAGAGCCTCATTTAGTTTATCTAATTGATAAAGTGTATCGATATAGTTTACCGCAGTGCCGCTTCTATTTACTCCTAATGTTTTCATTCCAAATGCTTTCGATAACCGTGAAATTTCTCCTCCAATGGCCCCCGCACCAACAATCAATATCGTTTTACCATGCAGTTCTCCCATTTCTAATACTCGGTCCCACTTTTGATTTTGCTTATTAAGCATGATGTCCTTACTCTTTTTTTCATATTGAAGGATCATACCTAGTGTATATTCAGCCATTGGAATTTTATGAATCCCCTTTGCATTTGTTAGCAAAATCTCACGTGCAGCAATCGCCTTCAGCGGCATTTTTTCTAGGCCCGCAGAGATCACCATAATCCATTTTAAAGAAAGTGCCTTCTCAATATGATTTTCTGTGAGGTCCTCCCCGTAAGTAATTATGACATCTGCTACCTTTAGAAGTTCATCTTCCGTATCTACGCCATCTTGATAATAAAATGTAAGTTCTGGATACGTTTCGTGTAGGTCTGTTTGTAAGGCTTCAGGTAGAATGAGGGTTGTAAGGATTATCATTCGTTTATCCTCCGTTTCAATGTCATGGTTTGTAGAGATTAATAGTTCATAAAAAAAACGCGGCAATGAATCACCGCGTAAGCTAGTTTTGAGGAGGTATTCCTATACTTAAGCATATTCACTTTCAAAACAATTGGTTGGACAAAAGCCTTAACACTAGAAAAATAGGCCGTTAGATTAACTGGTCGGGGTTTAAGCCTTTTAGTTCAGGAAGGATAAATAAGCCATCTTTCCTAATTAATACGTCATCAAAATAAATCTCACCGCCGCCATATTCTTTACGTTGAATTAAGACCATATCCCAATGAACAGACGAACGATTCCCATTGTCCGCTTCTTCATATGCTTCTCCTGGTGTAAAGTGAAGACTGCCGCATATTTTTTCGTCAAAAAGGATATCGCCCATTGGTTCAGTAATCAACGGGTTAACTCCAAGTGCAAATTCACCAATATAGCGTGCCCCAGAATCCGTATCGAAAATTTCATTCATTTTATCGAGTTGATCTGAAAAAGCTTTCACGAGTTTCCCATCTTTAAAAGTGAGTGACACATTGTTAAATGTGGTTCCTTGATAAGGACATGGTGTATTAAACCTAATTACTCCATTAACACTATTTTTAATCGGAGCCGTAAATACTTCGCCGTCCGGAACGTTATTTTCTCCTGAACAGACCACGGCCGGGATTCCCTTAATTGAAAACTGGATATCTGTTTCAGGAGCTACAAGCCGAACTTTATCCGTACGCTCCATAAGTTCTTTCAGCGGCTGCATAGCTTGGTTCATTTTTTGATAATCAACCGAACTGACATCTAGTAAATAGTCTTCGAACCGGCTAAAGCTCATTCCCGCTTTTTGTGCAAGACCACGAGTTGGATAATTAAGAAGAACCCAACGACGGTTATTTACGTAGAAAAAGGTCGATTCCTTCATTGCCTGGCCGCGGAGTCTATGCTTATCCATAGGCACTTCTGCCATTTCAGCATCATTTTCCTCACCATAAGCAATAATAACGGCATCAATATCTCGGTATTTTTGCATAGCCCATTTCGCTGCTGTCTCTAATTGTTCTTTTTCATAGCCCAGTGCCAAATGCTTATCCAGTTCATCATCCAGTAATTCTATATACGGATAGGCTCCCAGTTGGTATACCTCATCTATGAGTTCCTTCATAAGCGGCTTAGCGTTATAATGGCCGCGAATTAAGACCCTCTCTTTTGTTTTTAACTTGACTGAATGATGAATTAACATTTTTGCTAAGTTAACAAGCCTAGTATCTCTCATAATACCCTCCGCTTACTGCTCTTTCCTCAAATATTCCAAAGCTTCCTCTACATGACCTTGGACTTTCACCTTACGCCATTCCTTTACGAGGTTTCCTTCTTTATTAATTAAAAATGTTGAACG